>JAFDZY010000374.1 GCA_018266685.1 Bacteroidota bacterium
CCAGGCCAATGTCACCGAAGCGCTGAAGATGACGCTTCCGGGCTATGTGCCGGAAGTGACGATCACTTTCGATCCGCCGTGGAAACAGGACATGATCTCCGATGCGGGCCGCGCCTTCCTGGGCGCCTACTGAACCATGCTGAGCCTCACCTGCAAAGCGTCCATCAAGGCCGTGATCTTCCTCGGCTCACGCCTGCGCACCGGTGAGCGGAGCAGCCTGAAGGAAGTGGCCGCGTACACGGGCGAGAACGAACATACCGTGGGCAAGCTGCTGCAACGCTTGGTGAAGGCGGGCATCATCCAGAGCGCGAAGGGGCCCAAGGGCGGCTTCTACATCACGCCCAAACAGGCCGACCAGCGGGTGATCCGGATCGTGGAGACCATTGACGGCTCCGACCTCTTCAAGCAGTGCGGCCTTGGCCTGAACAAGTGCAGCGATGCACACCCCTGCCCCATCCACGATGCGTACAAGCCGATCCGCGAAGGCTTCCGGAAGCTGTGCAACGACCGCAAGGTGCGCGACCTCTACGAGGGCGTGAACAGCGGGCTGTCGCACCTGGTGGGGTGAAGAGACCCAAGAGCTCATGGATTGCTTCCCAGCTCAAGGCCGGGACCGCAAGGGCTCGCCATGACGTGTCACAATGAGTTCGTCACTGCGAGGAGGCTCTGCGACGAAGCAGTCCATTCCCCGATCCTCCCGCAATGGATTGCTTCGCCCGAGTCGGGCCCGCAATGACGTACACAATGAATGCTTGGCAGGAACAACCCTATCCCTTCAGCTTCTTCAGCACGTCCGAGGGGATGGCCTTGCGGTTCACCATGAACGAGGTTGTCTTGTACCGCACGTAGTTCTTGCTCATGTACAGGTAGCCCTCGTGGTCATTCTTCACGCCCCAGGAGTTCTTTACGATGTACCACTCGTTGCCGTCCTGGTCCTTGGCGATGCCGGTGAGCTGCATGCCGTGGTCATCGCCGGTGGTGTAGTTGTCGAACGCTTCCTGGCGCAGCTCCGGCGTGATCTTCATCTCCGGCTTGGGGCCGGAGAAGAGGTCCTCCTTCTGCTCCTTGGTGAGTTCATCGGCAGGCGTTGCCGGCACCCAGGCAATGCCGTTCTTCCAGCTGAACGATGGTTCGCTGACATCACCGCCCCAGGCCACCGTGTAGCCGTTCTTCAGTGCGTTGTCGATGATGCCGATCATGTCCTCCATGGGGATGTTCCAGCACTGCTCAAACGCCCAATTGTCCGGTACCATCATCATGGATTTCTGCCAGTAGGGCGCGCTGGTCACGGAGATGAACTCCTCATAGTTGGCGGGGTCCAGCTTCACCACCTCCTTGGCGAAGCTCTGCGGGGTGTAGCTCTTGCCCTTGTACGTGAAGGTTTCCGGAACCTGCCCCAGGTAAGCGTCCAGCACGCCGCTGAACGCCTTCTTCCACACCGGGGTGAGCTTGCCGCGGTTCGGTGCCTTGATCACCGCATCCAGCATGGCCTTCAGCACGGCTTGCAATTCCCCGAATTGGTTCTTGTCCGTGCCATAGTTGAGGCCCAGGTAGTTCTCCTCCGGCATGGTGCCGTACTTGGCGTACATGTTGATCACGTCATGCGGCTCGCCGCCGTCGCCGTAATTCAGGCTGCCATGCATGCGCACATAGCTGTCAGCCTTGTCCTCGTAGGACTTGCGCGCAGTGTACATCTTGGCCAGGTGGATGGCAGGTCCGCCGGCCTTGATCATCTCCGACTCCAGGAAGCTGTTGGCGCTGTAGCTCCAGCATGTGCCTGAGGAGGCTTGGTTCTCCACGGGCGTCACCTCGGCGCTCACCACGGTGGTGAAGCGGTAGCCGGTGGTGTCCGTGGCGGTCTGGCTGGTCTTCTTCACCAGGTCGTCCTGGGCGTGGAGGCTGCCGAAGAAAAGGGCCGCAACAGCAACGGCGGGCATTCGGAAGTGCATGCGCAACGAAGGGGTTGATCAAACCGCCGGGGAGTTCCGGCGGCTTGCAAATAAAGGGAATGCCGCCCGGACTTGGGCCGTCGGTCCGCATTCCGTGCCTGCACACCTGCCGGAAAGGCCCGGCTTTTCACGATCGTTAACGCCCCCCCGCCATTTAGTTGCATTTGTAACGGATCGCACCCGACCTTTGCACCCCCGAAATGCAATTGGCCAAGGAACGCTCCCTCGGATTCTGGTGCGCACGCATCGGCCAGCGCTACTTCACCTTGCTGCAGGAGCGCTTGGCCCACTTGGGCATCGAGCGCGGCTACTTCGTGCTCTCCCTGATCGTGGAGCACGAAGGGCGCATCAGCCAGCAGGAGCTGGCCGACGCGCTGCACATGGACAAGGTGGCCATGGCCCGCTGCATCGACCACCTCTGCGCCTGTGGCTTCGTGGAGCGCGCCGTGTGCCCGGAAGACCGGCGCAAGCACCACCTGAAGCTGCTGCCCAAGGCCAAGGCGGCCGCCAAGGAGATCAAGAAAGTGCACGCCGCGCTGGACCGCATGGCCCTGAAGGAATTCAACACCGGCGAACGGGACCTGTTCCTGCAACAATTGAGAAGCGCCTTGGGCAACCTCCACGGTGCAACGGCGCAACCATGAACCCATCCATGCAAGGAAGAATACATCCCCTGAAGACCCCGATGCTGCCAGCCACGGCGCTGGTACTGCTTTTGGCCGCTTGCGGCGGCGGTAAGGAGCAGGCCGGGGGCCGAGGCCCGAACGGACCCATGCAAGTACTGGTGAAAGTGGTGCGGCCGGAACCGCTGAACAACACCATACAAGCCACGGGCAGCCTGATGGCCAATGAGGCGGTGGAAGTGCGCAGCGAGGTGGCGGGCCGTGTGGAATCCATCGGTTTCCAGGAAGGCAGCAACGTGGCCAAGGGCCAGGAGCTGGTGCGGATCAACGATGACGACCTGCAGGCCCAGCTGCGCAAGGCCGGGCTGGCCGTGCAACTGGCCCAGGACGATGAAGCCCGCAAGAAGCAGCTGCTGGCCGTGAACGGCATCAGCCAGCAGGACTATGATGATGCCCGGATCGTGTTGCAAAGCGCTGAGGCCGACCGCGACAACCTGCAGGCGCTCATCGCCAAGACGGTGATCCGCGCGCCTTTCAGCGGCAAGATCGGGCTGCGGCAGGTGAGCTTGGGCGGCTACGTATCGCCCAACACGCTGATCACAGACCTGCAACAGGTCACCCCGATCAAGGTGGACTTCACCGTGCCGGAACGCTTCGGCCGCGACATGAAGGCCGGCCAACAGATCACCTTCACCCTGGAAGGCGACACCACCCGCCACCAAGGCGAAGTATATGCCATCGATCCCGGCGTGGACCCCGCCTCCCGCACCATCGGCGTACGCGCCCGTAACAGCAATGCCAACGGTGCCCTACGGCCGGGTTCATTCGTCCGGGTGAACGTGGAATTGGCGCACGTGGCCGATGCCCTGATGATCCCGACCGAAGCCCTGATCCCGGACATCCAAGGGCAGAAGGTGATGCTGATCAAGGGCGGCAAGGCGGTTTCTGCACGCGTGCATACGGGCATCCGCACCAACACGGACGTGCAATTGGTAGAGGGCGTGCAACCGGGCGACACGGTGATCACCACGGGGCTGCTGCAACTGCGCGAAGGCATGGCCGTGCAGGCCGCACCACCGGAAGCGGCAAACCCATTCACCGCAATGGACAGCGCAGCATTGGAGCAATGAGGATGAGTTCACACTTGTTGGTTGTTGGTTTTCAGTTGTCAGGCTCGGCCGCAACCGTGTTGGTGGATCCATCGAATTTTCTGATCGTCTGATCTTCTGATCGTCTGATTTTCCGATCATCCCCATGAACATCAGTTCCATCAGCATCAACCGGCCCGTGCTGGCCTCGGTGATCTCCATCCTCATCGTGCTCTTTGGCATCGTGGGCTTCACCTACCTCGGTGTGCGCGAGTTCCCCAGCGTGGACCCGCCGGTGATCACGGTGACCACCAACTACCAGGGTGCCAGCGCGGACATCATGGAAAGCCAGGTGACCGAGATCCTGGAGGAAAGCATCAACGGCATCGCCGGCATCCGCTCACTCACCAGCATCAGCAGCGACGGGCGCAGCACCATCACGGTGGAATTCAACCTGGACGCCAACCTGGAGGCAGCGGCCAACGACGTGCGCGACCGCGTAAGCCAAGCCATCAAGACCCTGCCACCGGACGTGGATCCGCCGGTCACGGTGAAGAGCGATGCCGATGCCAGCTCCATTCTGAGCATGACCATCCAGAGCGACCAGCGCTCGCTGCTGGAGCTCACCGACATCGCCACTAACCAGTTCAAGGAGCGCATCCAGACCATCCCCGGCGTAAGCACGGTACAGATCTGGGGCGAGCGCAAATACAGCATGAAACTGCTGCTGGACCCGCTGAAGATGGCGGGCTTCGGCATCACCCCGCAGGACATCAGCACGGCGCTGGCCAGGGAGAACGTGGAGCTGCCCAGCGGCAGCATCGAAGGCAACCAGACCGAGCTCACCATCCGCACCATGGGCCGGCTGGTAACGCCGGAACAGTTCAACGACATGATCCTGCGTGACGACGGTGGCCGCAAGGTGCGCCTTCAGGACGTGGGCAAGGCCGAGCTGCGCGCCGAGAACGAAAAGACCCTGCTGCGCGGCGACGGCGGCGTCCCCATGGTGGCCGTTGCGGTAACGCCGCAGCCAGGCAGCAACCAGATCGCCATCGCCGACGAGTTCTACAAGCGCGTGGCGCAGATCAAAAAGGAAATGCCCGGTGACCTGCGCTACACCATGGCGCTGGACAGCACCACCAACATCCGCAAGGCCATCAGCGAGGTGGAGGAAACCATTGTCATCGCCTTCCTGCTGGTGGTGGTCATCATCTTCCTCTTCCTGCGCGACTGGCGCACCACGCTGATCCCCGTGCTGGCCATCCCCATCTCCCTGATCGGCTCCTTCTTCATCATGTACGTATCGGGCTTCAGCATCAACATCCTCACGTTGCTGGGCATCGTGCTGGCCACGGGTATCGTGGTGGATGATGCCATCGTGGTGCTGGAGAACATCTACGCCAAGATCGAGGGCGGCATGCCCCCGCTGGAGGCCGGCCACCTCGGCAGCAAGGAGATCACCTTCGCCATCATCAGCACCACCATCACCCTGGCGGCGGTGTTCCTTCCCATCATCTTCCTTAGCGGCCTCACCGGGCGCCTGTTCCGCGAATTCGGCGTGGTGGTGGCGGGCGCGGTGCTCATCAGCGCCGTGGTCAGTCTCACGCTCACCCCCATGCTCAGTGCCCGTTGGCTCAAGCACCGCGACAAGCCCAGTCGCTTCTATGCCGCCAGCGAACGCTTCTTCAACCGGCTCACCGAAGGATATGGCCGCTGGCTGGACGGTTTCCTGCGCCGCCGTTGGCTCACCTGGCCCATCATGATCGCCTGTGTCGCAGCGATCTGGGGCATCGGCGCGACCATCCCCAGCGAGCTGGCGCCCAACGAGGACAAGAGCCGCTTCATGCTGATGAGCACCGCACCCGAGGGCACCAGCTTCGACAAGATGGATGAGTACCTCGGCCACATCATCCAGCTGGTGGACACCATGAAGGAGACGGAAAACACCCTCTCCGTCACCGCCCCCGGCTTCGGTTCCACCGCCAGCACCAACACCGGCTTCGTGCGCGTTTCGCTGGTGCCGCCCGATGAACGCACCCTCAGCCAGGACGATCTGGCCAAGCGCACCATGGCCCTGGCGCAGAAATACAACTTCGCCCGCACCTTCGCCGTGCAGGAGGCCACCATCGGCGGGGGCCGCTTTGCCGGGTTGCCCGTGCAGTATGTGATCCAGGCGCCCGATTTCGAGAGCCTGCGCAAAGTGATCCCCAAATTCATGGACGCCGCACAGCAGGATCCCACCTTTTCCGTGGTGGACCTCAACCTGAAATTCAACAAGCCCGAGCTGAACGTGGAGATCGACCGCGACCGCGCCAAGGCCCTTGGCGTGAGCGTGCTCGACATCGCCCAAACGCTGCAGCTTTACTTCAGCGGCCAGCGCTACGGCTACTTCATCTTCAAGGGCAAGCAGTACGAGGTGATCGGCCAGGCTGCAAGAAGCGACCGCGACAAGCCGCTGGACCTCACCAGCGCCTACGTGCGCAACGACCAGGGCCAGCCCGTGCAGATGGACAACCTGGTGAAGCTCACCCTGCGCAGCAACCCGCCGCAATTGTTCCGCTACAACCGCTACGTGAGCGCCACCGTGAGCGCAAACCCGGCCGACGGCAAGACGCTCGGCGACGGCATCGCTGCCATGGACCGCGTCGCCAAGAAAGTGCTGCCGGCCGATTTCAGCACCACACTGGCCGGGGTGAGCAAGGAGTACGCGGAAAGCTCCAGCAGCCTCTACTTCGCTTTCCTGTTGGCCCTGGTGCTCATCTTCCTGGTCCTCGCCGCACAATTTGAAAGCTGGGTGGACCCGCTGATCATCATGTTCACCGTGCCCCTGGCCATGGCCGGCGCGCTGTTCAGCCTCTGGCTCGGCGGGCACACGTTGAACATCTTCAGCGAGATCGGCATCATCGTGCTCATTGGCCTGGTCACAAAAAACGGCATTCTCATCGTGGAATTCGCCAACCAGCGGCAGGAACACGGCCTGCTGCGCACCCCCGCCGTGGCCGATGCCGCCCGCCAGCGCTTCCGCCCCATCCTGATGACCACCTTGGCCATGGCCCTGGGCTCGCTGCCCATCGCGCTGGGCCTGGGCGCCGCCTCCAAGAGCCGCGTGCCCATGGGCGTGGCCATCATCGGCGGCCTGCTCTTCGCGCTCATCCTCACCCTCTTCGTGGTGCCGGCGCTGTACAGCTACATGGCAAGCGGAACGGACCAGGCGGAAGGAAGTGAAGAAGACATGAGGGGAAGTGCCGATGACCGGAAGGCGATCGATCCACCCGCACCAGGACCCCAGACCGCATGAGACTCCTTCTCACCTCTTCCCTGCTTCTCTTCGTCACTGCACTGTCCGCGCAGCATCTCACGGCGGAAGATGCCGTGAAGGCCGCGCTGGAGAACAACTACGGCGTGCGCATCGCCCGTAACAGCGCGGAAATGGCCAAGCTGGCGGACAACCCCGGCGCGGCCGGCATGCTGCCCCGCGTGGACGCCACCGGGGGTTGGAGCGTGGACAACTCCAGCACCAAGCAGGAGTTCTTCTCCGGTGAAGTGCGCGACGCCAGCAACGCCAACTCCCGCTCCCTCAACGGCCAGGTGGAATTGAACTGGACGCTCTTCGACGGGATGAGCATGTTCGCCGCCAAGGACCGCTTGGAAGCCTTGGAGCGCATCGGCGAGAGCCAGTTGCGGCAACAGTTGGAGTCCACCGCCTACGGTGTGCTCACCGGCTACTTCCAACTGGTGCAGCTGGAAAAGGCCGTGGCCGTGCAGCAGGAAAGCATGCAGACCTCGCGTGACCGGCTGCGGATCGTGGAGACCGGCAAGCGCATCGGCGCGGCCTCCGGGCTGGAGCTGGTGCAGGCGCAATTGGACTTCAACGCGGACAGCGCGCAACTGCTGGCCTTGATGCAGCAGGCAACCATGGCCCACAATGCCTTGAACACCCTGCTGGCCCGCGACCCGGGCACCGCCTTCACCGTGGACACGGTGATCCCCGCCCCTGCCCCGCTGGACCTGGCCACGGTGAGGCAGGCGGCCTTGGGCGCCAACACGGCGCTGCAACTGGCCCGCGAGGAGCGCATCGCTGCGGACCTCACCGTGAAGGAACTGCGCGGCACCTTGTTGCCGCAACTGGACGGCTTTGCCAACTACGGCTATGCCAAGACCACCTCCGACGTGGGCTTCCTCACCAGCAACCGGCGCCTTGGCCCCCAGTACGGCCTCACGCTCAGCGTGCCGCTGTTCCGGGGCGGCGCGGTGAAGGCCGTGAAGCAGGCCAAGCTGGCCGGTCAGCAGGCCGACCTCGGTGTGCAACAGGCCCAATTGGAGCTGGAGCGCGACCTGCAGGACACTTGGACGCAATACGGCTTCGCCGGGCAACGCGTCAACCTGGAAGAAGGCAACCTCACCGGAGCCCGCACCCAGCTGCAGGTGGCCATGGAGAGCTGGCGCATCGGTGTGATCACCGCCGTGCAACTGCGCGATGTGCAGCAGAGCGTGGTGGCCGCGGAGAACCGGCTGCTCACTGCCCAGTTCGAGGCCAAGGTGGCAGAATTGCAAATGCGCTGGCTGGCGGGAAGCCTGCTGTGAGCAGCTTTTCGCGCTTGCTGCCGCCCGGAATAAGGTGGAATCCTAAGTTTGGCGCAACTCCCAAGATCCACAATGCCGCGCCGGTCCCTTCTTTTTCCCATCATTGCGCTGGTCTTTGCCTGCACCACTCCGCAGAAGCATCCTTCATCCTTGGCGGCCACAACGCCGGACTCGTTGCAAACCACCGTGGACACCCTGGCCCAATTGGCCCAGGCCGCCGGCTTCCGCATCGTAGCGCAAGACCCGGCCACCCTGGTGTTCCACAACGGCGACACGTTGGCCACCGGATTGAAGGAATTCCGCCTGACAGGCAGGCTCACGGATCCGTTGGGGCGCACATGGCTGCTGTGCAGGGGTACCAAGGAGCGGCCATTGAACGGCGGCACTTCCCTCTACATTTTATCTTCGGGTGACAGCGCGGTGCATGCCGCCCTTGGTGCGCCATGGCATACGCCGGGCCGATTGGTGGATGCGGCCACCGGTAAAAGCTATTACGAGGCGGAGACCTTTGCCGGGGAAGTGCTGAAGGACACTGTGGGCGTGATCTGGTATGAGCGTGCACTGATGCCGAACGGCCAATGGAAGCTGAACACCACGCTGCTGGACCTGAACGGCACGCACCCGGATACGCTCGTATTTTTCGGGCATGGGCGCAAGAGCACCACGTTGGGCCTCGCCTTCAGCGGCAAGTGCCACATACTGGACAGCTTGGACCAACGGTTGAAATAGGCCGGGAAGCCGCCTAACGCGACGGCTTCATCATCTCCATGTACTGGTTGATGTGGCCGGGATCGATGATTTGCAGGGTATTGTACACCTTGGCCCGCTCCTGTGGATCGGAGCCTTTGAAAAGCTCCACCAGCTCGTTGTACTTGGCGTTGAAGAGCACTTGCAGGTTGTAGCTGCTGGGCTTGGCCTGGTGCACCGATTTAAGCGTCTCAATGGCTGCGGCGCAGGCCTTGCGGCCCTTTGCCAGGTCGGTGTACATCACATCGAAACCATTGCGGTGGTAATCATAAAGAAATTGCCGCAACGGGCGGAAGGCGGACTGAAGCTGGTTGTCCACCAGCCAATAGCGGTTCTTTTGGTCCTCAAAGGCTTTCCAGCCCGGCTCGCTGGCGTTCTGGGCGTTGCTCACCACCGTTTGCGCCTGGCTGTAAAAATCGCTGCCGCCCATGGGCGAATAGGTATCGCCATCCAAGCCGAGGATGAAGTAGGCATAAAAGGCAACCACGGAAGAGAGGTTGTTCGTGAAGCGTTCCGGGGAAAACTCGATCTGCGTGTTTTCCAGAAACGTGAACTGAATGTTGTTGTCCAGGATGTCCACCACCGGGCTCATGTAATCGGAGCCATACACTGGCCGTGAATAAATCACTTGTAGCGTGCCTGAAAAGTGGTCCGCGGAGCTTTGTTCGGTGATGGTGAGCAGCATGTTGCAATCGATGCGCTCCTTGGGGCTGAAGTTCAGGTTGGTCCATCGCCGGGTGTTCATCAGCTCGGTGATGCTGGTGCCCATGCTCTCAAACACCCGCTTGGGCGTGCTCTGGATCTTCGGGGCGATCACCGACACCTTGCAATTGAACTCTTGCGCCTTGGCTGCCGTGAAGGACACCAGCAACAGGAACACGAACAGCTTAATGCGCATGGGAGATCAGTTTTTCCACGTGGTCAAGTATAACACGGGCCGTGGCCTGCTTGGTCATCAACGGAAGTTCAGCAGCATTCTTGCGGGCATCGATCAGGGTAACCTTGTTGGTGTCGTGCCCAAAGCCCGCACCGGCGTCCCGCAAGGAATTGAGCACGATCAGGTCAAGGTTCTTCCGCGCCAATTTTTCCTCCGCATGCCGCCTTTCATCATTTGTTTCCAGAGCAAAGCCCACCAACAGCTGTGCGGAAACCTTGTGCGCACCCATCCAAGCCAGGATATCCTCCGTGGCTTCCATTTCCAGCGTTAGCGGGCCGTCCTTCTTCTTCAGCTTCCGCCCTGCTGCGGATGCAGGGCGCCAATCGGCCACGGCAGCGCTCAAAATGGCCACATCGCATTGCGGGAAGCGCAATTTTGCGGCCTCGGCCATTTGCGCGGCGGAAACCACATCGGTGCGATGGATCCCGGAATGACCGGCAGCCAGCGCCACCGGCCCGGTGATCAGCTCCACGTTGGCACCGCGCGCAGCAGCTTCTTCCGCCAAGGCGAAGCCCATCTTGCCGGAACTGCTGTTGCCGATGAAGCGAACCGGGTCGATGGCCTCGTGCGTGGGGCCTGCCGTGATCAGGAGGTTCAAGCCTGCCAACGGCGAACGGCCCATGAGGTCCGTGATCAACTGCTCCGCAATGGCCTCTGGTTCCGTCATGCGGCCCAAGCCATGCAGACCACTGGCCAACTCCCCGTCCTCCGGCCCGATCATCCGAACGCCCCTTTCCTTCAAACGGGAGATGTTTCCTTGCGTAGCGGGGTTGCCGTGCATGTCCACGTCCATGGCAGGTGCTGCGTACACGGGGCATTCCGCGCTGAGCCAACAGGCCAGCAGCAGGTTGTCGCAGAGGCCATGCGCCATCTTGGCCAACGTGTTGGCCGTTGCCGGTGCTATCAGCAGCACATCCGCCCAGCGGGCCAAATGCACGTGGTCATTCCATGCCGCGGTACCGTTTTGCTTCGCCACCAGTTCAGTAAGCACCGGCCGCCCGCTGAGCGTGGATAACACCAAGGGGGATACAAATTCATGCGCTGCCGGCGTCATCACCACCTGCACTTCGGCACCGGCCTTCACCAAGGCGCGCACCAACAGAGGGGCCTTGTAGGCAGCTATGCCGCCGCTAACGCCCAGCAGCACACGGCGTGGAAGGACGCTGGCCGCACCCATCCGGGAAAGCAAATTATTCGGCAGTGGCCGCCGGCACCTCGGTGTGGCGGAACACAATGCGGCCTTCAAGCATTTCCTCCACGGCAATGGCGGAGGGTTTCGGCATGCGCTCGTACATCCGGCTCACCTCGATCTGCTCACGGTTCTCGTACACCTCCTCAATGTTTTCCCCGCTCACGGCGAACTCTTCCAAGCGCTCGTTCAGTTCGGTCTTGATCTCCACGGCGATCTGGTTGGCACGCTTGCCAAGGATCGCCACGCTTTCATAGATGTTGCCCGTTTCCGCGTCCAGGCGGTTCACGTTGCGGGTAACGGTGGTTTTGGCGGCGGTGCTGAACTTCGGGTTCATGGTGTAGGCGTGCGTTGCAGTATTTCTTGCTGGGCTTGCAGGTCCTTCATCAGCACTTTGGCCATGGAAAGCCGGGTACTGTTCGGAAAAGCGTCCGCAAAGGTATTGAATGATCGGATACCGGCCTCTACCCGCTCCGCTTTCTTGGCCTCCACACTGTTCATGGCCAGGTCATGGTCAGCCTGCAGGATGCTGAAAAGCGCGTCCTCACGGTAGGTGGAATTGGGCCATTTGCGCAAGAACCCCTGCATGGCGTCGCTGGCCGAGGCATAGTAGCGGGTGCGCAGGTATTGCTTGGCCCCGAAATAGTCCTTCTTCTCCAGCTTAAGGCGGAGTTCGTCGATCAGGTTGTTGCAGGAATCCTTGAGCTGCGTTTCCGGGTAGCGCACCATGAACAACTGCAGCTTGTCGATGGCAGTCTTGGTGTCCGCCTGGTCCAATTCAAACTCCGGCGATTGCTTGTAATAGCAAAAGGCGGAAAGGAAGGCGCATTCTTCGGCATGCACGCTGTTCCGGAAGGTCTTGGTGAAATTCCCCAGGTAATAGCCCGCCAGGATGTAGTCCTTCATGCCGAAATAGCCCTTGGCATAGTAGTAGCTTACCGGCTCGTAGAGCGTGTCGCCGCGCGTAAGGCTCAGCAGCTCCTCCAGCAGCGGCATGGCGCGGTCGTAATCGGGCTTATCGAAGTACTGCACCGCCATGCGGTACTTGTACTGCACGTCCGTGCTTTTTACCGCTTTGCTGAACTCGCTGCAAGAAGCCAGCAGCACGGCCGCCAACAGGGCAAAAACGGAAAGGGTGCGCATGGAAGGCGGCAAAGGTAGGATGCACTCCGCGTTCATGGCATGGGCAACAGGGCTATCGCCTCTTGCGCGCCCTGCGGTCGCGACTTGCCCGAATTCTAAACCACGGATGAACACCGATGAACACGGATAAATGCGCGATGCAGGAAGTGGGCCACGGCTTTGCGTCCGATACCTGGAGAGGCTCGCGATCCGTGTTCATCGGTGTGGATCCGTGGTTCGCCCAAGTATTGGATACGCGCCGCCAGGCGCAGCATTAAGGGGCGATAGCCCTGGCACGGGCAAACATCCGGCGCTCGCTTACCTTCGCCACCGGAAGCAACCTCCAACATGAACGATATTTTCGACAAGATCCGCAAGGACGCAGGTCCCATTGGCCGCCACGCCAAAGCATCGCACGGCTACTTCTCCTTCCCCAAGCTGGAGGGTGAGCTGGGGCCGCACATGACCTTTCGCGGCAAAGAAGTGCTGGTGTGGAGCCTGAACAACTACTTGGGCCTGGCCAACCATCCCGAGATCCGCAAGGTGGATGCACAAGCCGCGAAGGACTGGGGCCTTGCGTACCCGATGGGCGCACGCATGATGAGCGGCCAAACCAAGTACCACGAGCAGTTGGAAGACCAGCTGAGCGACTTCATGGGCAAGGAGGACACCTTCCTGCTCAATTTTGGCTACCAAGGCTGCATGAGCACCATCGACGCGCTGCTCACCCGCCACGACGTGCTGGTTTTTGACAGCGAATGCCATGCCTGCATGATGGACGGGGCGCGCATGCACGCCGGCAAGCGCTTCCAGTTCCAGCACAACGACATGGAGAGCTTCGACAAGCAGTTGGAGCACGCCCGCAAGGTGGTGGAGCAAACCGGTGGCGGCATCCTGGTAATGACCGAGGGCGTGTTCGGCATGGCCGGCGACCAAGGAAAACTGAAGGAGATCGTGCAGCGGAAAGCGCAGTACAACTTCCGCCTCTTTGTGGACGATGCGCACGGCTTTGGCCAAATGGGCCGCGACGGGCGCGGCACACCGGATGAGCAAGGCGTTGCCGATGCGGTGGACATCTACTTCGGCACCTTCGCCAAGAGCATGGCCAGCATCGGCGCATTCATCAGCGGGCCGGAGGATGTGATCATGTACCTGCGCTACAACATGCGCAGCCAAACCTTTGCCAAGAGCCTGCCCATGCCCATCGTGATCGGGGCCATGAAGCGCCTGGAAATGATGCGCACCATGCCGGAGCTGAAGGAAAAACTGTGGACCATTACCCGTGCGCTGCAAAGCGGCCTGAAGGCGGACGGGCTGGACATCGGGAAGACCAACAGTTGCGTAACGCCGGTTTACATGAAGGGCAACATTCCCGAGGCCACCAACGTGGTGCTGGACCTGCGCGAACACCACGGCATCTTTTGCAGCATCGTGGTGTACCCGGTGATCCCCAAGGGCGAAATCCTGCTGCGGTTGATCCCCACGGCCACGCACAGTTTGGAGGATGTGAAGCGGACCATAGCCAGCTTCAAGGAAGTGAAGAAGAAGCTGGAGGCTGGCGAATACAAGGCCGAAACGATCGCCAACGTGTGACCGTGTTCTAAACCCGTAAATGAAAAATGCGGAGTAATGGACAAAAGGGATGGTGTTTTTGGGTGGCATGTGGGCTAATGGACAAAAGGGATGGTGAGTTATCAACCGGCCCATTGGCTGTGATTGCGCATAGCTGAAGTTTGCAGGCCAGGTAA
>JAFDZY010000375.1 GCA_018266685.1 Bacteroidota bacterium
GCAGTTCATGGTTATCATCCAGTCACTAACGATACATTGCCCTGAGCGGAGCCGAAGGGCTAACCTCAAATCCTTGATTTTCATGTTGATGAATTGATTGCTTGAATTTAGATGCGTTTGCCCTGGATGGCGCAGATGGATACTGTTTGTACAGGCGTGCCTTTCCTTGGATGATTTGCTTTGGGCATGCAATCGCTGTATACAGATCACAGTTGCCGGTTGCCAGGCATGGATAAATACAGGAACCCTGTCACGCGGAATGCCAACTGAAATCTACGAACAACGGACTATTTCCCTCCCTTCACCACTTCCGGCATTTTTTCCTTGAACTTTTCAAACCGTGGAAGTGATACGCCCCGGATGTACGGGTTGTTCGGGTTGTTTTCCGCGTAGTTCTGGTGGTATTCCTCCGCTTTCCAGAATTTCACGAAGGGCACCACTTCGGTTACGATGGGCGCACTGTACTGGCCGGATGCATCCAGTTGTTTGATATAGCCTTCAATGAAGGCTTTTTGTTCCGGAGTGTCATAGAACGCGATGGAACGATATTGCGATCCCGCGTCCGGCCCTTGCCGGCTGGGCGTGGTGGGGTCTTGGCTGGCGAAGAACACCTTCACCAAGGTCTCGAAGCTTACCTCCTTGGGGTCATAGTACACCTCCACGGATTCGGCGTGGCCGGTCTTGCCATCGCTCACTTCCTCGTAGGTGGGGTTGGGCTCCTTGCCGCCGGAATAGCCGTTGATCACGGCCTTTACGCCCTTCACGCTTTGAAAGATCTCTTCCGAGCACCAGAAGCAGCCTTCGGCGAAGTGGGCCACGCTGAGGCCCTTCAAGTCATGTTGGTCCATGGGCAATTTTTGTTGCGGTGCTTGGTTGTCGGACATGGTGTTTCCGCAGGAAGCGAGCAAAAGGAATGGAAGCAATGCGGTTGCGCGGTTCATCGTAAAAGCCCAAAGGTAACGGCCCCCGTTGCGGACAATTGCCCCGTCACATCCTTTCACAGGGCTATCGCCTCTTAATGCTGCGCATAGCGGCGCAAATCCAACACTTGGACGAACCACGGACCTGCCGGCCGGCAGGCGGGTCCACACGGATGGACACGGATCACTTACATCTCCGGGTGTCGGACGCAAAGTCGCGGCCCACTTCCAACATCGCGCATTTATCCGTGTTCATCCGCGTCCATCTGTGGTTTGAATACTACTGGAAGCCGCGCCCGCAGGGCGCGTTAGACCCGATGGCCCTGCATCCTTTCACGGTTACTGGTAGCGCGCCTTGTTGAAGCGTTTCTTGTCCGCCTTGAAATCGCGCGCACCGGTTGCCCCCCCGCTGCTGCCCTCGTCCACGCGCACCTTGCGGCCCTTGTAGTTGGCGGCCTTGAAGTGGCCCATGGCCTCATCGAAGAAATTGGCGTCGATGTCGATGAAGCTGTACATGTCCTTGAGCAGGATGCGGCCGAAGTGCTGGCCGGTGAGGCCGGTGATTCCACAGAGGTAGCCAAGCATCTTGCCCTTGTCGAAGCCGTCCTTGGTGCCTATGTTGATGAACATGGAGCGCATGGGACCGGCGGGTGCACGGCCGAATTCGGTTTTCTCCTTTCGCTCGCGCGGGTTGTGGTCCTTTCGGGCCAGGTCCACGTTGAGGTCGCGGGCGCCTTTGTATGGCTTCAGGAAGCGCTCGAATTCCAAGGTGATGATGCGCCTGATGATCTCTTCGCGGTCCAGGCTTGCCAGGTCCAGCGCCACGGCGCCCATCAATCCGCCGATGGCTTCCTCATCCACCTCAACGTTCTTGATGCGGTCCACCAGGGCGAGCAATTGGCGCTCCATGATCTCGGTGCCGTCCGGCACGCGCACGTAGCTGAAGCGCACCTTGAGCTGGCGTTCCAGGCCGCGGATCTTGAAGAGGTCGCGGCTGCCGATGATGCTCAGGGAAATGCCGGTTTTGCCGGCGCGCCCGGTGCGTCCGCTGCGGTGGGTGTAGCTCTCGGTTTCGCCGGGCAGGTCGAAATGGACCACATGGCTGATGTTGCTCACGTCGATGCCGCGCGCTGCGACATCGGTGGCAATGAGCAGTTGGAGGTTCTTGGCGCGGTAGCGGGCCATCACACGGTCGCGCTGCTGTTGGCTCAGGTCCCCGTGAATGGCATCGGCGTTGTATCCGTCGCGCGTGAGGTGCTCGGCCAGCTCCTGGGTGTCCTGCTTGGTGCGGCAGAACACGATGGCGAACATCTCCGGATCCGCATCCACGAAGCGCTTCAGTGCGAGGTAGCGGTCGCGGGCCATCACCACGGTGTATTGGTGCGTGATGGCCTCGTTGGCCTTGTTGCCGCCGCCCACGCTCACCTCTTCGGCGTTGCGCATGTAATTGCCGGCAATGCGGCGCACCTCATGGCCCATGGTGGCGCTGAAGAGCCAGGTACGCTTGTCCTCCGGGGTCTTCTCCAGGATGGTGGTGATGTCTTCCTGAAAGCCCATGTTGAGCATCTCATCGGCCTCGTCCAGCACGGCCACACGCACGTGGCCGAGGTCCACCACACCCCGCTCCAGCAGGTCGATCAGGCGGCCGGGCGTGGCCACCACCACGTTGGCGCCGCGCTGGATGCCGCGCATCTGCTCGCGGATGTTGGCCCCGCCGTACACGGGCACCACCTTGATGCCGGGCAGGTATTTGGCGAAGTGTTCCAGGTCCTTGGCGATCTGCACGCAGAGCTCACGCGTGGGCGCCAGCACCAGTGCCTGCACCACCTTTTGCTCCTTGTCCACCAGTTCCAGCAGGGGAATGCCGAATGCGGCGGTTTTGCCGGTGCCGGTTTGTGCCAGGGCCACCATGTCCCCATTGCCTTGCAGCAAATGGGGAATGGTTTTTTCCTGCACCGGGGTGGGTGTTTCAAACCCGAGGTCGGCAAGGGCACGCAGAATTTCGGCCCGGATGCCGAGCGAATCAAAGGAGGACATGAGGAAATAGGAGGGGGGAAATCCGGTCCGGTCGCGGATACGGGGGCGCAAAGGTAAGGTTTTGAAAATGAACGGGGTTTGGTTCTGCCGCGGGCAGTTGGTGCAGGGCCCCGCGCCGTGCCCATGCAGCTTTCCAAAATGAAGCAGCATGAACTCACGGTTCGGTGTGTTTCCCGTTCCGTTGTGCACCCATGCATACGCGGCAGCAGTGACGGGGATGCCAGTTTGCGTGCGCAATTATCGGCCGGAAGCGATCCCAAAACGGTTTTTCAGCCGCAGGAAGGGGTCTTCAAAGTACCGCTTGGAGAGCGCGGAAACACCAATGGTGGCCGATACCACCACGGCATAGTGCAAGAGGTGCCCGCCCACCGGCCCGGCCGCTGCCAGCACGTGTTTCAGCAGGAGCATGGAGGCAAACACCAGGAGCATGTGGTACATGTAAATGCCGTAGGAAATGCCCCCGAGGTAGTCCCAAAACTTGTTGGCCAGCCGCACCGGACCCGTACGCACCACGGCAATGCTGATGATGAGGTGGAGGAAGAGCAGCTGCACCAGCAAGGAGGAAAGCACGGGAGTCTCGAACAGCGCCCGCCATGCGGCCAGGTGCACATTGCCGTGCAGCACCAGGAAAGCAACCAGCACAAGGAGCAGCAACACCTGCATCGATTCTTGGAAAAGCCAATGCCCTGCGAGCGAATTCCCCCGGGTGAAGACCAGCCAAGCACCCAGGCCACCAATGGCCATGGCTTCGAACTGGAACGTTTCCACCAAGTAGGCGAAGAGCGGCCCCCCGAACTGAAGGTGTGCCAGCAGGGCCAGGACGGATTTGATGCCCACCACAGCGAGCATCACCAGCGGCAAATGTTTGCGGAGGGCCTTGAAGAGCGGTGCCCAGCCGAGGTAGTACACCTCTTCCACGCCGATGGACCAGAGCGGCTCCAATAAATGGTGCCCGAACTTAAAGGTGACGATCCCGGGGAGGAAAAAGACGAACCAGTACCAGACCTGGCCGGCCGAGTAGGGCATTTGGTAGGGCAGGTGCAGGTACTTCACGGCCAAGGGCAACAGCACCAGGCCGATCAGTACGAGCAGGAAGTAGAGGGGCCAGATCCGCAGCACCCGCTTCATATAGAACCGGCCCACATGCACTCGGCCGGTTTCCCGGTGCTCGCGCAGGAGAATGTAGGTGATGAGGAAGCCGCTCAGCACGAAGAAAAAGGTCACGGCATTTCCGCCGTTGCGGAACAGTCCCAGGCCGTCCCAATGGGGCAGGCCGTATTTCGGCATGATGGATTCCGAGTGGTGCATCACCACCAGCAACGCGGCCAGGAAGCGCAGGCCGTTCAGCCCGGGGAAATAGCTGATGCGGCGATGGTCCATGGGCGGTGGTTGCGCTTGGGGCGCGAGTGCGGGGGCGTGGCGGCCGACCATGGGGCGCCGAAGGTAGCGGCGTGGCCGGGCAAGCCTACTTTCGCGGCCCATGTACCTGCTTTCGGCCAACGGCACGCTGCGCACCATCCTCATCCTGCTCATTGCATGGCAGTTGCTCCGCCTTTGGATGCGGGTGCAGCAGCAAGGGAGCGGAAGGCGGCCAAGCAGTGGGGCAGGGCAGCCGCGGCCCAAGGGTGATGTGCGCATTGAACAATTGAAGGAGATCAAGCACGGCACGCCGCCGGCGGATGCCGAGGATGCCGATTTTGAGGAGATCAAATAGATCCAACGGAACACCATGAACCCGATCAACTGGAAAAAAGCCCTGCCCATTGCGGTGGCATTGGCCGCCTTCTTCATGCTCGCGCTGGGTTATTTCAGCCCGCTCCTGGAAGGCAAGCGGCTTACGCAAGGCGACATTGTGCACTACATCGGTGCAGCACAGGAAATGCAGGAGCACCGGGCCGCCTTCGACGGCGATGAACCCCTGTGGACCGGCAGCATGTTCAGCGGCATGCCGGGCTACCAGATCGGTGTGGTATGGCCGGAGAACGCGCTTTCGTGGCTGGACAAGGTGTTCACCGGGTTCTTGCCCCGCCCGGCCTCGTTCCTTTTCCTTTACCTGGCGGGCATGTTCATCCTGCTCCTATGCTTGCGCACCAAGCCGTGGTTGGCCCTGATCGGTGCCGTGGCGTATGCGTTCTCCTCATACTTTCTCATCATCATCCAGGCCGGGCACAACAGCAAGGCCGTTGCCATTGGCTACATGCCCATGGTGCTGGGCGGGCTCTACGTGCTGCTTCACGGAAGGAAACTGTTGGGTGCGGCGCTCTTTGCGCTGTTCCTGGCATTGGAAGTGCACGCCAACCACGTGCAGATAGCCTATTACATGGGCATGCTACTGGTACTGTATGTGCTGGCGGAAGCCTGGCGTGCCGTCCGGGAGAAGCATGTTGCCGATTTCGCCGGTCGTGGCACCTTGGCCTTGGTGGGCGCGGCCTTCGCGGTGCTGTGCAACCTGGGGCTGCTGTGGAGCACCTGGGAGTACGGGCAGTACACCACGCGCGGCAAGAGCGAGCTCACCATCAACGCGCAGGGCGAGGCGGACCACGAGAACAAGACGGGCGGCCTGAACCGCGATTACGTGACCCACTGGAGCTACGGCAAGCAGGAAAGCCTTTCCCTGCTGGTGCCGGACATCAAGGGCGGCGCCAGCGGCTCCATGCTGCAGAGCCGGGAAGACCTGGACAAGATCACGGACCCTGGGTTCCGCAAGGAGGTGCTGGACAAATACCAGGCCGGCGGCTACGTGAACAACTACTGGGGCGACCAGGACTTCACGAGCGGCCCGGTGTATTTGGGCGCCATTGTGGTGCTCCTGATGCTGTTGCTCCTGGTGCAGGCCGAAGCGAAGGCGCGCTGGTGGCTGCTCGGTGGCCTGCCGTTGGTAGTCTTGATGGCGCAGATCGGCAACCCGGTGGTGGTGGGCATGCTGCTCATTGCGTACCTGCTGGCCGGCCTGGTGCTGTGGAAAGACACTCTGGCCTATGCGCTGTATGCGGCCTTCTTTCTCACCCTGTTGCTCAGTTGGGGGCACAATTTCATGCCACTTACCGATTTCTTCCTGGACCACGTGCCCGGCTACAATAAGTTCCGCGCGGTCACCATCATCCTGGTGGTCGTGGAATTGGCCGCGCCGGTACTTGCAGTGCTCTACTTGGGCCGATTGCTGGAGGAGGACAAGTGGGAAAAGGCGAAGGAGAAACGGTTCCTGCTCGCCACCGGGGCCTTGGCGTTCCTCGTGCTGTTGATCGCGGTCATTCCCGGCAGCTTGTTCGATTTTTTCGGCGACAATGAGAAAGCGCAACTGGGCGCACAGATGGCCGCGGCCAAGGAGCCCGGCTCCGTTCAGGCCTACATCGACGGGCTGAAGGCATGGCGCATTGGCGTGCTGGGCGCGGATGCCTGGCGGAGCTTCGCTTTTCTTGTGCTGGGGGCAACGCTGCTGTTGGCCTTTGGCCGCCGCAAGATCGGGAAACCCGTGCTGCTGGGCGGGATCGGCCTGCTGGTGCTCGTCGACCTGTGGAGCGTGGACCGCCGCTACCTGAACAACGACCGCGACGACAAGGGGCGCTACATTTCCTGGGAAGACGAAACCAGCAATGCGCTGCCCTTCAAGCCGCAAGCGGTGGACCTGGCCATCCTGAAGGCAGAGGACAACGCCACCACCGATGCGGACTACGACAAGGCGCTCGCGCGGCTGAAGGCGGAGAAGAGCAAGCTGAGCGGTACGCAGCGCCTGGTCAGCAAAGAAGAGGAAGCCATCACGCGCTTCGGCAGCCTGCGCCGCACCACGGACTTCCGCGTGCTGGGCCTGCGCAACACCTGGCAGGACACGCGGGTGAGCTATTTCCACAAGAGCATCGGCGGCTACCACGGCGCAAAGCTCAAGCGCTACCAGGAGCTCATCGACTTCCAGCTATCACCGGAGATCAACAGCCTGATCACCGTGCTGCAGCACGCGCCCAACCGCCAAAGCATCGATAGCGTGCTGGCAAAGCTGCCAGCGCTGAACATGCTCAACACGAAGTACATCATCTATGCCGACGACCAGCCGCCCATTCTGAACCCGCATGCCCTGGGCTCCGCGTGGTTCGTGGATGAGGTGCGCGAAGTGAAGAATGCGGACGAGGAGATCACCACCCTGGGCAAGGTCGATCCCAAGCGGACCGCCTTGGTGGATGCGCGCTACTACGGTGAAGTGGCCAACGCCGCACGCCCGGACAGCACGGCCAGTGTGAAATTGAACGGCTACAAATCCAACGACCTCAGCTATACGGTGAAGAGCGCCAACGGCGGCGTGGTGGTGTTCAGCGAGATCTGGTACGGGCCCGATTGGGTGGCGGAGATCGACGGCAAGCCTGCACCCTACGTGCGTGCGGACTACGTGCTGCGCGCCATGAAGGTGCCTGCAGGCGAACACACCGTGCGCTTCCACATCGTGAGCAAACCCTTCAACGTGGGGGGGCGCATTGCGTCAATCAGCTCCTTTGTGCTGCTGGCGTTGGTGTTGTTGGTGTTGGGTTGGGAATGGAAGAGGGTGCGTGCAGTGGTTGAAAAGCGTAAGTAGTTGTCAGTTGATAGTTGTCGGTTGTCAGGCCTGGCGGCGACACTCCCCAACGAACAACTGACAACCGACAACTGACAACCAACAACGCCCTCATGAAACGCGTCCTCATCATCACCTACTACTGGCCGCCCAACGGCGGTGCGGGCGTGTACCGCTGGCTGAAGCTCAGCAAGCTGCTGCCCGAGCAGGGCTGGCAACCGGTGATCTACACGCCGGAAAACCCCGAACTGGTGGCGGACGACCCCGGCTTGTTGAAGGATGTGCGCAGCGACATTGAAGTGGTGAAACGCCCCATCACCGAACCGTTCAACCTGTACAAGCGCTTCACCGGCCGCAGTACCAAGGAGAAGGTGCAAGTGGGCTTCCTCAATGAGAAAAAGCAAGGCGGCTGGAAAGAGGATCTCGCGCTGTGGGTGCGGAGCAATTTCTTCATCCCTGATGCGCGGGTGTGGTGGGTGCGGCCTTCGGTGAAATTCCTGAAGGACTACTTGGCCAAGCATCCGGTGGATGCTGTGGTCAGCACAGGCCCGCCGCACAGCATGCACCTCATTGCGTTGGAACTGAAGCGTGTGTTGGGCGTGAAGTGGATCGCCGACTTCCGCGACCCGTGGACGGACATCGACTTTTACGCGCAACTGAAGTTGACCCACTGGGCCGATGCCAAGCACAAACGCCTGGAAGGGGAGGTGCTGCGCGAAGCAGACCAAGTGCTGTGCGTAAGTTGGCACTGGGCGGATGACCTGAAGAAGCTCGGCGCCAAGCAAGTGGGGGTGATCACCAACGGATACGATCCGGACGATCTGCCCAGGCCGCCGGAACCCGTGGATGAGGCCTTCAGCCTGGTACACATCGGCTCGCTGTCCCCATCGCGCAATGCGCCGGAGCTTTGGAAGGCCTTGAAAAAGCTTTGCGATGAGGATCCGGATTTCAGCGCCAAATTCAAGCTGCGCTTTGTGGGCCCGGTGGACCACACCATTGCGGAAAGCGTGGCGGAAGCCGGGCTGGGCGCACACTTGGAACGCATGGGCCGCGTTACGCACGAAGAGGCCATGCGCCACATGCAACGCGCACGCGCCCTGTTGCTGCTGGTGAATGACACGCCCAACCTGATGGGCATCCTGCCTGGAAAACTTTTCGAGTACGTCAGCACGGGCAGGCCGATCCTCGGCGTGGGTCCGGTGGAGGGTGATGTTTCCTGCGTGCTGGACCAAGCGCCGCACGCGGTGATCGACCGGCCAAGGCTGATGGAACAGCGCGGACGGATCAAGGCGATGTTCACGGCGCCCCCGTCGGCACCCGACCCGCGATGGTCCCGCGCCGCCACGTGCAGGCAGGTGGCGGAAGCATTGAACACACTTTGACACGGGCATTGCGCATCTTGCGGTCTGAATGGGCATCGTAGCACGCCAAGCCACCTGGAACACCCTGCTCACCATGGCGGGCATGGGCTTGGGCTTCGTCAATATGGCGCTGCTTTTTCCGCGGCTGCTCACCCCCGATGAATTCGGCCTCACGCGCCTGTTGGTCAGCATCGCCGTGGTGGCCGCGCAGGTCGCGCACCTCGGCGGCGAGGCCACCGTGATCCGCTATTTCCCCTACTTCCGGGACAAGGCCAACGGCCACCGGGGCCTCTTCGGCCTGATCCTGGCCGTGGCCACGGTGGGCGGGTTGCTGGCGGTGCTTGTCCTTGGCCTCTTCCATGACCGGTTCGTCCTGTGGTTCAGCGATAACAGCGGCCTCTATGCGCGCTTCGGCCTTTTCGTGCTTCCCCTCGTGCTTGCAGAGGTGTACCTGCTGGTGCTGCGTGGTTTCAGCCGGGCCGTACACCGCAGCATCGCCCCCGTGTTTGCCCGTGAGTTCCTGCTGCGCGTGCTGCAAACATTGCTCATTGCCGCGTATGCCCTGTGGACGATGCCGTTCACGGTTTTCCTGTCGCTTTACGTGGGGACGTTCGTCCTAACCACGGGCATTTTGTTGTTTGACCTGTGGCGCGCCGGTGAGTTCCGGTTGGGGCTGGGCCGGATGCGCGTGGGCAAGCGCATGCGGAGGAGCATGGCACGTTACAGCCTGTTTACCTTCGGCAGCGGATTGGCGGGCATCGCTGTGGGCAACATCGATCAGGTGATGGTGGGTGCGATGCTGCACGACGGGCTTTCCTACGTGGCCTACTATGCCGTGGCGATGTTCCTGGCCAGTGTGATCATGGTGCCGGCACGTGCGTTGATGCAGCCCGTGGTGCCCCTGCTGGCCGATGCCTGGAAGCGCCGCGACCACGCGAAGATCCAGATGCTCTACCACCGCACGGCCATCATCCAACTGGTGGTGGCCGCCTTCATTCTCTTGCTGCTCTGGGTGAACATCGATGCATTGTTCAGCTTCCTGCGTCCCGAGTACGCCGTGGGCAAGCCGGTGCTGCTGGTACTGGGCATCGCCAATGTGTTCAACCTTTCCACCGGCCTCAGTGGCGGCATCGTAAGCACCTCGCGCAGTTACTGGTTCGATGCCGTGAGCGGTGCGGTGCTGCTGGTGCTCAACGTGGTGCTGGATTTCCTGTTCATCCGTTGGTGGGGCCTGGTCGGCGTGGCGTGGAGCACCTTGCTTTGTGCAGTGGCCGTGGTGGGCTGGCGGGTGCTCTTCCTCCGCGGCAAGTTCGGCTTGTGGCCCTACGATCGCATGAGCCTTCGCGCCATCGTGCTGGCTTGTGCGTTCGCGGCAGCGTTCGGCCTGCTTCCGCATGCCGGGCCTCCCTGGTTGGACCTGGCCTGGCGGAGCTTGCTGCTCACGGCCCTCTATTGGCCCGCCGTGCATGTGTTGCAAGTAGCCCCGGAACTGGGCGCCCAAGTGGCCAAGTTGTACAAGCGTTCACGCGGAATAATCATGGGGAGATGATGACCGGCAGGGCCAAAGTGTGGCTCACCAAGCTCCACAGGGAGCTTCGCACACGCGGAAGCGCTGCGGTGGATGCCATATTGCATGCCCTGCGTTTGCCGCCCGCAGTTCCGCCAGCGGCGAAGGAAGCCGTGCCGTTCCTGCTTTATGTCTGCGAGCTGCTGCCTGCCCGCGCGGGCCGCATGGCCAAGTGGGTGGCGCGCACGGACGGTTCACGCATCATCCTGCTTTGCCACCGCGACGGCTTCATTCCTGCGTTTGCATCGGCCGGATTTGCCCAGGTGCTGCTCTATCGCAACGCTTGGCATTTGCGCCGGATCCTGAACGCATTGCCCAAACCGAGGCTCGTGCACGGCTTCGCGCCGAAGAGCAAATACCCCGACGTGGCGCGCCTCACGCTTCAACCGCAGGGCGTGCCCTACATCCACGACCTGCAGGACACGCTGGTGGTGTACTATGGCGCCGACGTGAAGCCGCGCTGGCTGCGGGAGGAACTGCCGCATGAACGCGCCTGCATGGCCGGTGCCGATGGCCTCATCGCACATAGTTTGGAACCCAACGAGGGCTTCCGCCGCTACGGCATCGCCCGCAAGGACAGGCCGCGCACCCTCTTCTTTCCTCTTTACTGTGACGACGATGCCTTTGCGGCCGCCGTGCCGAAGATCAGCGAAACGGAAACGCATCTGGTGTACGCCGGTGGCGTGGCCGGTTCGCACCGGGACCCTAAGCACTACGGCAACATCCAGTTCTTCGGGCTTATTGAAACGCTCACCGGACAAGGCCTTCACTTCCACATCTATCCCAGCCCCACCAACATCCGCGCGGATGTGGAAGAGTATGAAGCGCTTTCAAGGAGCAACCCACGCTTCCATTTCCATGCGCCCGTGCCGCAGGAATGGCTGGCGGGGGAGTTGGCGAAGTACCACTGGGGGATCTTACCGTTCTTCAGGGAGCTCAGCGAACAGAGCGCTGCCAAATTGAAGTACGCCACCACGCTCAAGCTCTTCAATTACCTGGAAGCTGGACTGCCGATCGTTGTCTCCAGGGATCTGACCTACCAATCCTGGATCGTGGAACGGTATCATGCAGGTTTCGCCCTTGTTTTGAGAGAAATGACATCATTGGGAACCCGGCTGCACAGCAATGGTCCGGCACAAGTGCTGGCCGTAAGAAGTGCACTCGGGATTAAGGCTGCGGCAGTACGGTTGCTTGCCTATTACCGCAGCATCACTGGAGTTGGGCAAAGCGCCTGACCACACGGCTGCCTTTCGTTTCCAGAACGATCAAGTACGCTCCAGGTGCCAAGCTCGAATTGGCCAAGTGAAAGGAGCGGGTCCCCCTGTTCAATGTGGCGGACCCCAGTTGGCGTCCTTCAACATCATTGAGCGTGATGAATGTGCTTGATGTCAAAGGTTGTGTGAACTGAAGGTCAATGCCATTCGGGGTGGTGGAAAGCAAATAGTCCAAGGAAGGCATCAATTCCCTGATCCCCGCAGGGCTGAAGGCAGTGGTGCAATCGCCTGTAGCGCCATGTTTGGGCATCACGCATACATCATCCACGTAATAGCTGTACAATGGTGAAGTGCAGTTTGGGCATGAATTGGAAAAGAGCGTTTGGGCATCCGGAATGAAATTACCGATGCATACATATGCGTATGCGCTGTCAGCCGTAAACGATCCGGAAATTTCCGTCCAGTTCAACTTGTCAGTAATTATACTTTGTGAATGTACTTGGCAATTGCCATCAACTGGAAAATTTGGTACGGTTGAAAATTTAGCACCTTGATTATTGGAAGTGTTTTCACAGTCGTCAGCGGATGATACCTTGAAGTGAACATCATAGTCTTGCCCTGGAATCAAAGGCTCAATCAATTGGATGTAAATGTTTTCCCGGTAATTAGCTCCCACGGTCGGTGCCATGGTAACTTGCATCATATAAGCACTCCCCGTGGCAGCTTGTTGATTGCCCAATATGTTATTCGGAACGTCGAAATTTCCTGTCGCACAGGAGTTGCAATAGTCCGTGTGATGTTGCGGATTATTGTTGTTTGTTGACTTGTGCCAACCGGTGGCGCGTTCCACTTCGTTCCAGGAATCCGGGCAAAGGCTGTACTCCTCAAAGCTCCAGTTGGGAACAAGGTTCTGCGCAACAGTTGAACCACACAAAAGCACCGTTGCCAAGGCGGGAGTGAAGCGGAGAAACATGATGGGGGCTGGTTTTTGGAAGGATGCGAAAATAGACGGTTTCCCAATAAACGCAACAGTTAAATTTGCGGTCCGTTTGCCGGTACCCATGAAATGCCTGATCGTTGGAGCCAGGGCCGATGGCCATGCCAAGGTGGTGTTGGAAGTGCTGCGCGCGGATGGAGGCCATGAAGTAGTGGGTTTTATCGATGATGATCCCGCTAAACAAGGACAGGCGATCAAGGAAAGGCGGGTAGTCGGAACCATGGCAGATGTGCCCCAGCTTATGAAAGAGCACGCCATATCCGGAGGTATTGTGGCCATCGGCGACAATGCTCGCAGGCGCGAACTGTCTGCCAGCTTGAAGGGTTTAGGACTGAAGCTCATCAATGCGATCCACCCAACGGTGCACTGTGATGAGGACGTTGTTGTGGGCGAAGGCTGCTACATCGGCCAAGGTGCGGTCCTGGTTACGGGAACGCGCATTGGAAACTGCGTGAACATTCACACCGGCGCCACGATCGATCATGACAACACGATCGGTGACGGGGCCAACTTGGGGCCAGGGGTGCATACGGCAGGCCGAGTGAGCATTGGGATGGATGCATTTCTAGGCACGGGCACGGTGGTCATCCCAGATACACGGATCGGGCAAGGTGCGGTGTGCGGTGCAGGCACCGTGGTGGTCAAGGATGTGGCCGCGTTTACCAAAGTGGTCGGTAATCCGGCACGTGTGATTGAAAATTTGAAGGAACCTCAATGAACCTGAACAAGATCTTCATCACCGGCGGGGCCGGCTACGTGGGCTCGGTGCTGGTGCCGAAGCTGCTGGACAAAGGCTACACGGTTACCGTGCTGGACCTGATGATCTATGGCGAGGACGTGTTGCCGAAGCACGAAAGGCTGAACGCCGTAAAAGGCGATATCCGGGACCAGGAGCTGCTGAAGAAGCTGCTGCCGGGGCAGGATGCCGTGATCCA
>JAFDZY010000376.1 GCA_018266685.1 Bacteroidota bacterium
CCCTGGCCCAGCGCTACGACGTGGCCACCCTCTTCGCCGCCACGGGCACCGCCCGCAGCTCCCTGCTGGTGCTGCACGTGCTCAATGTGTTCGTGTACCTCTTGTACAGGCGCATCAACCCGCGCAAGGTACCGGAGGTGGTGAAGGAGGACCACGACGAAACCCTCGCCTGGCTGGACCGCGTGGCCGCCGGAAAGGAGGCCCCGGACTTCCCCCCGGCGGTGCCCGAGGACAACAATGCAGGGACCGCCCGTTTCGGGGGCGAGCAGCGGATCAAAGGCCACTACTTCTAACCATCCACTTTGAAACACCCGCGAGAACCCGTTTAAGCGTGTTGAACTTCCCGGTGTAATTCTTTTCCGGTACCCATGTACCACCCAAGCCGTTCGAGGCCCGCAAATCGAAGATTTCAAGAACCATGAAAAAGTACCGCTCCTTTCTCCACTGGGTGGCCGCCACCCAAGCCTTCACCCTGGCGTTCATCCACCTGGTGCTGGGGGCCATGGTGTACAGCCTGATCACCGACCCGCCCGAAGGCCCGTGGGGCGCGGTGGCCTGGGTGCTGGTGCTGATGCCCTTGGTGGGCTATTGGACCGGCAACTGGTGGTACTGGACCAAACGCCTGCACCGGGGCCGATGAGCACCGCAGCATTGGCCGCGCTGTGCTACGCCGCCGCCTTTACGGCGGGCTGGGCGGTAGCCATTCCGCAGGCCGTCCTTATCGCCGACAACAGGCCCATCCGCCACGGGAGGTGGCTGGCCGCCTACGTGGCGGTGGCCTGCGCACTGAACTGGATGGCCATGCCTACCGTGGTCCTTGGGTTGCTGCTGCTGCCCGGCATGGCCGGGGTGTTCAGCACCACCTTCCGCTTCGCGCTGAACGACCTGCGCGGCCTGCCCTGGAACTACTTGGGGCCGGACCCGGCCAACGGCCCCGCGCCGGGCCGCAGCCGCTACGACCTGCTGATGTGGCGCACGGCCAGCCTGCTGCACTGCCGGCCGGCCACCGTGGCCATCACCGTTGAACTCACCACGGCCATCGCCGTGTACATCCTTACCGCTACATGGAGCACCTGAACAAGCCCGGCCTCATCCAACGCCTGCGGGCCGCATTCGCGCCGCAGCAACCGGCCCAGCACCAAAGCGACCGCATGCCCGACCTGGAGCGCTGGGTGATGCCGCACCGCAGCGTGGACATGCAGGACTGGCAGGTGGCCTACAACATGGCCACCAACGTGCTGCGGCCCGACCGAACCCGCCTGATGGACCTGTACGACAGCATCCTGGTGGACAGCCACCTGGCCAGCACCATGGAGAGCCGCGTGCTGCGCGTGCAGCGCAGCCGCTTCCGCTTAGTGCAGGGCGGCGAGCCGAAGCCGGACCTGCTGCCCCTGCTCCAGCAGCAGTGGTTCGAGGACTTCCTGCGCTACACCGCCGAGGCCGCCTTCCGGGGTCACACCCTCATTGAGCTGGGAGCCATGGCCAAGCCCGGCGAGCTGCTGGACGTACACCGCATAGACCCGCGCAACGTGCTGCCCTGGAGCGGCATGGTGGTGCGCCGCCAGGGCGAGGAGACCGGCTACGCCTTCCGCGAGCCTCCGCTGAACAGCTACCTCATTGAGGTGGGCCGCGCCGAAGACCTGGGCCTATTGGCCAGCGTGGCCCCGGTGGCCATCGTGAAGAAGTACGCCGTGGGCAGCTGGTCGGATTACGTGCATAAGTACGGCATCCCCCCGCGCTGGGTGAAGACCAACAGCCGCGACGTGCGCCGCTTCAAGCAACTCGAAGCCATGATGCAGAACATGCTCAGCAGCGCCTACGGCGTGATCGAGGGCGACGAGGAGATCCAGATCATGCCCACGCCTGGCACCGATGCCCACAAGGTGTTCGATGAGCTGATCAGCCGGATGAACTCCGAGATCAGCAAGCGCATCCTGGGCCAGGACGGCACCAGCGACAACAAGGACGCCAGCGGCACCTACGGCAGCCTGAAGGTGCTGCAAAGCGTGGCCGAGGACCGCCACCAGGCGGACAAGGCCAGCGCGGCCTACGTCATCAACAACGAACTCTTCCCGCGCCTCATCAACTTAGGCTACCCCTTGCAGGGCGTGCGCTTTGAGTGGGATGCACTGCAAGACCTGGGGCCAATGGAGCTGGTGGACGCGGTAAGCAAGCTGGGCATGGTGTTCGACATCGACCCCAAGCACGTGGAGGAGCGCACGGGCATCAAGATACTGGGCGCAAGGCGCATGCCGGGGGAGCTGGGGCCGGGTGAATGGCCGCCCGCAGGCGGAGGCAACCCGCCGGGAGCTAGAAGGCAGGGTGGGGGAAATCCGCCCTTACCTACCGAAGAGGATGGCGGGGAGGAGGATGAGGAGGATGGTGTGACGGCATCAACGCGAAGCCGTAAGTCGCCGGCCGGGTGGGAATACCCCGCCGCCACTTGCGGCAGAACCTCGCCCAAGGCGGCTTCGGAAACCAGGCGCACGGACGAACAGAGCATTGAAGCGCTCTTCAGGTCTGTTTGGAAGAACGAATACCCGTGGGACTATGCCCACAGCACCGCCAAGGTACTGGCGGACGGCGTAGCCAGCGGATGGGGGCGCGGCATGCCGCAGATCGCCTACGACGAGCCGGACCACTACGCCCAGGCCATGATGCGCGTGAACATCCAGGAGTTCAGCGGCATAAAGGCGATGGACCTGGCCTACCGCATGAACCAGATGGCGCGGGAAAGCACCGGCTATGGCGACTTCAAGCGCCGCGTGGACGAGAGCGGCATACTGCCGGACTACGACCGCAACAAGCTGAACACCGAGTACCAGATGGCCGTGAACACCGGCGTGCAGAGCGGGCGGTACTACCGCATGATCGGGCAGAAGGACAGCCTGCCCTTTTGGGAGTACACTACCCAGGGCGACGACCGCGTGCGCGACGCGCACCGCAGGCTGGATGGCAAGGTGTTCCCCTGGAACGACCCCGTGTGGGCCACCATCTACCCGCCCAACGGATGGCGCTGCCGCTGCACCATCACACAGCGGTTCGATGTGCCGGAGGACCAGCTCACCAGCACCGCCGAGGGGCTGGCCATTGCAGACCAGAACATACCCGCGGACTTCCGCATGAACCGCTCGGAGGCCGGTGTGATCTTTACAAGGAACACCAACTACGCCAAGGGGCTGAACGACCCCAGGGTGCAGCGGGCCGGTGATGACATGCGCCTGCTGTACGGCTTAGACACCGCATACGGCGCTGACGCGCCCAAGGTGATGCTTAGCGCAAGCCCGGGCAAGAACAATCCTCCGGCGGAACCGGCAGTGGCGCTCAATGCAAAGGAAGCCATACAATGGGTGAGGGACCGGAGAGGCGCGAACGAGCGGCTATTGCTCACTGACTACGAAGGAGTAAAGTGGGAAGTGCAGACCAGAATGGTGGAGGCTCACGTGACCAAGGAGACTTACAAGGGACAAAAGCGCTGGGAAACCATTCATCTGATGCCGGAGGTGCTGTCGGTGCCGGATGAAGTGTGGACGCGCCCTGCCAAGGGAGGCACCGACTTCACCTACCTGAAGTTCTATGGAAACAAGGCCATGGTGGTGCGTGCCCGAATGGCGGAAGACAAGGGGCTGCCGCAAATGCGGGTCTCAACATGGTACGAAATGAACCGGGAAGATGAGAATCGCTACGGAGTGCTGGCAAAGAAAATGCCCGTCGATAGGTGAGCACACATTGTGCCGCTCCTGGGTTTACAGTATACCCACCGACGGGCACCACAAAGATAAGCACCCTGCCGCACTATGCAAAAAAATGCCCGTCGACAGGTAGGCATGCATCATGCCGTTCCCGAGTTTCACGGTGGACCCATCGACGGGCATCGCAAATGTACGCAAATGAGCAAGAAGAAGTTCACCCCCATGAAGCAGTGGACGGACAACCTGGCCCGCACCCTCAGCACCACCCTGCCCGAAAGGCTTGGGGCCACCGCCGAGGCTTTCTACCGGCGCAGCTTCCGCAACCAGGGCTTTACCGACCAGCAATTGGTGAAGTGGCGCAAGCTGAGCCGTCCCCGTACAAACAGCAAGGGCAAGGCACTCAACAAATCAATCTTGAAAGGCACCGGCAACCTGGCGCTCAGCATCCGGGTGGAGCGGGCCGACTTCCGGGGCGTGCTGATAGCTGCGGGAAACCGGCATGTGCCGTATGCCCAGATCCACAACGAGGGCGGATGGATACGCAGGCAGGTGACCCGCCGCGCACACCTGGTGGGCGAAAGCGTGCGCCGCACCAAGCGCGGCAAGAAGGTGGCCGTGCGCGCCCACATGGTGCGCCGCCACCAGGCGCAAATGAACCTCTACATGCGCAAACGCCAGTTCATGGGGCCAAGCGCCACCTTGCACCGCGATCTGCTTGGCGTAACGGCCAAAACCATGCAACCCTACTTTAAGCGCTGAACACATGGACAACGACCTGCACAACTGGGGCGAGGCCTACAAGGCCATCGCCGACCGCATCCGGCAACAAGTGCCGGACATCAAGCACGTGGACCTGTACCATCGGCAGGAAGTGGCCGTGGACGATGATGGCAATTGGATCCCGTTCCCCGCGCCCGCCGTGTTCCTGGAGTTCAACACCGCCCAGGTGAACGACCTCAGCGAGGGCAAGCAGGAGATGCTGATGGACATCACCGTGTACCTCTACACCGAAACCACGGCGGACACCAACCAGGGCGGCATTGGGCAGGCCCGCGCACTGGCCTTCATCGCACTGATGCGCCGCCTGCACCAAGTGCTCCACGGTGCCGAAGGCCAGCATTTCGGCCCCTTGAGCCGCACGGCATTGCGCCGCGTGGACGCGCCTCCCTATGCCATGCTCTACGCGCAGACCTACAGCAGCCACATGCTGGACTACGGTGCCGCACCCAACTTCTCGGAGGCGCAGCCGCCCATGCCCGTGGACGTGGGCACCCCCGCACCGCCGCCCGTGCCCGAAGCACCGGACGTGCGCCTTTATCCGTTCGTCGGATAGCCGTAGCTTACTTCCCGTACACCACGCGCTCCACCACCTTGGTGCTCACGAACACATGTTCGGTGCTGATGTGGTGCAGGATGTACTCGGTGGTGTACACGCGCTTGCCCGCCACGCGCTTGCTGCGCATGCGCTCAAACACCTCACGGATGCGCCGGTCGCGCAGCTTGATGAGTTCAGGGTCTCTCGCCATTTTGTCAGATAGTGCCGCAGCCGCACAGGGCCAGTAGGAGGATGCCCATGCCGAAGCCCATGGCCGCCAGCCAAAAGGCCAGCAGGTCGGCCCATTCCGCTTGGCGTTTCACCGGCATTGCAATCGCTTTCTAAGGTCGAGCACGGCGCGGTGGTGCAGGGTCTTCAGGCTGCCATGGCTGCGGCCCAGCTCGTTGCTGAGGTGTACCAGGCTGCGGCCTGCCAGCACCTGCCGCACCACGTACCGCTTCAGCGGCGTAAGGCTGGCGATGGCCTCATGGAGACGCTCGTGCCCTTGCAGGCGGTCCATGCGCTCGTAAGGCAGCGGCACATCGTCGGGCACCCGGTCGTAGATGGCCGGGTCCGTGGCGGGGCGCTCCCTGCCGCTGCGCCGGAAGAAGTCGAAGCAGGCATTGCGGGCCACGGTGACGGCAAAGCTGGCGTGGCCGCCGGGGGCCAGCGGCCCCCGGTTGCGGAAGCGCCGGATGATGCGCACGGCCACCTCCTGCCGCACATCATCGCGGTGGCGTTCAGGCACACAGGCCGCGTTGATGGCCCAGCCGATGGCATCGCGGTGGGCGGCTAAGAAAGCCACGGCCTGCCCATCCACCGTGGCGGCCCAGCGCTCCCCTGTATGGCAGAGCCGCCCGGCATCATCGCCGAGCGGCCCCTCAACCCCCAAATGCACCATGAAGGCCAAAGAACGGCCAAGGGGCCTGGCAAATCCAAGTGAGAGGGGTTCAAGGAATCAACAAACGGGGCCGACGTGTTGATGTTCGGCGGCTTGCTTAACTACCCGTGCTGTGCAACGGCTTTATCCCCAGGATGCACCACCCTTCCGCCAGGCCGAAGCTGCCGCCGGGCAGTACGTAGGTGATCAGGCAGGTGGTGCGCGGGCCGATGTAGTGCTGCTCCATGGGGTCGTAGGCGCACAGGATCAGGTGGTCGCCCACGTGAAAGTCGCGGTCGTTCTGCCGCAGCTCGAAGGTCTTTTCACCGGCGGCCACGGCGCGGTAGTACTCCGGCCAGCACTTCAGGGCATGCACCCTGAGGGTGGGTTTGGGCATGGCCACGGCGCTGGGCCGTGTGCGCCACGTGCCGCAGCGCTCGCAGCGCATCCAGCGCCAGCGGTGGCCGAATAGGAAGCACAGCAGGTTCATCGCTCTTCGTCCGGCAATAGCAGCCAGAACAGGAACAGGATGAAGAAGGTGATCACCTGGTTCATCGGCCTGTCTGGCGTTTCATTCTTTCGATGCTCTCAATGGAAACCCACCCGCGATGCCCGCGCAGCTTGGCCTGGCTCTTGTAGGCCCTGATGGTCTGCTCTGCATAGCCCAGCAGCTCCGCCGCCTTGGCGATGGAGACGTGCCCGCGCGGTGCTTGCGGCTCTTCCTTCGCCAGCAGCACCTTGCGCGCCTCCTGGTTGGCTAAGCGGCGCACCATGTGCCGCACCATCGGGTGCGCAAGCAGCTCGATGATGTCCTGTTCGCTCATTCGTTCTCGGCGATGGTACTGCGCACGGCGGCTGCCTCGTCGCTGCTGAGGCCGTACTTCTCCTCTATGAGCGGCAGGCCAAGCCGGAGGCATTCGAGCACCGCGCCTCTCGCTTCAATGGCATCGTCATCGAGATCGAAACGCCCGAGAGCGTCAACCAAGTCCCGCAGTTCATTCATGGCACTATCGTAGCTCCTCTTCATGGCCTATGCGTTATCGAGCCAGCGTTCGGCCCGGAGGTAAGTGGCGGGGTACAGGTACGCCACCCCGTTGGCGTTCGTAATGTCGCGGTAGCGTTGGATGTGGTCGTACGCGAGCTGGCGCTTGGCCAGGGTGGCGGCGTTCCACACGC
>JAFDZY010000377.1 GCA_018266685.1 Bacteroidota bacterium
ATCACGTTGCTCACGGCGTAGGCGGTGACCACCCAGGCGATCTCCACCGTGGTGGCGCCGATGCTGCCGGCGATCTCGCGCAGCGATACGTTGACGATGCTGATGTCGATGAGCTGCAGCATGGCTGCGATGATGGCGGCGGTCACCACCATGGTGCGCGCCATGCCCGGCGGATACTCCGCCACGCGTTCGGTCGTGATCGCGGCGCTCATCGGCTCAACCCTTGGTGTTCACGTCCACCACGGCACTGAGGCCCGGTGCGAGCAAGGCGCTGCTGTCCTTCACGGGATCCAGGTCGATGCGCACACTGAGGCGCTGGGTCACCTTGACAAAGTTGCCCGTGGCGTTGTCCGGCGGCAGCAGGCTGAAGCGCGCACCGGTGGCGCCGCTCAGCGAGGTGACGTGGCCCGTGAGGTCCAGGCCGGGATAGGCATCCACCTCGATCTTCACCGGCTGCCCGGGGCGCATGTCGGCCAATTGCGTTTCCTTGAAGTTGGCCGTGATCCACACATCATGCACGTCCACCGCGGCGCAGATGGGCGCACCCACGGAGAGGAATTGGCCCGGTTCCACGGATTTCTTGCTGATGATGGCATCATAGGGCGCGGTGATCACGGTATGGCTTAGCTTGATCTTGGCCAGCTTCACTTCGGCTTCGCGCTGCGCCACCAGGGCTTCGGCCAAGGCGATCTGCGCCTCCTGGGCCTTCGCATGCGAGCGTGTACCGCTGGCCTGCGCCTGTGCGGCGTCGGCCTGCTTGCGGGCCATGGCGAGCTGTGCCGTGGCCACGTCCACTTCGGCTTTCAGGGCATCCACTTGTTGCGGCGTGGCGGCGTTGTCCTTGGCCATGGCATTCACGCGGGCCATGTCCTGCTGTGCTTTCCAAAGGCGCGTTTCGGCGGAGCTCACACTTTCCTGGCTGGCCTGGCTGCTCAGGCTGCTGGCCTGCGCGTTCTGGTCGGCCATGTTCAGCCCGGCCTTGGCGGCGGCGAGCGAGGCCTGGGCGTTGGCCAGCCCGGCTTCGGCCTGCGCCACCATGGCGGCGTAGTCGTTGCTGCGGATGAGGGCCAGGGTGTCGCCTTTCTTCACCTGCTGGTTGTCGTGGAACAGCACGGCGTCCACGTAGCCGCCCACGCTGGCGCGCACGGGGGTGATGTTGCCGTCGATCTGTGCGTTGTCGGTGCTTTCATGCCCCATGCCGCGGATGATGAGCACCGCCGCGATGATCACGGCCGCCGCGCCCAGCCCGATCAGCAGGCGCTTGCGTTTCGGATCGGCTTTCTTCCCCTGTGTTGTTTCCGGTGTTGCCATGTTGTGTTCCGCCGTGCGGATCAGTTGCCTTGGGTGAGTTGGTGGTCGATGCGGGCCATCACGGCCTGGATGCGGTGCAGTTCCATGTTCAGCATGGCCTGGTCCTGCGCGTTCTGGTAGGTCACATAGTCCTGCGCGGTGATCACGCCGTTCTCCAATTGGCTGGCGGCGGACTTGCGCACGAAGGTCTTGCTGGCTACGATGCCTGAGTCCAGTTCCGCGAGCCGGTCCAGCTTCGCGATCTCCTTTTCCTCTTTGTCCAATTCCGCCGCCTGCTGCTGCTCAAACAGGCGCTTGCGGTCATCGATCAACTTTTGCTGGATGGCGTTCTCCTTCAGCTGCTTGCCTTGCGTGTAGTAGCCGGCGATGTTCCAGTTGAGGCCCACGCCCACGATGCCGTACGGACGGAAGTCGTTGTTGAGGAAGTTGAAGCCCGGGCGGCCGTAGTAGCCGTTGCCGAAGGCGGCGAGGTGGGGGAGGTTGGCCTTCTTCACCAGCTTGGCCTGCAGGTCGCTGTTGGCCTGTTGCAGCTGCAACGCGCGCAGTTCGGGCCGTGTGCCCATGCCCGTTGGCGCCGGTGGCTGCGGAAGGGCGAAGGTCATGGTGGTGTCCAAGGATTCGCCGGTCCAGGTGGAAAGGGCGCTCACGGTCTGCGCGATCGCGGTCTCCGTGGTGACGACCTGCTGTTGCGTGTTCAGCGCTTCAGCCTTCAGCACTTCCTCATTGCTGCGCAATGAAACACCGTTGCGCACGGCGGAGGAGACTTGGAGGAGCCGTGCTTGGATGTCGCCGGCCCGCGAGCGTAGGATCTTCAGATTGGCCTGTTGCAGCAACAGGTTGGCGTAGAGCTGGTCGATGCGCTGCGTAAGGCCCAGCAGCTCCACATCGCTCTGCGCAGCCTGGGCCTGGGCTTGGGTGAGCGCCAGGTCGTGCCGGGCCTTGGTGGCGCCGAACTCGTAGATCGTCTGTTGTACTTCGAATCCCGCGTGGTACTGGTCCGGCGAGATGGTGATGGCGGGGAAGCCCAGCGCGCTAAGGTCGAATTCGGTGACCTCACTCTGGTAGGTGCCTTGTGCCACGGCCTTCACCTGCGGCAGCCAGGCGCTGTTCACGGCCTTGGCCTGCAGGCTGCCCGCATCGAGGTGGAGTTGCTTGTCCGTGGTGGCGGGTGCATGGGCCAGCGCCGCTGCGCGGAGCTGCTCCAGCGTGACGGTGGTTTGCGCGGACAATGCAGCGGTGCCGGGCCACAGGGCGTAAACAAGGAGGCGCGCGAGCTTCATTTTTTCATG
>JAFDZY010000378.1 GCA_018266685.1 Bacteroidota bacterium
CCTGGACCAGGTGAAACGCGCCAAGCGCGCTGCGGAAATGAAGCAGCCCGGACAAGGTGGCTGATCACTCCCTGGTCTCGTTCCAAGTGCGGTATTTCGCCGCGATGGGCGGAAGGTCCTTGGGCTCTTCGCGCAGCGGCTCGCACTCTTCCAATGTTTCGCGCAGTTCCTTCGGCAGTGACTGGTAGAGCTTGGTGCCTTCCGATTTCCAGGCCAACATTTCATCGCTCACGGCTTTCACTGCCTTGGCGGGATTGCCCACGATCACTTGGCGTGGAGCCCAGAGAGAATCGGCGGGGAGAAAGGCCAAGGCGCCCACAATGCAGCCCTCGCCCAGTTCCACGCGGTCCATCAGCACGGCGTTCATTCCCACCAGGCAATTGCGGCCAATGTGTGCACCATGGATGATGGCGCCATGCCCGATGTGCGCATCCTGTTCCAACCGGACCGTAACCCCCGGAAACATGTGGATGGTGCAGTTCTCCTGCACGTTGCAGCCGTCGGCTATGTGGATGCCGCCCCAATCCCCGCGCAGGGCTGCGCCTGGCCCGATGTACACATCCCTGCCTATCACCACGTTCCCGGTTACCACCGCTTGCGGATGGACAAATGCGGAAGGATGCACCACGGGCCTGTACCCGTTGAAGGCGTAGAACATGGTGCGAACCTAACCACTGCCCGCGAGGTGGCGGCCATGTTACCCCAGCGTCAATTCTTTCCCCGATCCGCCCCCATACATGGCCGCTCCGCTACATTTGGCCGCGACAAGCAACCAGACCATGCCGATAGGATCCTTCTTCCGGATGTTCAAGCCCAAGGACCGGGTGTTCTTCTACCATTTCGAAGCGTCGGCCGCCAACGTGCTGAAGATGAGCGAGGACCTGATGCTGATCATGGCATCCGAACCGGGGGCACAGCGCACCGCGATGATGGAAAGGTTGGTACTGCAGGAACGCGCCAACGACGACCTGACCCACACCATCTTCCAGGAGCTTGCGCGCAACTTCATCACCCCGATAGACAGGGAAGACATCCATGCCTTGGCCGGTAGTCTGGACGATGTGGCAGATTACATTTTAGCCAGTGCGAAGAACTTGGAGCTCTTCCACATTGACAAGCCAGATGAAACCTGCCGTGAGCTGGCCCGCCTGGTGCATGAGGGCGCGCGCATCGTGCAAATGGCCGTTCACCACCTGCGCGACCTCAACAAGCCCAACGCCCACCAGCAGTTCGTGATCGACGTGAACAGCATGGAAAATGAGGCGGACGAAGTGTGCGATGCCGCCATCGAACGGCTCTTCCTCCATGAAAAGGACGCCATCCACCTGATCAAGATGCGTGACACGTACATGATGCTGGAGATGGCCACCGACAAATGCGAGGACGTGGCCAACGTGATCGAGTCGATCATGCTCAAGTACGCCTGACCATGGGCCGCCGCACCGAAATAGCAACATTGGCGGGGCGGCCCGATGCCGCTGGGCCTGTTTCACCACAACACGTTCCGAGGCCCGCATGAGCCTGCTTGTCACGATCATCATCCTCGCCCTGGTGTTCGACTACATCAACGGCTTCCATGATGCCGCGAACGCCATCGCCACGGTGGTGAGCACCAAGGTGCTTTCGCCCTTGCAGGCGGTGCTGTGGGCCGCCATGTTCAACTTCGTGGCCTTCTTCGTCTTCCGAGACCACGCCGTGGCCAACACCATCAGCAAGGTGGTACATGAGGAATTCATCACCCTCCCGGTGATCTTCAGCGGATTGGTCGCGGCGATCATCTGGAACCTGCTCACCTGGTGGTACGGCATCCCCAGCAGCAGTTCCCACACCTTGATCGGCGGATTTGCCGGTGCTGCGCTCACCCATGCCTTCACGCACTTCAACGGGCTCACCATTGCTGACGTGGTGGAGAGCAACAAGATCCTGGTGATCGTCGCGTTCATCTTCCTGGCCCCAGTGGTGGGCATGTTCATGAGCATGTTGATCGCGTTGGTCACCTTGGTGGAGAACACCTGGTTCCGCGTGTGCCTCATCGTGCTCAGCGGCATCTTCACCTGGTTCCTGTTCGTCCACTTGCAGGAGGGCAAGATGGAGCGCAACCTGGAAGCCGCCATGGGCGTGACCACATTGGAGGAGAAGGCCCTGCTGCACCCGGAATTCCAGGCGGAACATGATGCTGCCCTGCTCAAATACGAGGAAGCCGTGCCCTACCTCGCCATGTACCACCACAAGGGAGCCCAGGGCGTTGCGGCTATGATCAAAAAGGAGGTGGCCCCGGATGCGGACCAAGCCAAAATGGCCAAGGCCATTGCCAACGGGGACAACAGCATGATCCGGTACGGCATCATGTTCCTCTTCGCCCTCTTTTGCGGCACGTACATCTACGAGGAAAAGATACGTACGCCCAATGCCTTCAGCATGGCGCGCATGTTCAAGCATCTGCAGTTGGCCAGCTCCGCGGCCTTCAGCCTGGGCCATGGCGGCAACGACGCGCAGAAGGTCATGGGCATCATTGCCGCGGCGTTGATCGCCAGCGGCAACATCAAGGACTTCAAGGACATGCCGGACTGGGTGCCGCTGGCATGCTACACCATGATCGGCTTGGGCACCTTGAGCGGGGGCTGGCGGATCATCAAGACCATGGGCACGCGCATCACCAAGGTCACCGCGCTGGAAGGCGTTTGCGCGGAAACCGGCGGGGCCATGACGCTGTACCTCACCGAGCAAATGGGCATCCCCGTGAGCACCACGCACACCATCACCGGTTCCATCATCGGGGTGGGGGCCATCAAGCGGCTCAGCGAGGTGCGGTGGGACGTAACCGTACGGCTGCTTTGGGCGTGGATCATCACCATCCCCGTGAGCGCCCTGTTGGCAGCCATCACATATTGGTGCTGCACGCTGTTCGGGCTGTGACCGTGCAACGTTTTTTCAAATTGTCCGTTTCCGGCGCCAGCTAACTTTGCACGCCATGCAAGGGCGCAAACGCAAACCCTCACTGTACTTGGTGGCGCTCGCCGCCTTGTTTACGGGCTTGTTGCTGTCCACTGCCGTAGTGCCCACATTGCTGGGCGTCGCATCCGGCAAGGTGATCGCCGCCCAAACGCCGGTTGAGGAAGAGCAACAGCATGGCCGTGAGGTGCTGAAACATCTCCTGCACGACCACCGCTCTTGGGCAGGTAGCGCCCAGCATTTTGACCAGTGTGTAAAGGCTTATTTCTGCCACGGCGATGAAGCCGTCCCCCCGGGCCCGGTGGGCGAAGTGCTCTTGCAACCGCC
>JAFDZY010000037.1 GCA_018266685.1 Bacteroidota bacterium
AAGAGGACATTGCCCAGCTCCACGTGCTTTCCTTCCTCCAGCTCAAGGCGGTGAACCTTCAGTTTTTGCGGGGCCTGCACCTTAAATTGCTGCCCGGCGATCTCTACAATGGCGTACATGTTTCCTGAAAATGGGGTGCGAAAGTAGTGGTTCTTTGTGATCTGGCCAACAAGGAGGAAAGTTGTCAGGGGTCAGTTGTTGGTTGTCAGGGGGTTCAGTGCGCTGAATACCGACTATTCAACCGTGCTTGTCCAGTGCCTTGCACATCCCGGCATGCCTGACAACTGACAACGAACAACTGACAACCCTCACTTCAACCCAAACGCCTTCTTCACCGCCGGCACAGCGTCCAGTTCCTCCCACGGGAAGAGCTTCACTTTCACCGTGGCGGTGCGCCCGGCGTTGTCGAACTTTTTGGTCACCGTGCGCGGGGTACGGCCCAAGTGGCCATACGCAGCGGTTTCGCTGTAGATGGGCGTGCGCAGGCTGAACCGCTTTTCGATGAAGTACGGGCGCATGTCAAATTCCTTCATGCCCGCAATGGTCTTGGCAATGGTACCGTCGTTCTGCTTCACCTTGGCGGTGCCGTATGTGTTCACATAGAAGCCCACCGGCTTGGCCACGCCGATGGCATACGCCACCTGCACCAGCACTTCATCGCACACGCCGGCAGCCACGAGATGCTTGGCCACGTGCCGTGCCGCATAAGCCGCACTGCGGTCCACCTTGCTGGGGTCCTTTCCGCTGAAGGCACCACCGCCGTGGGCGCCCTTGCCGCCGTACGTGTCCACGATGATCTTGCGGCCGGTGAGGCCGGTGTCGCCGTGCGGCCCGCCGATGACGAACTTGCCGGTGGGGTTCACGTGGTAGGTGATCTTGTCGTTGAACAGGGCCTGTACGCGCTTGGGCAATTGCTTTTTCACGCGCGGGATCAGGATGTCGATCACGTCCTGTTTGATGCGGGCCAGCATCTTCGCCTCCTTGTCGAAATCGTCGTGCTGGGTGCTGATGACAATGGCGTCGATGCGCTTGGGCGTGTGGTCGTCGTTGTATTCAATGGTCACCTGGCTCTTGGCATCGGGGCGCAGGTAGGCCATGGGACTGTCGGTTTCGCGGCGGATGGCGGCCAATTCCCGCAGCAGGCGGTGGCTGAGATCCAAGGCCAGTGGCATGTAGTTGTCCGTATCGCGGCAGGCGTAGCCGAACATCATGCCCTGATCGCCCGCGCCTTGGTCCTCCGGCTTCTTGCGCACCACGCCCTGGTTGATGTCGGGGCTTTGCTCGTGGATGGCACTGAACACGCCGCAGCTGTGCGCCTCGAACATGTATTCGCTCTTGGTGTAGCCGATCTTCTTGATCACGTCGCGGGCGATCTGCTGCACATCCAAGTAGGCCTTGCTTTTCACCTCGCCGGCCAGCACCACCTGCCCGGTGGTCACCAAGGTTTCGCAGGCCACCTTGCTCTGGGGGTCGAACGCCAGGAAATGGTCGATCAGGGCGTCGCTGATCTGGTCGGCCACCTTGTCGGGATGGCCTTCGCTCACGCTTTCCGAAGTGAAGAGGTAGGGCATGTCTTTTCTGTCGCTTGATGGTTGAGCGCCCCTGTGGGCGGAGCGCAAAGAAACGGGTTTGCCCGGCACGAATGACCAACCCACCCAAAGTCCTAGTGCCCCGGATCGTTGTCAGTTACCTGCTGGGGCCGTCAGCTCCTTGAACACATCCTCCAAGTTGCGCTCGGCTTTTTGCAGGGTGAGCACCTTCAGGCCCTTGTCCACGGCAAACTGGAACACGGTTGGGCGGATGTCCTGGTCTTCCGGATAGGTAACGGTCCATGCGTTGCCGGTTCCGCGCACGGCCTTCAGCACGCCGGGCAGGGCCATGAGCTCCTGCTCCGTGGTGCGCCCGTCAAATTCCACCAGGATGGCCTGCTTGCTGTCGCCCATGCCGCGCAGGTGCTTGGCATTGTCGTCCGCCACGATGCGCCCTTTGTCGATGATGATCACCCGGCTGCAGATGGCCTCCACCTCCTGCATGATGTGGGTGCTGAGCATCACGGTGCGCTCCCCGCCGAGGTGCTTGATGAGCGCGCGGATCTCCTCCAGCTGGTTGGGGTCCAGGCCGCTGGTGGGTTCGTCGAGGATCAGCACCTTGGGGTCGTGGATCATGGCTTGGGCCAGGCCCACGCGTTGGCGGTAGCCCTTGCTGAGCGCACCGATCTTCTTGTGCTGTTCGCGCTCCAGCCCTACCCTGCCGATCATCTCCTTCACCTTGGCCGCTTTGTTCTTCAGGCCGTACATCCCGGCGGTGAACTCCAAGTACTCCTTCACATACAGGTCCGTGTAGAGCGGGTTGTGCTCCGGCAGGTAGCCCACGTTGCGGCGCACCTCCATGCTGGCCTCGCGGATGTCGAAGCCGCACACGCTGGCATCGCCGGAAGTGGGCGGCAGAAAGCAGGTGAGGATCTTCATCATGGTGCTCTTCCCTGCACCGTTCGGGCCGAGGAAGCCGACGACCTCGCTGCCGCCGATCTCGAAGGAGACGTCGTCCAGCGCCTTTTGGGCGCCGAACTTGCGGGTGATGTGGCGTACGGAGATGGACATGCTTGATTTGCCGAAGCCGGGGCCAGGGTGTGGGGCGAAATTAGTTGTCGATGCACGGACCCTGCCCCGTAGAATAGTAAAAGGAGTGAATCCTGACTTTTCTGCTGCTATCCACGACCAGAACGCTTCCACCCGACCTTTGCCCCATGCCCACCGGCCTCCTCATGCGCTCCACCGGCAGCCGCTACCAAGTGCGCGCCGCGGATGGCACTTTGCATGAATGCATTGCCAAGGGCAAGCTGCGCATCAAGGGCTACACCAGTACCAATCCCTTGGCCGTTGGCGATGTGGTGGAATTTGAACCGGCGGCCGAGCTGGTGGGGAAGGAACTGGTAGGCGCCATCACTCAACTGCATGAACGCAAGAATTACTTGGTGCGCAAGGCGGTGAACCTCTCCCACCACAAGCATGTCATCGCCAGCAACATGGACCAGTGCTTAGTGCTGGTGACCGTGGCGCGACCGTTTACCTCCTTCGGTTTCATCGACCGCGTGCTGGTGACCGCAGAGGCCTACGAGATCCCCCCTGTGATCGTCTTCAACAAAGTGGATGACCTTGCGGATGAGGAATTCGAGCTGCTGGCGGAATACGAGGACGTATACCAAGGCGCGGGCTACCGCACGTTGATCACCTCCGCGTTGAAAGGCACCGGAGTGGAGGAATTGAAGGAACTCCTTGAAGGCAAAGTTTCGTTGTTGGTAGGCCATAGTGGCGTGGGAAAGAGTACAGTGGTGAACGCCATCGACCCATCATTGGACCTGCACACGTGGGAGGTAAGCGCTTCCACGGAAAAAGGGCAGCATACCACTACTGCGGCGCAGATGTTTGAGGTGCGGTTGGCAGGGAATAGTTCGAAGTTCGCAGGGCGTAGTTCGGAGGACGTGCATCCGGGGAGCCCTATGAACCACGAACTACGCCCTACGCACCCTGCCCCCACCTTCATCATCGACACCCCCGGCGTAAAAGGCTTCGGCTTAGTGGACCTCGAACAGGAAGTGATCGTGGACCAGTTCCCCGAGTTCTTCCAACGGAAGGGCGAATGCCGTTTCGGTAACTGCACCCACCGGAACGAGCCTGGCTGCGCAGTGATCGCGGCGGTGGAGAACGGGGCGATCGCCTCCAGCCGGTACAACAGCTACATAGACATGGTGGAAGGCGTGGATGAGGAAAGCAGCTATCGGTAGCCTGCAACTAATCGCATGGGAATCCGCCTTGGACGGATCAAGTGAAGGAACCACGGATGAACACGGATCCACACGGATAAAATACAGTCACATTGCGGTGGGTGATAAATGCATAGCAAAGCTCGCTCAATGGATTTGAAAGGCCTTCGGCTCCGCTCAGGCCAGCGTATCATTTTATTGTTCCTATAGAGCACGCTGGCCTGAG
>JAFDZY010000379.1 GCA_018266685.1 Bacteroidota bacterium
CTGCCGGAGATGAGGGCCCAGAGGGACCAGCTCAAGCCCGGCGTGCAGCGCAGCATGTGCTATTGGATCGGCAGCGGGAAGACCGTGCCCACGCAGGCCAAGCGCGTAGCGGAATTGCTGAAGAGACTGGAGACGGTTGGTACGGGACCGGCCAGAGGCCGTAATGGGTCACGCACTCGGGAAAAACCCGAGCGCGGGCATTCGGAAGCGGTGAGCGCCGATCCGTGCGGTGAACCGCCCAAGCGCGCCATGTGTTTTGATGAGCGAAACGTACAGGACGGACATTCGCATCAAACGGATCTACGAGGTAGCAGCGAAGGACGATGGCTTCCGCCTGTTGGTGGACCTGGATCACCGCAAAAACCAATAATAGAGATTGAGGCCCATGCGCGGCACAAGACCATTGGGGGCTTCGCTTGTGACCTTGGTGCCGCCATGGTCCGGGTACACCGTTTCGATCATCTGTTCTCTGTACATCGCGCCCAAGTTGATGTCTAATCCGAGGCGGCCGATGTGCGAAAAGGCCCGGTAGCAACCGACCACGACGCCTGCCGAGCGGTCCGTTTCCTCCTGGGTGATGAAGCGGCCCGGAAAGGCGGCATCCCCACGCCTGGAGACCCGCCCATACCTCACCAGAGCGCTGATGTATAGTGCTAGTCCCTTCTGTAGTCGCCAATTCGGCAAGCCAACATAATAGCGGTAATTGAGGTAGATCGCCCGCTCGATCGACCGACTCTCGTTGCCAATGTCATGATACACCCCGGCCGTGTCGGTCACGCCATCTCTTTGGTCCGCGATGTAGGCCCAACTTCCATCCATGCCGATGGAATGGCGCTTCCAAAACCCATACTCCACACCGAGCAGGGTGGTCAGAACGTATCCGTTGCCCACAGGAAATGGAATGGCCTTCCCCTTGATGCCCCATGTCTCGCGGTCACCTTGCGGGTCGAACGGTGTCATAAACCCTGAGCTGGCGGTCATCACAGGAATGGTGTCTGTGACCTGTGCGATGCAGATGGTGCTCTTCGCGGCAAGAAGAAGCAACAACGCAAAGCATCTCATGCCCGCAAAGTAGTTTGAGAAGAAGACTTCGCACCCCATGCCAATCCCTTGACGGTACCTTTACAGTACGATGGACATTCGCATCAAACGGATCTACGAGGAAGCAGCAAAGGACGATGGCTACCGACTATTGGTGGACCGCGTGTGGCCGCGCGGCATGACCAAGGAACACGCACACGTGGACGAGTGGCTCAAGGAGTTCGGCCCCTCCACGGAACTGCGCCAATGGTTCGGGCACGTGCCGGAGAAGTACCCCGAATTCAGGAAGCGCTATGTGAAGGAGTTGAAGGCCCTGTCCGCTGAACTGGATAAGGTCCGCGCGTTGGCCCGAAAGCAGCGCGTTACCTTGGTATACAGCGCGAAGGACGAGGAGCACAACCAAGCCGTAGTGCTACGCGAGGTGCTGCTGGGAAAGCACTAGCGGACCGCCGTTACAGCTTGCGGAAATACGCGTTCGAGTTCTCGCAGGAGTACAGCAGGTTCACCTTTTCGGGCTTGTCGGCAAAAAACTCATCCACCGCACGCTTCACCCCGGGCGACTTGTAGTAGCCCTGCAATCCCGGGCGGGGAAACACCTCGTCGTCCACATACACTGCGATCATGCCTATACCGCCGGGTGACAGGCGCTCGTAAACATGTGGCAGCACGGCCATGGTGGATGAATAGAGGTCGCCATCGATCAGGGCGAAACTGATCTTCCCGGGCAACTGCTTCGGTACGGTATCCTCGAACCATCCCTTATGGATGACGGGCAGTTTCAATCCCAGCTTTTTGAACTTCGCCGTGAGCAGGTCCGGCGGCACGGCCATGTTTCCCTTGGCATAGACCCCGTCCTGCTGGTCATCGCCGCTTATTTCCGGCAGCCCTTCAAAACTGTCGTATGCGTGCAACTCCTTCTCCGGGGCCATTTCATCGAGCATCATGCGCATCACAATGGTGCTGTCGCCCTCATTGCAGCCCAACTCCACCACATCGCCGGGGATGCCGAAGGCTATTGTTTGGTCCAACAGGTGGAAGAGGTTCATCCGTACTTCCACGCTGGTCAAATAAGGTTGTGGAGGGGTCAACATCATCGGAATCTTCAGCTTGCGCAACACCTTGTTGGCCAAGCGTTGCCATCGCACGGGGGTGCGATGATCCCAATCGAATGTAGTGGCGATGAAAGTATTGTGCATTGATCCGGTTCGTTTATCAATTTGAATTGACCGCACAAGATGGGGTTAAAATCCTGATGGCGTCAGCGGCACTCCTACGCGGGGCGCCCAATTTGGTTCCCCTTTCGCCTCCACGGTACAAAGCTGGTTGCGGTAATGCTTCCGGCCAAAAACGATCATTGCGGCATTTATCTGCCAAAGCGGGAGGTTCGGCACCATACTTGCGGGCTGTCAGGCATGATGAAGATGACCCAACTCGCATTCTGCCTGCTTTGCCTAATTCCGAATCTTACTGCCACGGCCCAGGAAAAACCATACGATGACCTATTGGTATTGTACGTGGATGAAAATTACGAAAAGTGCGTGAACAAAGCCCAACGCTATGTGGACCGCGATGCCACGCACCGGGATGCCTTGCCTTATTTGTACGCCAGCATGTGCTTCTTCGAGATGAGCAAGATCCCGAAGTACCAGGAAATGGACGAATACGACCACGCAGGCCGTGATGCCTTGAAGTGGGCCGCCAAATACCGCCGCAAGGACAAGAACTTGGCGTATTTCCGGAACTATGAAGACTACTGGAGCGAATTGAACACCGTGGCGCAAGAGGTGGGCTTGAACTATTTGGACCAGCAGGAATACAGCAAGGCCAAGTCGCAGTTCCAGCGCATGACCCGCTACAACCCGGAGAATCCCGGAGCATGGCAGATGCTGGCGTTGGCGCAATCCCGGATGAACGCCAAGCGGGACGCTGCCGAGAGCCTGATGGAATTCCGGAAAGCCTTGGATGCAGTCCCGGATGTGGCCCACCTGCCCAAGGACCAACGCATACTGTTGCGCGAAGGGCTGATCCGCAACGCGAACCACCTCGAGGCCAAAGGGCGCTTGGATTCAGCACGCACCACAATTGGCCTTGGCAAGGACTACTTCATGGAGAACCCGGAGTTCAAGGCTCTGTATGAGGAGTTGGAAGCTTCGGTGAGCAAGTGATACGTGGCCATGCTTGGTTCATTGCGGGCCATGGTTGTGGCGTAGTCCGTGCAACCGGGTTGTGCGAGATCAGCCGATCATCAGATCCATCAGTAGCTCAACAGGCTTTCCAAAGCCGCTCTCAGCCTCGCCTTCGGCAGGAACTGCTCCTCCAGTGCATGTGAAAACGGCACTGGCGTATCGATGGAGGCCCATGCATAGGTACGCCTGACCGGCATGGGGCAACCGCGCCAAACCCTTCCATTCCTGCACAGCACCCTTCCATTTCGGTAGGGTGCTCATTATTGCATGAGGGTCTGTCGGCATCACCGAAGCCTTGATGGGCAGGCGTTGTATGCGTTCGGGTCGTGTTGTGGCACAGGGTTCGAGTGGGGCGTGGCAAAACAAGACCCCATGACCGCCCTGCTCCTCACCCTCTTCGGCCTGCTCTGCTTCGGCCTCTTCTTCAAATGCGTTTCCTGGTTCGAAAAGATCTGACCCCATGCTCATCGCCCTGCTCATCATCGCCATCCTGCTGTTCGCCTACATGGCCTACGTGCTGGTGAAACCCGAGAAATTCTGAACCCATGCTGAACACTGAACTATTGGGCGTGGTCGCCATGTTCCTGGCCACCGTGGGCCTGGCCATTCCGCTGGGCCGCTACATCGCCAAGGTGTACGGTGGCGAACGCTCGCTGCTGGATCCCGTGATGGGGCCGGTGGAGCGCTTCATCTTCCGCCTTTCCGGCATTGACGCCACCAGGGGTATGACCTGGCAGCAGCACCTGAAGGCGTTGCTCACCATCAACCTCGTGTGGTTCCTCTGGACCATGCTGCTGCTGATGAACCAGGGCTGGCTGCCGTGGAACCCCGACGGCAACCCGAGCATGGGCCCCGAGCTGGCCTTCAACACCACCATCTCCTTCCTGGTGAACTGCAACCTGCAGCACTACAGCGGCGAAACCGGGGCCACGTACCTGAGCCAGGTGTTCGGCATGATGTTCCTGCAGTTCGTGAGCGCCGCCACCGGCATGGCCGCAGCGGCCATGGTGCTCAACGCCCTGCGCGAGCGGTCAGCGAAGCACTTGGGCAATTTCTACGACTATTTCACCAAGAGCCTCACGCGCATCCTCATTCCGCTGAGCGTGGTGGTGGCCGTGCTGCTGATGTTCGAGGGCACCCCGCAGACCGCGGTGGGCAAGGACAGCATCGTTACCCTGGAAGGCGACAGCGTGCAGGTGTCACGCGGGCCCGTGGCCGGCTTCGTGGCCATCAAGCACTTGGGCACCAACGGCGGCGGCTTCTTCGGCGCCAACAGCGCGCACCCACTGGAGAACCCCACCTACTTCAGCAACATGGTGGAGATGTGGAGCCAGATGGTGATCCCCCTGGCCATGGTGTTCGCACTGGGCTACTTCCTGCGCAAGCAGCGTTTCGCCCTGATGGTCTTCGGGGTGATGACCACCGGCTTCCTGCTGCTGGCCGTGCCCAACATCATGATGGAGACCGGCGGCAACCCTGCGGTCACGGCCATGGGCGTGGACCAGTCCACCGGCAGCATGGAAGGCAAGGAAGTGCGCATCGGGGCTGCGGCCTCGGGCTACTGGAGCATCGTGACCACGGTGATCAGCACCGGTTCGGTGAACTCCATGCACGACAGCACCATGCCCCTGAGCGGCATGAACGAGCTGCTGGCCATGATGACCAACGCCTTCTACGGTGGCGTGGGCGTGGGCATCCTGAACATCTTCGTCTTCATCATCCTCGCCGTGTTCATCAGCGGCCTCATGGTGGGGCGCACCCCGGAGTTCATGGGCAAGAAGGTGGAAGGACGCGAGATCAAGATCGCCGCCATCGTCACGCTCTTCCACCCCCTGCTGATCCTGGTCGGTACCGCCCTCGCGGCCTACGGCATCACCCACAACGCATACGGCTGGCTCAACAACCCCGGCGCGCACGGCTTCAGCGAGATGCTCTATGAGTACACCAGCAGCGCCGCCAACAACGGCAGCGGCTTCGAGGGCCTTGGCGACAACACGCCCTGGTGGAACATCAGCACGGGCATGGTGCTGATCCTGGGGCGCTTCATTCCCATCATCGGGCCGGTGGCCATCGCGGGCCTGCTCGCCGCCAAACGCTATACCCCAGCGGGTGCAGGCACCCTGCGCACCGACACCGGCACCTTCGGGCTGATGGTGTTCGGCGTGATCGCCATCGTGGCCGCACTCGCCTTCTTCCCCGCCCTGGCCCTGGGCCCCATTGCAGACCACTTCAGCTTCTGACCTTCCCCATGAGCACCCAACGTTCAACCTCCCTCTTCCAGCGCGACATCCTTCGCGCGGCTACCGCACAGGCCTTCGTCAAGCTCGATCCCCGCAGCATGGTGCGCAACCCGGTGATGTTCGCCGTGGAAGTGGGCACCGCCGTGATGCTGGTGATCACCCTGCTGGTGGCCTTCGGCTACGGCGGCCAGGGCTCCTTCGGCTACAACGCCGCCATCTTCCTGGTGCTGCTGCTCACCCTGCTCTTCGCCAACTTCGCCGAGGCCATCGCCGAGGCCCGCGGCAAGGCCCAGGCCGATTCGCTGCGCCGCACCCGCGAGGACACGCCCGCCAAGGTGCTCGCCAGCGACGGCAGCATCCGCCAGGCGCGCAGCAACGACCTGCGCAAGGGCGACCGCTTCGTGTGCGAGGCCGGCGACACCATCCCCACCGACGGTGAGATCGTGAAAGGCCTGGCCAGCGTGGACGAGAGCGCCATCACCGGCGAGAGCGCGCCCGTGATCCGCGAGGCCGGCGGCGACCGCAGCAGCGTGACCGGCGGCACCCGCGTGCTCAGCGACCGCATCGTGGTGGAAGTGACCGCCGAGCCCGGCGGCAGCTTTCTGGACCGCATGATCGCCCTGGTGGAAGGCGCCAACCGCCAGAAAACACCCAACGAGATCGCCCTCACCATCCTGCTCGCGGGCTTCACCCTGGTCTTCCTCATCGTGTGCATCACCCTGCCTCCCTTCGCGGGCTATGCAGGTGCGAACCTCAGCATCGCCGCGCTCATCGCCCTGTTCGTGTGCCTGATCCCCACCACCATCGGCGGGCTGCTCAGCGCCATCGGCATCGCCGGCATGGACCGCGCCCTGCGCGCCAACGTGATCAGCAAGAGCGGCAAGGCCGTGGAGACCGCCGGCGACGTGGACGTGCTGCTGCTGGACAAGACCGGCACCATCACCATCGGCAACCGCAAGGCCACCGCCTTCCACCCCGCGCACGGCGTGGACAAGCAGGAATTCATCCGCAGCTGCGCGCTCAGTTCGCTGGGCGACGACACGCCCGAAGGCAAGAGCATCCTGGAGCTGGCCGGCAACGAGGTGGTCCAAAGCCTCCATACGGAAGGTGCCCGCATGATCGCCTTCACCGCACAGACCCGCGCCAGCGGCGTGGACCTGGGCACCGGCCTGCGCTTGCGCAAGGGCGCCTCCGACGCCATGCGCCAACTGGCGGAAAAGGCCGGGAACAGCCTGCCCGCCGAAGTGGGTGCGGAGATCCAGCGCATCGCCGCCAACGGCGGAACGCCCTTGGTAGTGGCCCGAAACGAAACCATCATCGGTTGCATCGAACTGCAGGACATCATCAAGCCCGGCATCGCCGAACGCTTCGAGCGCCTGCGCAAAATGGGCGTGAAGACCGTGATGGTCACCGGCGACAACCCGCTCACCGCAAAGTTCATCGCTGAAAAAGCCGGCGTGGATGACTTCATCGCCGAAGCCAAGCCCGAGGACAAGATGGCCTATATCCGCAAGGAGCAGGAAAACGGCCGCCTGGTGGCCATGATGGGCGACGGCACCAACGACGCGCCCGCACTGGCCCAGGCCGACGTGGGCGTGGCCATGAACAGCGGTACACAAGCCGCCAAGGAGGCCGGCAACATGGTGGACCTGGACAACGACCCCACCAAGCTGATCGAAGTGGTGGAGATCGGCAAGCAGCTGCTGATGACGCGCGGCACCCTCACCACCTTCAGCATCGCCAACGACGTGGCGAAGTACTTCGCCATCGTGCCCGCGCTCTTCATGGCCAGCCTGCCCGCCCTGGGCGCGCTCAACATCATGGGGCTGCACAGTCCGGAAAGCGCCATCCTCAGCGCCGTGATCTTCAACGCGATCATCATCCCGCTGCTCATTCCCCTTGCGCTGAAAGGCGTGGCCTACAAGCCCATCGGCGCATCGGCCATCCTGCGCCGCAACCTCTTCATCTACGGCCTCGGCGGCTTGATCGTTCCCTTCATAGGCATCAAGGCCATCGACCTCTGCATCAGCCTCTTCATTTAGATCCCACTGTACAGTCGACCCAATGGGTCGACCCAACAACGCACCCATGAAACAACACCTCCTTCCCGCCCTGAAGCTCACCGCCTTCTGCCTGCTGCTTTGCGGCGGCCTCTACACCCTGCTGTTGCTGGGCATCGCCAAGCTCACGCCCAACGGCGGCAATGGCGCCACGGTGCAAGTGGATGGCCGAACCTACTACACGAACCTCGCGCAGGCCTTCACGCAGGACCGCTACTTCCACCCCCGGCCCAGCGCCGTAGGCTACAACGCCGCCGGTTCCGGCGCCAGCAACAAAGGCACCGGCAACCCGGACCACTTGGCCAATGTGCAGGCCCGCATCGACACCTTCCTGGTACACAACCCCGGCGTGGCCAAGGCCGACATCCCCAGCGAGCTGGTAACCGCCAGCGGCAGCGGCCTGGATCCGCACCTGACCACCAAAGCCGCATGGGTGCAAGCGCCGCGCGTGGCCGCTGCACGTGGCATCCCGGCCGCCACCGTGGAACAGCTCATCGAACAACACACGGACGCACCGCTGCTCGGCCTCTTCGGCCCTGCCAAAGTGAACGTACTCCAACTCAACCTGGCGCTGGACGCCGCAACCAAATGAAACGCATCCTCCTGATGTCCGCAATGGGCATCGCGGCAAACACTCAAGCACAACTGCTGCCGGATAGCGCACTGACCATAGGCGCGTATGCCGAAGTGTATTACGGCTACGACCTGTCCGCGCCGGACAACCACCTGCGCCCGGGTTTCATCTACAGCCACAACCGGCACAACGAAGTGAACCTGAACCTCGGCATGGTCAAGTTCGGCTATGCCAAGAATAACTTGCGCGGCAACCTGGCCTTGATGGCCGGCACCTATGCGCAAGCTAACATGGCTGCGGAGCCCGGCATGCTGCAAAGCGTGTTTGAAGCCAACGCAGGCGTGAAGCTCAGCAAGGCCCACGACCTGTGGCTCGATGCCGGCGTATTGCCCAGCCACATCGGCTTCGAGAGCGCCATCAGCAAGGATTGCTGGACCCTCACCCGCAGCCTTTCCGCCGAGAACACGCCCTACTTCGAGACCGGCGCACGGCTGGGCTACGCCAGCCCGAACGGAAAGTGGTACGCCGCCGGCCTGTTGCTCAACGGCTGGCAGCGCATCGCCCGCGTGGAAGGCAACAACACGCCCGCCTTCGGCACACAGCTCACCTGGAAACCCACCGCCCGTGCAACGATCAACTGGAGCACTTTCGCAGGCAACGACAAACCGGACTCTGTGGCCCAACTGCGCATCTTCAACAACCTGTACGCCCAAGTGCAGGCCACCGACCGCCTCGACGTGCTCATCGGTTGCGACATCGGTGTGGAGCAGGCTGCGAGCGGCGATAGCAGCGCGGTATGGATCAACCCAACGGCCATCCTCCGGTACAAGGCAAGCGAGCGCACCTTTATCGCAGCACGGTGGGAAATGTACCAGGATGAAGATGGTGTCATCATCGCCAGCGGCACGCCGAACGGCTTCAACGCCATGGGGTACAGCCTGAACGTGGATCGGTGGATCGCGCCCAACGTGGTGTGGCGAATGGAAGCCCGACTGCTGAACGGGCAAGAGAAGCTGTTCCAGGATGCCGAAGGAATGGCCACCACGGCCAACACCGTCTTCACCACCAGTCTGGCGCTCAGCCTGCCCTGAACCGATGCGTAACGCCGACCCACAGATCGATCCCGCTGCCAAACAAGGCCACCTGAAGGTGTACATCGGCATGGTGGCCGGCGTGGGCAAGACCTACCGCATGCTGCAGGAGGCCCACGAACTGCTGGCCAAAGGCGTGAACGTGCAGGTGGGCTACGTGGAAACGCACGGCCGATCGGAGACCCATGCCCTGCTGGCCGGCCTGCCGGTGATCCCACGACGGGAAGTATTTTACAAAGGCAAGCGCCTGGATGAATTCGACCTGGGGGCCACCCTGCTGCTGCATCCGCACGTGGTGATCGTGGACGAACTGGCGCACAGCAACGTGCCGGGCAGCAAGCACGAAAAACGCTACCAGGACGTGCTGCACCTGCTGGAGCACGGCATCGACGTGATCACCGCGATGAACATCCAGCACATCGAGAGCATCAATGCGGAAGTGGAGCGCATCGCGGGCGTGGCCATCACCGAGCGCGTGCCGGACAGCTTCCTCCAACGCGCGGACGAGGTGGTGAACATCGACCTCACCTCCGACGAGCTGATCGAACGCCTACGCGAAGGCAAGATCTACGACAAGTCCAAGGTGCAGACGGCCTTGCTCAACTTCTTCCAGCCGGAAAAGATCCTGCAATTGCGGGAGCTGGCGCTGAAGGAAACGGCGGACCAGGTAGTGCGCAAGGTGGAGCAGGAAGTGGAACGCCCGAAACAAATGCGGCGCGAACATTTCCTGGCCTGCATCAGCAGCAACGGCGACGTGGCCGCCAAGATCATCCGCAAGACCGCCCGTCTGGCCAATTACTACCACAGCGACTGGAGCGTGCTCCACGTGCAAACGCCCAACGAAACGCCCGAGCGCATCCCCCTGGACAAACAGCGCCATCTGATCAACAACTTCAAGCTGGCCACCGAACTGGGCGCGGAGGTGATCCAAGCACAGGCCGGGCCCGCCAGGCCGGGCATTGGCTTCCTCCCCTTGCGCATACTGCCGCAGGAACGGGCGGACATCACCGATGCGATCCTGCAGGTGGTCCAGGAAAAGCAGGTCACCACCTTGTGCATCGGCAAGCCCCACGTAACCCTTTGGCAACTGCTCCTGCGCGGGAATACCTTTCAGCGCCTGATCACTGGCCTGGGCAAGTTGGACATCGACCTGATCATCCTCTCATGAAGACCAAGCCCCGCCTCTACCTTCTGCTCGGCGTGATGCTCCTGCTGGTCACCGCCTTGGCTATTACCAGCTTGGTCACCATTTGGCACATGCGCGGTTCGGGCTTTGCCGTGATCAAAGCTAACTACAACAGCATCCAGTACATGCAATCCATGGTGGATGCCCTGGACACCGAGCCGGATCCCGCCAAGCAACGTACCGCCTTGGAGGTGCAGTTGGCACTGCAACAGCAGAACGTGACCGAAGCACCTGAACGGGCCGCCACTGACCGCCTCGTACAAGCCGTGTCGGCCTTTCACCGCGCACCGGACGACCTTGTGGCCTTGAACGAGCTGCGCAGGTCCATCTCCAGCGTGCTGGAAGTGAACCGAGCCGCCATCGTAGAAAAAGCAGGAACGCAGGAAGCTGTGGGTAACCGTGCGGTGATCTGGATCAGTCTCGGAGCCACCCTCGCCTTTGTCATCGCCTTCACACTCTTCCTGAGCATGCCCGAGTTCTTCGTAGAGCCCATTCGCAAGCTCACCGAAGGCATCGACCGTATTGCTGCCGGGCACTATGACGAACGCGTGGCCTTGCAGCGCAACGATGAATTCGGCCACATGGCGGTGCGCTTCAACAGCATGGCCGCCGAGCTGGAACGCTGGAGCACCAGCAACCTCTCGCGCATCATGGCCGAAAAGGCCCGCGCCGAGGCCGTGATCAACTGCCTGCGCCATCCCAGCATTGGCGTGGACGATCACCAGCGCATCCTCTTCATGAACCGGCAGGCCGCTGAACTGCTCGGCGTGGATGCAGGCGAATTGCTCGGACAGGAGATCGGCGTGGCCGCACAACGCAACGACCTCCTGGGCTTCATCCTCAAGGCAAACGGCAGCTCCAACTTCAAGGCCGTGGTCGGCGGACACGAACAGCGCTTCACCGTGGAAGCCACGCCCATCGAGGCCGACCAGGCCACCCTGGGCACCGTGTACATGCTGCACAACGTAACGCCATACCTGGAGAGGGACGAGGCGAGGACCATGTTCTTGGCCACCATCAGCCATGAGCTGAAAACACCGCTGGCCAGCAGCGACATCGGCCTGGGCTTGCTGGAACGCCACCAAGCCACCCAGCTTACCGCCTACCAGGCCGAGATCGTCAGCGACCTGCGCAAGGACCACCAGCGGCTGGTGCGCATCGTGAGCGAACTGCTCGACATGGCGCAGCTGGAAACCGGGCAGCTCCGCGTGCAGGTGGCCAAGCACTCCCTCCCGGGCATCATCGATGCGGCCCTGGAAAGCGTGCATGCCGCGGCAACCGCGCGCGGCATGCAGTTGGCCGTGCAACTCCACAGCCCCCTGCCCTACGTTACCGCCGATGCCGACAAAGCCACCTGGTCGTTTATCAACCTGCTGAGCAATGCCCTGCGCCATGGCCCCGCCAACAGCACCATCACCATTCGCAGCGAGGCCGCAGGGCCCAACATCCGGGTCACCGTGGCCGATGATGGGCCGGGCTTGACCACGGAACAGCAGGCACACCTCTTCGAGCGTTTCGCCCCGCACGGCGCTGCGGGCACCGGCCTCGGCCTGTCCATTGCCCGTGAACTGATGCGTGCCATGGGCGGCGACATCACCTATCAGGCCGGGCCACGCGGTGGCGCCGAATTCATACTGCGCTTCGCTGCACCTGCCAACGGCTGACCCGAACCGGCGTTACTTCGCGCCATGTCCCCCGCTCCCCGCCTGCTCATCATCGACGACGAACCCCAGCTGCGCAACATGCTGCGCCGCGTGTTCGAGGGGGAAGGCTACCAAGTGGCCACTGCAGAGACCGGTGCTGCCGGCCTGAGGCTCATGAAGGAAAGAGCTTTCCCGGTGGTGTTGTGCGACGTGCGGCTGCCCGATGCCCATGGCGTGGAGCTCACGCGTGCCCTCAAGGCCCTTCAACCCGCCAGCCAGGTGGTGGTGATGACCGCCTTCGGCTCCATTCCCGATGCCGTGCAGGCCATGCGCAACGGTGCCTTCCAGTACTTGGTGAAGGGGGATGACAACGCGAAGCTCATCCCCACAGTAAGTGCGGCGCTGCAGCAGGTGGACATGGACATTCCGACCGGCAAGGGAGCGGCCAGCGCCCCCTTCGCCGGCATCATCGGCCGATCGGCAGCGATCAAGCACGCCATCGACCTGGCCCGCAAAGTGGCCCCCACCGGTGCTACGGTGCTGCTCACCGGAGCCACGGGCACCGGCAAGGAAGTATTTGCCCAGGCCTTGCATGCCGCGAGCACCCGCAGCAAGCTGCCCATACTGGCCGTGAATTGCGGCGCGCTGAGCAAGGAACTGCTGGAGAGCGAGCTCTTCGGCCATGTGGCCGGCGCATTCACCGGTGCACTAAAAGACAAGAAGGGGCTGATCGAAGCCGCCAGAGGCGGTACCCTCTTCCTGGACGAGGTGGGTGAAATGCCGCTGGAACTGCAGGCCAAATTGTTGCGTGTTCTGGAGACCGGCGACTACTTGAGGGTGGGCGATACCGTGCCCCGCAAGGCCGATGTTCGCTTTTTAGCGGCCACACACCGCAACATCGCGCCACCGCAAGGGACTGCCCGCTTCCGGGAAGACCTCTTTTACCGGCTCGCCGCCTTTGTGATCCGCATTCCCGACCTGGCTGAACGTCCGGGGGACATCCTGCTGCTTGCGGAACACTTCCTCAGCCTTACTGTAACGCGCTACGGCAAGGCCATAGAAGGGATCGGGGAGCAGGCTGCGGCACTGCTCATGGCCTACCCCTGGCCCGGCCAGGTGCGCGAGCTGCGCAATGTGATCGAACGGGCATGCATCCTTTGCGACGGCCCCGTGCTGGACTCCGCGGCGTTGCCGCTGGAATTGCAGGGCCCTGCCGGCCAACCCGCAAATTCCAGCCCTTACGACCTTGAACAGGTTGAGCGCGAACACATCCGCCGTGTGCTGGCGCACACCGGCGGCAACAAAACCCTTGCGGCCACGCTGCTCGGCATCGGTCTCACCACGCTTTACGCCAAACTGAAGAAGTGGGGCATGTGACCCGGCCACATCATGCTCACCAAGCTGCCAACCTCCCCAAAGCCACTCTCAGCCTCGCCTTCGGCAGAAATTGCTCCTCCAGTGCGTGCGAGAACGGTACTGGCGTATCGATGGAGGCCACGCGCATCACCGGCGCATCCAGATCGGTGAAGCATTCCTCCATGATGGTGGCGGCGACCTCGCCGCCGATGCCGCCGGTGAGGGTGTCCTCATGCAGCACCAGGGCCTTGCCGGTCTTGCGCACGCTTTCCAGCACGCGCTCCTTGTCCCAGGGCAACAGCGTGCGCAGGTCAAGCACGTCGGCGCTCAGGCCCATGGCCTTCACCGCCGCTAAGGCCCAATGCACGCCCATGCCGTAGGTGATGATGCTCAGGTCGTTGCCTTCATGCACCAACGCAGCCTCTCCGATCGGCACGGTGTACCAGCCTTCGGGCACGTTGCCGTGCAGGCTGCGGTACAGGTTTTTATGCTCGAAGTACATCACCGGGTCCGGGTCCTCAAAAGCTGCGCACAGCAGGCCTTTTGCATCGCCGGGGAATGCAGGGTACACGATCTTCAGGCCGGGGGTCTTGAAGAACCAGGCCTCGTTGCTTTGGCTGTGGAAGGGACCCGCGCCGGAGCCCGCGCCGGTGGGCATGCGC
>JAFDZY010000380.1 GCA_018266685.1 Bacteroidota bacterium
CCCTCGGCAGTACGCAAGAGTTGTGGACGTTCCGCCGATTCTCGTCCGCTTGCATCTGTTCTTGGCAAGGCCAAGAAATGTCCTAACTCAATGGACTACAAGGCAATTTGCCTATCGCGTCATCGACGCGGAATGTACTTGCGCACATCGAAAGTCTTCGCGCAATCTGTCAAGACTGAACTGCTTAGGGACTAAGTAATAAAACGTCTATGCGTACTGGAGCAAGTGGAACGAGCCTGACCAGCACGGTGCGAGCGTGCTGGAGCAGGCACTTAAAAAATCAGGTTGGCGCGGCCCGCGAGAAACTGGGACGCAACGCCTCCAGCGCGTTCTTGATCGTGGACGCGCAGAGTGTGAAGAACACGGACACGGCAGCCCTCAAGGGCTATCACGCGGGTAAGAAAGTCTCGGGGATCAAGCGCCACATTGCAGTGGACATCCATCCACCACCCCGCTGTTGCTCGTGTCGTACACCGACTTGAGCATGTCGCCGGAGCCAGATTCGCCACCGCCAGGTGCGGCGATACCGATGACGAAGGTCACCTGGTCGTCGGCCTCCAAGCCCTCCAGAAACGTTACGCGCGTGGCATTCGTTTGCGTTAAGTCCACCCCACGGGTGACGCGCAGGCCGTTCACGAACACCGACAGACTGTTGTTGCCGGGGGTGTAGGCGTTGGTGAGGTTGAACACCGTCTGCCCGGCTGTGGCCGTTTTCAGCTCCACGATGATGGCGGCAGTGCCACCGGGAACGCCACTCAGCGGGTAGGCCACGGGCTTGCCCGTGGCGTCAAAGGCCAGGATTGCATTGGCGCGGTCAGTAGCGCCCGGCAACACCATGGACAGGCCTTCAGGATCGGTGATCGGTGCACGAAGAGTGCGGCCGATGCGTGAGGCCAGCTGCTGGATGAGGATGACAACCCGGTCAAAAGCAGCGTTGATGACCCCGGGGAAGAACCCGCCCTAGTTGGTCAGTGCCAGCGGCTGCAGGTTGGGGACATTGCTGGTGATCGTCAGCTTGGCATTCAGCGCGAGGGGGGTGAAGGTTTGCACCTCGCCCCCGGGAGACACTTCTTGGTTAGGATTCAGGGTGACGCTATAGTCATCCCCGAATGTGAGAATTTGTTCCACTCCTTCGGGCGATGTGAAGTACACCTCCACGTAGGTGACGGCGATGACTTTGAACGCGAAGGGGAAGAGTGTCGCGACGCCGTTCCCGTCATAGGGCCCAGCCTTGCGATCCTCAGAGGAAATTGTCATGCGGAGGCACCCAGAAATTGCCGCAAGGCTATTCGTGGGGGCTGCCGATACGTGCACCTATGCGGCGGAGGGCCGCTCAAAAAGCAAAGGGGGAAATCATGAAGCGTCTTTTTGTTGCCTTGCTGGCCACAACTGCCGGTTCTGCGTTTGCGCAGGCCGAGTGCTATCCGGTAAACAACCGCCCGGGCATTTTTTCGAACGTCAGCTCCACGGGCACGGCCACGCGCGGCAACCCGGTCACGGTTTGCTCGGTGATCAATTCGCAGGAGTCCCTGGACTCATCGACGTTGTTCATGGCCGAGTCGGACAAGGGCGACGCTGTTGTTGAAATCTTCTACCCCTATGAGCGGTCCAGCTTCCCGAACGTCCAGGGCGACAGCTACAACCAGAACCTGTTCCCCCGCCGCACGTTCGACAACTACCGCGACACGATCAACCCCAGCGAAATCGACCTGCTCAAGGAAAAGCTGCGCCTGCCCTACCGGGAAACCGACGCTGCTGCGCTGATGACTTCAGATGATCGCTTCTACGGCATGCTGTTCATCGCGACCTTCTACTCCCAGAGCAAGACGAGCTACAAGTTTGGGGTGTGCGCCACCGGATACCCCAAGGAGGGCAGCGCCCAGGTATCCGTGTCCATCACCAACCTCGGCCCCACCAAGAACGGCGTTTGCTACCGCCGCTCCGGCTACTACTTCGAAAAGTAGGCCTACCGCTTCTCCTGGAACCCGAAGACCACAGCCGCAGGGTTTTCGGTTTTCCCTTCCGCCAGCGCGTTGACGCCAGTGATCGTGCGATTGGCCTGCGCACTGGGCAGCCCGAAGAGATCGCCAACAACGTTGATTGCGGCCTTGCGAAAAGCGGTGTCGAATTCACCCTGGTGCACCTGCTTGGCCAGCGTGCCGGTGTCGGAAACCAGCCGCAGGCCGGCAGGGCCTGTGTAGTCCCGGCCCATGTCGTTGGCGCCGCTCACCGTCTTGGCCGCCTCGCCGAACTCGCGCACCACCACCATGAGGCCCATCAGGTAGTCGATCTGGTTAGCCAACAGCTTCTTGGCAATCTTCTCCCAGTCGTCATCCCCTAAGCCGGCAGAGCCGGAACCAAACAGGTGAGAAATGCAAACACAACCACCCCTCGGCAGTACGCAAGAGTTGTGGACGTTCCGCCGATTCTCGTCCGCTTGCATCTGTTCTTGGCAAGGCCAAGAAATGTCCTAACTCAATGGACTACAAGGCAATTTGCCTATC
>JAFDZY010000381.1 GCA_018266685.1 Bacteroidota bacterium
CCGGACCGCCCCACTGCCCGCAAACGCGAAAAATTCCTCAAGTCGGGTGCGGGCAAGGAATTTTTGAGGGAACTTCGCGCCTCCATTCAAACCTACCCAGGTGGCGGAATTGGTAGACGCGCTGGTCTCAAACACCAGTGATGAAAGTCGTGCGGGTTCGACTCCCGCCCTGGGTACTCACCTAGTATGGTATCGGCGGGCCTGCCTGCCGAAGGCAGGTTCGACTCCCGCCCTGGGTACTTTCCGATCAGATGATCGGGCGATCAGATGATCAGATGATGGAGCCGAAATCGCTCCGGTCGCCCATGCAACAGGATTCCCTGACCTACACCGACCCCGCCAAGCAGGCGCGGTACGACCTGGCCTACATGAAAATGGCCTTGGAATGGGCCAAGCTCAGCCATTGCAACAGGAAAAAAGTGGGAGCGCTGTTGGTGAAGGACGGCATGATCATCAGCGACGGCTACAACGGCACACCCTCCGGTTTCTCCAATGATTGCGAGGACGAACAAGGCTTGACGCACTGGTATGTGCTGCACGCGGAGGCCAACGCCATCATGAAGGTGGCCCGAAGCACCAACAACGCCCGCAGTGCAACGCTCTACCTTACGCACAGCCCCTGCAAGGATTGCAGCAAGCTCATCCTGCAGGCAGGCATCAAACGCCTGGTCTACCTCGATCCATACAAGGACACTGCCGGCCTGGACCTGCTGGAAAAGGGCGGTGTGCTCATCCACAAGCTCCCAGGCAGGTGAACAGCGGACAGAACCATAATCGGTCCTTGGCGGTATTCTTTCCGTTGATGCTCGGCATTGCCTTGGGGGGCGGCTACCTGCTGGGCAATGGCATGGGCGGCAATGGCAGCCAGACCGGGTTCATGGATCAGGGCCGAAACTCCCCGGGGGCCAAATTGCAACGGGTACTGGACTTGATCGACCAGCAGTATGTGGATACGGTACAGGAAGGCAAACTGGTGGATGAGGTGCTGCAGAACATGCTGCAACAGCTGGACCCGCACAGCTACTACATCCCGGCCTCCGAATTGCAAGCTGCCCAAGAACCCTTGGAGGGCAGCTTTATGGGCATCGGCGTGGAATTCTCCCTCCAGCATGATTCCATTGTGGTGATCGCCACCATAGAAGGAGGGCCCAGCGAGGCGATGGGCATTCGGGCCGGCGACAGGCTGATCAGTGCCGACTCCACCTCCCTGGCCGGCCCGGAGGTCAATAATGACGTCGTGATGAAAGCCCTGCGTGGCCCTGCCGGCACCAAGGTCACCGTGGGCGTGGTGCGGCGCGGAAGCAAACCGTTCAAGGTCACCATAACCCGGGGGCCCATCCCCATCAACTCCTTGGCCGTGGCGCTTCTGGACAGCGGTGGCACCGGCTACGTAAAGCTCAGCCGCTTCGCGCGCACCACCCACGATGAATTCGTGAAGGCCACAACAGACCTGAAGGCCCAAGGCATGAAACGCCTGGTGCTGGACCTGCGGGGCAACGGGGGCGGATACCTCAACGCGGCCATCGGTGTGTGCGAGGAATTGCTGCCCAAGGGAACCGAGATCGTCTACACCGAAGGCCGGGCCTCTCCCCGCCAGGACTACAAGGCGGATGGGGACGGCTCGCTGGTGGACATGCCGTTGGCCGTACTGATCGACGAAGGATCCGCTTCGGCGAGCGAGATCGTGGCCGGTGCCATGCAGGACAACGACCGCGCCGTGATCGTGGGTCGGCGGTCCTTCGGCAAAGGCTTGGTGCAGGAGGAGATCGACCTGCGCGACAACAGCGCCGTGCGCATCACTACGGCACGGTACTATACGCCCAGCGGGCGCTGCATCCAAAAACCCTACGGGAAAGGGATCGACTACAAGGATGACCTGGAGGAACGCTACATCCATGGCGAACTGCTCAACATCGACAGCATCCGCCTGGATTCCTCCGAAGCGTACCACACTAAGAAGGGGCGCACCGTTTACGGCGGCGGCGGCATCATGCCGGACATCTTTGTGCCCGCCGACACCAGCGACAACTCCGCCTACCTCAGCGAACTGTTCTTCTCTGGCGCCCTCAACCAGTATTCCTTCGACCTGGCGGACAGGCACCGCAGCACTTTGAAGCAGTTTGGCAACCCGCTGAACTTCGACAAGAACTACGTGATCTCCACCGCGCAACTAAACGCCTTGGCGGCGGAAGCAAAGACCATGGGCGTTCCCGAAGACCCCAAAGGCCTGCAGCGTTCAGCAAGCCAGATCAGCCTGCGGATCAAGGCTGGCGTGGCGCGGAACATTTGGGGGGACAAGGGTTACTACCGCGTGCTGCTGGGCAGCGACCGCATTTACGAACGCGCGAAAGCCGCGCTGGTGAACGGGGCGCCTTGAGCTTCACCCCGCATGGCACGGCTTGTTTGGAAAGGGCCGGCACTTGGCGGTAAAAAGAAAGGGAGCCTTGCGGCTCCCTGTTCTCTTTGTTCGGTCCTAAATTACTTCGTCACGGACTTGGCAGCTTCAGCAGCCTTGTCAACAGCCTTGTTGGCGGCGTTGGCGGCAGCGTCAACGGTGGTGCCCACGGCAGCCTTGGCGGAATCAACCACTGCACCGGCGGTGCTGTCCACCGTGGTGGCGGCAGCCTTGGCATCCTCTTGGGCCTTGTTCAACATTTGGGCAGCGCTGTCCTTGGCGGCATCCATCGTCGATGCGGCATTTTCCTCGACATTGCCGCCGCAAGCCACGAAAAGGGCAGCGGTGGTAGCGAGCATTGCGAACTTCCTGATCATCCTTGTTGTTTTTTTGGTGAAAGTGGCCGCAAATGTAGTGGGATTCCGGTCTTTCGGAAAAAAAATGTTACCGTCTCGCTTAATTTGCGCCTTCGTTCGTCAAACTCAATAAAAAGTCCCATAGAATGCCCTTTCAACTCCCTGCTCTCCCCTACGCCCACAACGCGCTGGAACCCCATATCGATGCCCGAACCATGGAAATCCACCATGGTAAGCACCATCAAGGGTACGTGAACAACCTGAACAAGGCCATTGAAGGCACCCCGTTGGACGGCAAGTCCATCGAGGAAATCCTCAAAGGGCTGGACATGAAAAACATGGCGGTCCGCAACAACGGCGGCGGCCATTACAACCACAGCCTGTTCTGGTCGGTGATGGCCCCCCATGCGGGCGGCGCACCGTCCGGCGAGCTCGGGGATGCCATCAAGCGTGACTTTGGCAGCTTTGATGCCTTCAAGGAAAAGTTTGAACAGGCCGCCGCCACGCGCTTCGGCAGCGGCTGGGCGTGGTTGTGCGTCCACAAGGGCGGCAAGCTGGAGGCCTGCTCCACGGCCAACCAGGACAATCCGCTGATGCCTGAGTTCAGCCACTGCGGAACCCCGGTACTGGGCGTGGACGTGTGGGAGCATGCCTACTACTTGAACTACCAAAACCGCCGGCCGGACTACCTGAAGGCCTGGTGGAACGTGGTGGATTGGAACGCCGTGGCCAAGCGCTACGGGGCTGCCAAGTAGCTGAATACGACCGTTGGGCGGCGGGCGGCTTCCAGGCAGGGGCCGCCCGCTTACTTTTGGTCCATGCTGCACCGCTTTTTCGCATTGGCCGCGAGTGCGCTGCTCATTCTCTTCCTGGCTGGCAATTGCACGGCGGCGGGACCTTTCCAAGACCCTGCGCGCAGCTTGGCCAAGGAGATCGGCAACCTGCCCGTTCCAACGGATGGCACCGCCCACAAGGAACCCCAACGGTTGGTTGCAGCAGGCCTCGCATTGACCTTGGGCGCCTTCGGCGCACACCGGCTCTATCTGGGTACAGATGCCAAGGTGCCCATCATCTACGGGCTTACGTTCGGCGGGTTTGGCGTATTGGCGCTGATCGATCTGGGGCAAATCCTCTTCACGAAAGACCTGCATTCCTTCCGGAACAACAACCAGGTGTTCATGTGGGGCAAGGGCCGCTCGGAGGAACTCACTCCACCGTAACGCTCTTGGCCAGGTTCCGCGGCTGGTCCACGTTGCAGCCGCGCATCACCGCGATGTGGTAGCTGAGCAATTGCAGCGGAACCACCGCCAACAGCGGTACCAAGGCATCCGGTGACGCAGGGATCTCAATGCAGTGGTCCGCGATCCCCTTCACAGTAGTATCGCCTTCGGTCACAATGGCGATCACTTTGCCCTTGCGCGCCTTCACTTCCTGGATGTTGCTCACCACCTTCTCGTAGCTGGCGCCCTTGGTGGCGATCACGATCACGGGCATCTCCTCATCGATCAGGGCGATGGGGCCGTGCTTCATTTCCGCCGCAGGATAGCCTTCCGCATGGATGTAGCTGATCTCCTTCAACTTCAGCGCCCCTTCCAAGGCCACCGGGAAGGAATAACCCCGGCCCAGGTAGAGCGCGTTGCGCGCGTCCTTGTAGATGTCGGCGATGTACTTCACCTGTGCCTCGGTCTTCAGCACTTTCTCCACTTTGGAGGGAATGGCATCCAGTTCCACAAGCAGTTCCTGGAAGCGCGCGCCGTCGATGGTGCCCTTGCGGTGGCCGATCATCAGCGCCATGAGCGTAAGCAGGGTAACCTGTGCGGTGAACGCCTTGGTGCTTGCCACCCCGATCTCCGGCCCTGCGTGCGTGTACGAACCCGCATGCGTAACGCGGGCTATGCTGCTGCCCACCACGTTGCAGATGCCGATGATGGTGGCACCCCGCCCTTTCGCCAGCTCGATCGCGGCCAAGGTGTCCGCGGTTTCCCCGCTCTGGCTGATGGCGATCACGATGTCCCCTTCATTGATCACCGGGTTCCGGTAGCGGAACTCGCTTGCATACTCCACCTCCACCGGTATCCGCGCAAATTCCTCAAAGAGGTACTCGCCCACCATGCCGGCATGCCAACTGGTGCCGCAGGCCACGATCAGGATCCGCTTGGCATTGACCATGCGCTGCTCATAGTCCTTGATGCCGCCCAGCACCACCTGCCCCTGTGCCAGGTTCAGGCGCCCACGCATGGAATCCCGGATGCTGCGCGGCTGCTCATTGATCTCCTTGAGCATGAAGTGCTCATAACCGCCCTTTTCCAAGGTCTCCAACTGGATGCCCAAGGCCTGCACGGACGGGCTCTTCTCCTGGTTCCGGATGTTGCGTATCCGCAGGCCGTGCCCGCGTTCTATGATCGCAATCTCGCCATCCTCCATGTACACCACATTGCGCGTGTGCTCCACGATGGGCGTGGCATCGCTGGCCAGGTAGTGGTCGCCGTCCTCGCCGATGCCGATCACCAGCGGGCTGCTCTTGCGTGCCGCCACCAACAGGTCCGGTGATTTGGAATCCAGCACCACAATGGCATACGCGCCTACCACATGGCCCAAGGCCAACCGCACCGATTCAGCCAGGTCCGTGCCTTCCGTGCGCTGAATGTCATCGATCAGGTGCACCAGTACTTCCGTATCCGTTTCGCTCTTGAACTTGTATCCGCGGCTGATCAACTCTTCCTTCAGCGTGGCATAGTTCTCTATGATCCCGTTGTGGATCAATGCCAGCTCCCCGTTCTGTGAAGTGTGCGGGTGCGCGTTCACATCATTGGGCTCGCCATGGGTGGCCCAGCGCGTATGGCCGATGCCGATGGTCCCCGTCATCGGGTTCCCGCCTACATGGGCCTCCAGGTCGCTCACCTTGCCCTTGCATTTCATCACCAAGGGCTTCCCCGTGCCGATGAGCGCGACCCCGGCGCTGTCATAACCCCGGTATTCAAGCCGTTTCAGGCCGTTGATAAGCAGGGGATAAGCCTGCTTGCTTCCCACGTATCCCACAATGCCGCACATGGTTTCCGCTCAATAGGTGGTGAAGGTAAGCACCAGTTGCATGGGGCGATCGGTGGCCTGCGGGCCGTTCAGTACGGCGCGGTTCACGGAAACCCCGTTGCTGCCCGCCACCAGGGACAGGCCGGTGTTCGGGTATGTGCCGTTCAATACGCCCTGTACCCAGCGCGTCAGGTTCAGCCGGTACTCCTTGTTGGTGGCATCATACAAGCCGCCCACCTGCCCTTGGCCGGAAATCTGGTCCGGAACCAGCAGGTCGCTGCCTGTATCCGACTTGCGAAAAGCGAAGATCTGGCCGGGAGGCACGTAAGTGGCATGAAAATCTCCTTCAACGGGCACCACCAGTTCCGCCTTGGCCAAGGCATGCAGGGATGCTGCAGCATAGTTGCCCAAGTTCGGGAACCGTACCTCGGTGCGCATGCCGCCCAAGGCTTGGACATAGGTGGCGTTCTGGCCCAGGGTGCTGTCCGCCAATGCCTCCGCCACCCCGGGTACCGACGCCTGGGAACGTTCGAACCTGGCTGAGGTATAGCGGGCACTGCTGGTGCCCACAACAAAGTCAAACGCGGAGCTTGTACCGGCGCCATTATGGTAATACAGGGTCATCTTGGATGCCCCGCTCAGCAGGTTGAGGCGCCACACCCCGCCCTGCAATGGTGCCTGCCCGGGGTTGTCGGCCACAACGTACAGCCCTTTGAAGTAGGCCAGGAAGGCGGTGTTGTCCACCATGGTGGCTTGCCCCCATTGCGCCAAGAGTTCAGTTCCCAGCGCCGGGTCCAGCGGTATGCGGACCTGCGGGTCCAAGGTATCCCCGCCGATCACCGGACCCACCGTGGGCGAGGGGGTGAAGAGGCCCGCGCCGCCTTGTACCAGGTCGGTGCCGTCCGTGGCCGGTTGGCGGTTGCTGTAGTAGATGGAATCGGTGGAAAGGTCACCGGTTAGCCGGAGGACCCGGATCCGTTGCGGGTCCAGATCGCCATAGACCGGATCGGTGGGGAAATAAGCCAGCGCAAGCACCAGCGAGTCACACACCAAGGTGGGATCCGCTGGCCCCACATTGTTCAGGCTGAGGCGCAACTGCGTGGCCGTGCCGGTGGCCACCAGCCCGAAGCGGTCATCCACATAACTGCCTATTTCATTCGTGGACAGTGCACTGGTCCGTATGGAATCGTCCAAGCGGGGCCACGCCAGGATGCTCGTGGAGTCAATGCGCACGGTTCCCAGCGTGTCCGCAGGGTCCAACACGGACAAGCCCAGATCATCCTCGGGTTTTTTACAACCGGGCGCCAGCAGCAGGCCCAGCAAACATGCGCCCGCAATGGCGGACCGCACGGGAAAATCGCGAATTACGGTTTTCACGGGGTCACACAAGTGCTTCCTCCATCACGCCTTGAAAGAACTCCAAATGGGCGTTCAAGCGCTCATCCGCATCCTCGGAATAGGCAAGCACGGGCTTTTCCACCGCCTTGATGGCATTCTCCAAGGAGCGGCCCAGCCTCGGGCTGCCTTTTACCACGGCATCGCTCATGCCCATGGCAAACTTCAATAGGTCGTCCGTGGTGGACTTGCCCAAGCCCTTCAGCATGTTTTTGTCGAAGCCCTCCAAGGCCAATTTCTTGGGAAGCTCCTTGTCCAACTGTTCACACTTCTCCTCGTAGGCGCTGAAGACGATCTTGGCATCCTCGAAGTGCGGGTCGTCATTGAAGAAATGGCGCACATAGAGGGGAATGAAGGCCGTCATCCAGCCATGGCAGTGGATGATGTCCGGGCGCCAGCCCAATTTGCGCACTGTTTCCAGCACGCCTCGGCAGAAGAAGAGCGCGCGCTCGTCGTTGTCGGTGAAGAAGTTTTCGTCGTCGTCCTCCACCATGGCCTTGCGCTTGAAGTACTCTTCATTGTCAATGAAGTATACCTGCATGCGCGCACTGGGCACGCTGGCCACTTTGATCAACAGTGCGTGGTCCGTATCGTTGATGATGAGGTTCATCCCGCTGAGGCGGATCACCTCGTGCAATTGGTGCCTGCGCTCGTTAATGCTCCCGAACTTGGGCATGAACACCCTGATCTCATTCCCTTTTTCCAGGAAGCCTTGCGGCAACTGGCGGGCGGCCTTCGCCATGCCTGCTCCATCCGTGAAAGGGTGGATGTACTGGGACACGGTGAGGACCTTCGCGTTTTTCAAGCTCATGTTCGGGAAACTCGGATTGGTTCCACAAAAGTATAGACAAATTCCGCGATTTTCAAGCCTAAACGTAGTTTGGCCCCCCTTTCACGGCCCTTTTGGAACTCCTTTTCCACCCTCCCCAAGCTGCCCTGTGGTCCGCGGAACAGCGGCAAAGGGGCTACCGTACCGGCTTTGTGCCCACCATGGGCGCGCTGCATGCAGGGCACATTGCCTTGGTGAA
>JAFDZY010000382.1 GCA_018266685.1 Bacteroidota bacterium
CCCGTTGCCGCAGGGTCACGCCCATCATTTCCACCGGCCCCCAGCGGACCCAGCCGCAACGGCTGCCGTCCCACCTTTGCCCCATGCGGATCGTGTTTTTTACCGGGGCCGGCATCAGTGCAGAAAGCGGCTTGAACACATTTAGGGACAACGGTGGGCTTTGGGAACAGTACCGCGTGGAGGATGTGGCCACGCCGGAAGCCTTTGCCCGCAACCCGGCGCTGGTGCTGCGCTTTTATGACCAGCGCCGGAAGCAGGTGATGAACGCCAAGCCCAATGCCGCCCACCTTGCCATTGCCGGCGTGGAGGATAATGCGGAAGTGCACGTGGTAACCCAGAACGTGGATGACCTGCACGAGCGCGCGGGAAGCACACGCGTGCTGCATTTGCACGGGGAGATCCTCAAGGCGAGAAGCACGTTGAACCCGACGATCATTTTACCGGTGGAAGGTGACGGACTGCGCCTCGGAGACCTGTGCCCGTTGGGTTCCCAACTTCGCCCCCACATCGTCTGGTTCGGGGAGGAGGTACCCCTGTTGGATGAGGCCGCTTCAATCGTGGCCCGCGCCGATGTGCTGGTGGTGGTGGGCAGTTCGCTGCAGGTATGGCCCGCAGCAGGGTTGTTGCATGCGGCCCGCCCGGAAACCCATGTGCACGTGGTGGATCCCCATGCGGCGGACCTCCCCGTGCCACCGCGCTCCCGCCCGGGCGGCATTACCTACTGGAAGCAAAAAGCCAGCATGGGCATGCCCATGCTGGCTGAACATTTGCGCATGCAAGCGGGTTAGCGCAGCACCACCACCCGCTTGGTAGCCATGGCCTTGCCGTCGCGCTCCAGCACGGCGAACCACACCCCGGCACCAAGGTCGGCCGCGTTCAATACCGTTTTGCCTTGTGCGGACTTGATGACCTTTACCAGCTTGCGCTCTCCAAGCACGTTGTACAAGGCCAAACGCGTACCGGGCGTTACCGTGGCCAGCTCATAATTCAAGGTAACATCCCCGCCCACTGCCGGGTTCGGGTAGGCATCAAAGCCCAGTACCGGCGAAGCATTTTCCGCCACAGCGGCCATGGTTGCGTTAAAGGTGATGTCGATCGACGTGCTGTCGTTCACATTGTCCACGTCATACCACACATAGCGGAAGATGGCCTGCCCATACATTTGGTAGGGCTTGTAATAAGCGTGGAAGCCGTTGGCAATGAACCCGGGAGCCATGGGGATGGGGTCCGCCCCAATCCACAACGGCGTGTTTCCTGCGCTGCGCTCACCATAGCAGAGGTCCCAGCAGAAATAGTTGCCGGTGCCGTGCGGCACGTTCACCTCATAGCGCTTCACATTCACCGTGCGCTGCACCCCGGAGATGTTCTCCACCGAAGCAGGGAACCCCATCAACTGGCCTGTGTCACCCACCACTTGCACGTTGGTGCCATTGAGCACGTTGCCGTTCGTGTCGCGAACCTCCACGATCTGTGCGTTTGATAGAAAAGGAATCGCCGTGCAAGCGGCGACCAGGAGCAAGGAGTAGGCGTGTTTCATGGCTGTTCGGGTTTGTGCGTTCCCGTCTTTGCAAAGGTATGCGTTACTTGCGCCCAACGAAACACCGGACAGCTACCCCTTGAGGCCTGGTTGGGAATCCAATTCCTTTTCAATCTGGACATCCACCGGTAGGGCCAAGTTGCATAGTTTCGTTCCGCTACCGCACAAACCAACCTTTCCCAAAATGAAGAAGAATCTACTCATTGCTGCCTTGGCACTCTGCTCCGTGGGTGCCACGGCCCAGATCGCGGACAACTCGATCTGCCCCGATTGGACCGGTACGGACATCAACGGGAACACGTACAACCTGTATTCCATCCTGGACTCCGGCTACACGGTGTTCATCGATGTGAGCGCCACTTGGTGCGGACCCTGCTGGAACTACCACAACAGTGGTGCATTGGAAACCCTGTACACCACCCATGGACCTGCCGGGGATGATGCCGTGCGCGTGTTCATGATCGAAGGTGATGGCACCACCGGCATGGCCGATCTGCAAGGAAACACCAGCTCTTCACAAGGTAACTGGATCCAAGGCACGCCCTATCCCATCATTGATGATGCGAGCATCGGCGACCTGTTGGAGATCACCTACTTCCCCACCATTTATAAGGTGTGCCCCAACCGGGTCATCAAGGAAGAAGGACAAAAGTCCGCTGCGCAGCTTTGGGCCGCTGTAAGCTCCTGCCAGTCCGCAACCAGCCCTACAGACGGCACCTTGCTGCCCGCCATGGGCAGCCTCAAGACCTGCCAAGGCTCCGGTGTTGACCTGGTGGCCCGCCTGCAGAACCTGGGCACCAGCCCCATGACCAGCGCCACCATCGAGGCTCGCCAAGGCACCACCGTGCTCGGCACCACCAACTGGACCGGCACGCTGAACACTTACGATGTTGCCAATGTGACGGTAGGCAATTTCGTTGCCCAGAACAGCGGCACCATCACCTACCAGATCACTTCCACGGACGACAACGCCACCAACAACAACAGCACCCAGTCGCTGAGCACCAGCAATACCATTGCGCCCAGCACAAACGTTACCTTCGAGATCAAGACCGACAACTACGGCTCCGAAACCCGCTGGAAGCTCTTCAACCCGGACGGCACCATCTTCGCACAGGGCGGGCCATACACGAATGCCACTTCTTCCAACCCTCCTGTGGCCCACACCTATAACTGGGCTCTGACCGACGTGACCTGCTACAAGCTGCAAGTTACCGATGCCTACGGCGACGGTATGTGCTGCAACTACGGCAACGGTTACTACAAGGTGATGGTGGACGGAAACATCATCCTCCAAGGCGGTCAATTCGCCTCCGAGGACAACAAGCTCTTCAAGACCGATGCCGCCTCTGGCATCGCGGACAATGAACTTAGCCGCAGCCTGAACATCTACCCCAACCCCACCACCGGCCTGGTGAACTTGGAATACAACCTGGACCAAGCATCGGCCATGACGGTGTCCGTTACCGATGTAGTGGGCAAAGTGGTGATGAGCCGCGACCTGCGCGCCGCCAGCGGTGCCCAACGCCAAACCTTGGACCTCGGCAACCTGAGCAACGGCATGTACCTCCTGAAGGTGGTCGCAGGCAACCGCCAAGTTACCCGCACCATCACGCTGGACAAATAAGCCCCGCGTGAGCCTCCTTTGAAAAAGGCCGGCGGAACCCTTGGGAACCGTCGGCCTTTTTCTTTGGCCCGTTTTTCGCTCCTTGCTTCCCCCGAAACCTGCAACAATTCCTTTTGAAGCTCCACAACCATGAAATCAACCCTGCTTTCCCTCGCCCTCGCACTGCCCTTCCTCCTTTCCGCACAAAGCGGCAAACTGCCCGCCGTTACCGTACAGGACATCAACGGCCAAAAGGTGAACACCTCCTCCTGGAACAACGGGGGCAAGCCCATGATCATCAACTTCTGGGCCACCTGGTGCGCGCCCTGCAAGCGCGAGCTCAATGCCATCAACGACCTTTACCCCGACTGGCAGAAGGAAACCGGCGTGAAGCTCATGGCCGTGAGCATCGACGACAGCCGCAGCATGAACCGTGTAAAGCCCTACGTAAATGGCCAGGCCTGGGACTATGAAGTGTACCTGGACCCCAACGGCGACCTGAAGCGCGCCCTGAACGTGAACAACGTGCCGCACACCTTCTTAGTGGACGGCAAGGGCAACATCGTGTGGCAGCACAACAACTACGAGCCGGGTGATGAGAACCAGCTGTACCAGCAAGTAAAGAAGCTGGCCGGCAAGTAGGACCCGTTATGCCCCGGAAGGGTCGACCCATCGCAGGGCGAACGCATTTGAACATCAGCATGGCTATGCACACCTCGCCATGGGAATCCATCGTTGGGCTTTCGGCTTCGCTCAGGCCGGACCCTCTTTTTTGACTGTTGTATTCGATGAATCTGGCCTGAGCGGAGCTGAAGGCCCAACATTGCCCACTCCTCCCGTAGCGTCTCACTCCTCCCGCAGAGTCTCACAAACTGCATATTCCACTTGCCCCAAGCTCGGTGAGACCCTGCGGCCTCATCAGGACCCAAGGCCACGAAACGAAGATGGCGCATAAGACGAAAGCCCCCATCCATCTCCGCCAATTCCTTTTAGGGATTCCATTCCTCGGCCAAATCAGATGCGTCCCAAAATCTTACTTCCCCCAGTGCTCGCTACTTTCACGCGGCCACCACGGCCTATCCTTATGAACCAAACACTACTTGGCACCTCCCGCATCATCACCATCACTGCGGCATTGGCCTGTGCCCATTCCCTGGTTGCCCAAGGCGGCGGCCAGATCCACGGCAACTTCAGCATGGACGGCCAACTTTACAACGATGATGCACAGATCGGAGCGGTGAAGCCACCGGCTGATTTTGGCCTGAATTCCTGGACCAACCTCAACTACCGCAATGCCGCCGGCAACTTCGATGCGGGCATCCGCTTTGAGAGCTATGAACCCGCCCTGCTGGGCTACCCCGCCGGTGCGGCCTACAAAGGTTCCGGCATCGGCTACCGCTACGCCACCTTCCGCAAGGACGGCCTGGAGGTAACGGCCGGCAATTTCTATGAGCAGTTCGGCCAGGGGCTTGCCTTCAGAAGCTATGAAGAACGCGCGCTCGGCGTGGACAATGCCATGGACGGCGTGCGCGTGAAATTCAATCCGGACACCGGCATTTACCTCAAGGGCATCATCGGCACACAGCGCCTGGCGTTCGACAAAGGCACCACCCAAGGCATTGGCATCGTGCGCGGCATCGATGGCGAGATCTCGCTCACCGAAGCCTTCCCGCACTTCTTCACCAAACTGGTGGAGAAGGGCAACAACCTTACCGTTGGCGGCTCCTTCGTCAGCAAATTCCAACCGGACCAGGACCCGTTGCTGGAGTTGCCGGAAAACGTGGGGCTTTGGGCCGCCCGCGCACATTACACCAATGCCAAGTGGGACCTGTACAGCGAATACGCCTACAAGATCAATGACCCCAACGGCAGCAACAACAACATCTACAAAACCGGCCAAGCCTTGATGGCCAACGCCTCATACAGCACCAAAGGTTTGGGTATCAGCGCAGGCGCACACACCTATGACAATATGGTGTTCCAGAGCGATCGCGGCGCCCCCACCCTGTTCGACCTCAACATCAACTACCTGCCCACCCTGGCCAAGCAGCACACCTACAACCTGCCCGCCACGCTCTACCCGTATGCCACCCAGCCCAACGGCGAAGTGGCCTACCAGGGTGAGGTGTTCTACAAATTCAAACGCGGCAGCGCGCTCGGCGGCAAGTACGGCACCAAGATCACTGCCAATTGGAGCGGGGCCTGGAGCTTGGACAGCACTAAGATCCCCAACGACACGGTACACTACTTGGGTTACAGGACAAATTTCTTCGCCATGGGCAAGCGCCAATACTTCAGCGACTTCAACGTGGAAGTGCGCAAGAAGCTCAGCGCTGATTGGGAACTGGCCCTCACCTACCTGAACCTGGTGTATGACATCGAAACCGTGCAGGGCAAGGCCGGCAAGCCGGTGATCTACGCAGACATGTTCATCTTGGAAGGCCTGCACAACTTCAACGACAAAAATTCCATCCGCTTCGAACTGCAGCACCTCTCCACCAAGCAGGACCACGGCAACTGGGCCACGGCACTGGCCGAACTCACCTTCAGTCCCCATTGGTTCGTGGCCGCGCTGGACCAGTACAACTACGGCGGCTCCGTGGACACCGAGCAGATCCACTACCCCATCGGCACCTTCGGTTACATCCGCGGCGGCTCCCGCTTCTCCTTCAGCTACGGCCGCCAACGCGCGGGCATCTTCTGCGTGGGCGGCGTGTGCCGGGTGGTGCCCGCAGCCAACGGACTTACCGCTTCCATAACCACGACGTTTTGAGCCATGCGCGCTTCCCTCGCTTCCCTGCTATTGATCGCTTCGTTCGCAAGCTGCGATTTCGTGGACCTGCCCAAAGGCCAGAATGCGGCACCCATCCCACCCGGCGGCAATACCGTTACACGCAATGTGCTCTTGGAAGATTGCACCGGGCACCTCTGCAACAATTGCCCGTCCGCAGCGCAGATCGCAGCACAGCTCAAGGCCACCTATGGGGATCGGTTGGTGGTGGTGGGCGTGCACATGCTGGACAATTTCGCAGCCCCGCAGGCACCCAATTACCTCACCGACTTCCGGACGCCAGCAGGCAATGATTATGAGCAGACCTTCAACATCACGGCATTGCCCATCGGCCTGGTGAACCGGAAAACCATCAACAACAGCATACGGGTAAGCCGGTACAGTTGGAGCACCGCCGTGGCCGATATGATCGACCAGGAAGCCGATGTGGACCTGCGCATTGATTCGTTGCATTTCGATGCCGGCACAAACACCATTTCCGGCCATGTTACGGCCATCGTGCTTCATCCGATCTCCACACCGCACAACCTCACCCTCTACCTCACAGAAGACCATGTGATCGACTGGCAACTGGACAACCAGGCCACGCCGCCGGATGTGCCCAACTACGACCACCGGCATGTGTTGCGCGGCGCCCTGAACGGTTCATGGGGAGAGGCGTTCTTGAACGCAGGGGCCCAACCGGGCGACACGGTGACCTTTTCTTTCAACCGTTCATTGCCCCCGCCTCCCGCAACCGTGCTCCAGCCTTCCAATTGCTCCGTGGTGGCCTATGTCTACAGCACCAGCGGCAGCGATCAGTACGAGGTGAAACAGGTCACCGAGCGCAAGCTCATACCGTAAGCCTGCACAAGAATCGCCTAATTCGGGCGTTGCAAGGGTTTATCCACTGCGCAGCGGTTGGTGAAAGTTGTTCACCGGTGCCGCAAGCCATTGCAAAAGGCTCCCGAACGCCTTACCTTCAACCCGCTATTGGACCTGCAACCCATTGCCAAACGAGGAACCGTGATGAAGGAAAATGGAAAGAAGATGCTGGAGCTCAGCCAGCAGGTACTTCAAAAAGTAAGCTTCGACCCCCGGCTGTTCCACAAAGAGCTGGTGAAAGCCGCCCGCTGGGTACGCGGCAAAGATCAACTCCTGTTGAAAGCTTGGTGTTTGGCCACCTTCGGACACCTTTACAAGGACGTGATCATGGAAGTGTTCCAGCACTCCCTCCGCAGCTGAGTCCTATTCGCTGTGGTGAGCCCGTCGAACCACACCATCCCCACCATGGTAAATCCCGCTGTGGTGACCGCCCGCTGTGGTGAGTGCCCGCTGTGGTGAGCCCGTCAAACCACCGCTGTGGTGACCGCCCGCTGTGGTGAGTGCCCACTGTGGTGAGCCCGTCGAACCACAGATTCCACTGAATTCAGCCCATATCGACCAGAGTAGCTGTAGCTCGCCCTTCGACGGGCTGAGGGCAGCGCATAGATAGCAGTTCACTCCCTCAGAAACCTCAAATTGCGCATCAGCCCCGCATATTTCGTGCGCTTCACGGGGCTGCCGAAGAAGAGCCTGTCGAACCGCTCTTCAGTCATCTCGTTCCATTCCGCCGCCGTTAGCTCCATCAATTCTGGCTTTGGGGTGAAGTCCGGCTCCGTGTGCGGTGTGCTGAACTTGTTCCACGGGCACACCTGCTGGCAGATGTCGCACCCGAAAGCCCAGTTCTTGAAATCGCCGGCATCTGCGGGGATCTGGTCCTTCAGTTCAATGGTGTAGTAGCTGATGCACTTGCTGGCGTTGATGCCGTATAGTTCTATCGCATCCGTGGGGCAGGCATCAATGCAGCGCCTGCACGTGCCGCAGTGGTCTGTGGCCGGCGCATCCGGCGCCAACTCCAGGTCCAGGATGATCTCCGCGAGGAAGAAGTAAGAGCCTTGCCCCTTGCGAATGATCAGGCTGTGCTTGCCACGCCAACCGATGCCGGCCCGTTCAGCCCAGGCTTTCTCCAGCACCGGCGCGCTGTCCGTAAAGCAGCGCATCTCCACCTCGCCATACTGCTCCGTGATGAACTGCATCAGCGGTTTCATGCGCTGCTTGATCACCTTGTGGTAATCGCGGCCGTAGGCGTAGGTGCTCAGCTTGGGCGCTGCGGGGTCGGTTTGCTTGTTTGGCGTGTAGTAGTTGTAGGCCAGGCTGATCACGCTCTTGGCCCCGGGCACCAGCTCGCGCGGGTCCGTGCGCAGGCCGAAGTGGTTGGCCATGTAGCCCATTTGGCCGTGCTTGCCCGCGTGCAGCCATTGCTCCAGGCGGCTGGCCTCCTCGTCCAGGAAGACCACTTTGGCGACCCCACAGGCCAGAAAACCCAGTTCCAGAGCCTTGGCTTTGACGGCCTCTGAACGCTCGGATGGCCCAGACATGTGCACAATGCCTGCCATGGAAGGCACCTCCCTATTCAAACAAGCTGCCCGGCCTGGCCTCCGGAGTTTTTCCCAAATGCTTGTACGCCCGCTCCGTGGCCTGCCGGCCGCGCGGCGTGCGCATGATGTAACCCTCCATGATCAGGAAGGGCTCGTACACCTCCTCGATGGTGCCGCTCTCCTCGCCCACTGCCGTGGCCACGGTGTTCAGGCCCACCGGCCCGCCGCCAAACTTCTCAATGATGCACAGCAGGATCCGGTTGTCCATTTCGTCCAGGCCGTGGGCATCCACGTTCAGCGCCTTGAGGGCATGCTTGGCAATGGCCATGTCGATGCTGCCGTTGCCTTGGATCTGGGCAAAGTCGCGCACGCGCCGCAGCAGGGCGTTGGCGATGCGCGGGGTGCCTCGGCTGCGCCGTGCTATCTCATGCGCGGCCTCTTCCTCAATGGGCACATGCAGTAAGCCTGCCGAACGCTTCAGGATGCCCGTGAGGGTGTCCGAATCGTAGTAGTCCAGTCGGCTATTGATGCCGAAGCGCGCCCGTAAAGGAGCGGTGAGCAGGCCGCTGCGCGTGGTGGCGCCTACCAGTGTGAACGGGTTGAGATTGATCTGCACCGTGCGCGCATTCGGGCCCGCATCGATCACCAGGTCGATGCGGTAGTCCTCCATGGCGCTGTACAGGTACTCTTCAACGATGGGGCTCAACCGGTGGATCTCGTCGATGAAGAGCAGGTCGTTGGGTTCCAGGTTGGTGAGCAGCCCGGCCAGGTCGGCGGGTTTGTCCAGCACAGGCCCGCTGGTAACGCGCATGCCCACGCCCATTTCATGCGCCACGATACCCGCCAAGGTGGTCTTTCCCAGCCCCGGAGGCCCGTGCAGCAGCACGTGGTCCAAGGCTTCACCACGTTGCTTGGCGGCCTGCACGAACACCTTCAGGTTGTCGGTAACGGCCCGTTGCCCGGCGAATTCCTCAAACCGGCGTGGGCGCAGCACCTGCTCCATCTCCTTGTCGGAGGCGGAGCGTTGCTCTTGGCGTACATCAAACGGTTCCGGCATGTTGTTGCCAAAGGTACTTCGTGCGATCAACGGTGCAGGTCGCGCCACAGGTCACCAAAGAACACCTTCAGGCCAAAGCTGTAGGTAGGGGCGGTAAGGCGCTCGCCCAGGTCGGCGCTGGAAAAGGCCAACCGGTAGCCCCAACCTGCATTCAGCCCAAAGTAGCGGAGGAACCGGTACTGCACCGTCATCGCCGGTTCATACAGGAAAATGAACGCATGCCGCAGCCGCGGGTTCCTGCCCTGTTGATCGTCGTAGAGGAGCGTGCCGCTGCCCAGGCCGAACTGCACGGGTATGCGCACTTCCCAATGTCCCCGCTCGTAAAAAGCATACTCCACATATGGGCAAGCATAGCCCAGCCGCAAACGCACTGGGAGCATTCCTTCGCCTTCCACCTCGCGCAGCGATTCCACCCGTGACATCAGGAAAGAATAGCCAATGCCGTACTGGAACCGGCCTGCGTGCTCCAGGCCCAATTTCACGCCCATGAACCTCACGTTGCTGTTGCTGATGAACGAACCTCGGGAGTCCAGCTTCACCACCACATGCGGCGGCTGCCGCACA
>JAFDZY010000383.1 GCA_018266685.1 Bacteroidota bacterium
CTGCTCTTTGTTATTGGGATGGGCTTCAGCCTCAAGGAGCTGTCCACCATTGGCGTCACGGTGTTCATCGGCGGATCGCTCCAAGCGTTGTTCACCATTGCCCTCACCACAGGCGTGTGCACGCTTTTCGGAATGCCCTTGCCAGCAGCGGTGTTCATGGGTTTTCTGACCACCCTGAGCAGCACCGCCATCGTGCTCCGCGTGCTGCAGGAGAAAGGAAAGCTGGATGCGCCGGTGGGCCGGGTCACCTCCGCGATCCTCATCTTCCAGGATATTCTTGTGGTGCCCATGATGCTGGTGATGCCCATGCTGGCCGGGCGGAGCGGTGACATCAAGGGCGACCTGTTGCTGCTGCTGGGCAAGGTGCTCCTGCTGATGACCGTGGTGTACGTGGGCGGACGGTGGGCGGCCCCATTCCTGCTGCGCACGGTTTCCAAGGGGCGCAACAAGGAACTGTTCATCATCACCGTGGTACTGCTGTGCTTTGCCGCCGCGTGGGGCACTGCTGCATTGGGGCTTTCGCTCGCGCTGGGCGCGTTTTTTGCCGGCCTCATCATCAGCGGTACGGACCAGGTGCACCAGGCGTCCGGCATTGTGCAGCCATTCCACCAGCTGTTCATGAGCTTCTTCTTCGTGAGCATCGGCATGCTGGTGGACCCCGCCTTGTTCACCTCTGCACCCCTCACCATCCTCGCCCTTGCCCTGCTGGTGATGGTCGGCAAAACAATCACGGGTTTCCTCTCCGTTTGGTTGCTGCGGCACCCGGTGCGCACCGCGCTTCAATGCGGCCTCTCCCTGCTCCAGGTGGGCGAATTTTCCTTCGTGCTGGCCATTTCCGGCCTTTCCTTCGGATTGATCACGCCGGAGCACCATCAGCTCTTCCTGGCCGTTTCCATCATCACCATGGCCGCCACGCCCATGGTGATGGCGCGGTTGCAGCGCATCGCCGGGGGCACCTTCGACCATTTGCTTCCGCGCACGGGCGAGGCGCTGGACAGCCTGCTGAACGTGGGCACCGAACCGGAGGATGGCGGCCACCAGCCCATGCGCGACCACTTGGTGCTGGTGGGCTTCGGGCCCAACGGCCAGGATGCCGCGCTGGCCGTGCAGAGCGTGAAGGTGCGCTGTGCCGTTGTGGAGGATGACCCCGAACTGGCCGAACTGGCCGTAAAGCGCGGCATCCCCACCGTGCAGGGCGATGCATCCCAGGTTGCCGTGCTGGCCAAGGCGGATGCCGCCACGGCGCGAGCGGTGGTGATCGCCCTGAACGACCTCCGCCAAACCAAGCGGGTGTTGGCCAGCGTGCGGCAGCAGACCAAGGCCCACATCATTGCAAGGGTCCATTTGGCAAAAGATGAAGCTGCATTGTATGCCTTGGGCGCGGATGAAGTAGTTTCCGAAGACCTGGAAGCAGGCCTGCGCATTGCCGGTTGCATACTTCAGAAGTACCAGGCCACGGCGCGAGAGTCCAACGAGATCGTGGTGCATTTGCGCTCCGTGAGGCAGTCCGCCAAGGAAGCGGCCCAAGTAGCCTGAACCGCGCTGCGGCCAAGGTGCTGGCAGCGGAACATTCCGCGCGCCGGGCCGTACAAGGCGCACAATGGACCCCAGAACGGCATACCCCAGCCCCACTTCAGCTGTATCGCACATCATGATCGTGGATGATGAGGACGACTACCATCTGATCACGCGGATGATGCTGAAAAAAGCCGGTTTTCAAGGACGCCTCACCGCATACCTGGATCCCGGAAAGGCCATGGAGCACCTGCGCAACGGTGCTGACCCGCCGGACCTCCTTTTCGTGGACATCAACATGCCCGCCACGGACGGCTTCGCCTTTTTGGAACAATGCCTGGACCACACCTTGATCCAGCCCGGGCGCACCACCGTGGTGATGTGCTCCAGCAGCAACCGCCCCATCGACATGGAAAAGGCCCACGAGGTGGATTGCGTAAGCGAATACATTGAAAAACCATTGACCACCGATCAATTCCTGCGCATTGCCGCCGAACATTCCAAACGTGCCCACACTCCGCCTAAAGCATGAAAAAGATCTTGATCATTGAGGACGAAGCCATCATCTCCTTCGGTTACCGGTTGCAACTGGAACAAATGGGCTTCCGGGTCACCGGCAGCGCAGCCAGTTCCGCCGAAGCCGAGCAACTGATGAAGCAGGAACATCCGGACGCCATCATGATGGATGTGTACCTGAAAGGCAACAAAACCGGACTCGATCTTGCCCGCGAGATCCGCGCCACGGACCCTTTGCCCATTGTTTTCCTCACGGCCAGCAACAAGCCGGAAGTGGTGGACGGCATCAAGGCGTTGGGCGGATGCGACTACCTGCTGAAGCCGATCGATACGGACGGCTTGAACCAGGTGCTTCACCGCATCATGAAAGGCCATGCCGCCTGAAAGCTTCCCGCAGTTCAATCCATTGGACCCGGTGCAGCGCAATGAGCGCCTGCACCATTTTTCGCATGCGTTGAAGAACCGGCTGGGCGGCCTGTGGCAGGCGGCGGCCATGCTGCACGACCTGCCCGAAGGGCCCGAACGGCGGCAGTTGCTGGATCTGGCGGAACGGAACTTTTTCAACGGGGCCGCCGAACTGGAGCAGTTGATGGATGATTTCGCGGTGCCCCGTGGCATTTCCAAGGTTCAATGCGCGCCCGTGGAACTGGTCGGGCTCCTGCGTGAATGCATCGGCGACATCAGCTTCCGGCTGGAGCGCAAGCACCAAGAGGTGGACCTTGCAGCCACCGGCACTGTCTTGATCAATGGCGATCGCCAAGTGCTGCACCAGCTTTTTGAGGCATTGCTTTCAAATGCCAGCAAGTTTTCCCCCCAAGGCAGCCGCATCCAAGTGACCCTTTCCGAGGACGGGCATGCGCTTGCGGTGGCTGTGGCCGATCGAGGCATTGGGCTTTCGCCCGAAGACCTGGAAAAAGTATTTGTGCGCTACGCCATGCTCGGTTCGCGCACCACGGACGGCGAATCACAGGCGCGCAGCACCTTGGCACGGGCCAAGCAATGGGCTGAAGTGCATGGTGGATCGCTGGAGGCGGCCAGTGGCGGGTACGGGAAAGGCTCCACCTTCACCGTGCGGTTGCCGGTGCGGTAGCGCTCAGCCTTCCCGCTTGCCCCATGAAATGTGCTTGGCCACCCGTTGCCCGCGGTTGTTGAAGGCCACGTTGAACTCCAGATAGGAGCCCACGGACAGCTCGGAGAATTCAATTCCCTCCAGGTCGTCATGGAGGAAGAACACGTTGTTGTCCGGAAAGCGGATGAAGCCGTAGCCGTTGTGCAGGCTCATCACTTCGCCGCTGTAGCGCTCCTCATCCGTGTAATCAGACATGCTCACCTGCGGCCGGTCCGGGTCCATGATGTCGCGCGGTACACTTTCCTTTTGCACGAACATGTCCCCCACCACCTCATTGTCGTCGCGCAGGCCCTCCTCCACCACATCGGCCATTTCCAACGGGTAGCTCACGGCATTCCACAGGTCCGTGCTGGTCTTGGTGGTCTGCAATTCGCCGGTGGTTTCGTCCGTGTACTCAAAATCCCAGCCCAGCAGCATTGTTTTGCAGCCCAGGCCGTGCAGCTTGCGCACCAAGGGCACATGGTCGCCGTCGCTGGCGATCAGCGCCACCACGTCGTAGCGCTTGTGCATGCACAGCTCGAAGGTTTCCAGGGCCATCAGCACATCGATGCCCTTTTCGCGCTTGCGCCCCATCAGGTCCTTCACCGGCAGGTAGTGTGTTTGCACGCCATTGTACATCAGCACATCATCAAACACCCGGTCGTAGTACAACTGGTTGGCCTTTTCATTGGCGTCCTTTGCGCTGAAGCGTCCCCGGAAAAAGTGCGCGTCAATAATGTGGCACAAACTTGGCGGTGTGCCTTCCCGCTCGGAAACCATGTGCTTGATGAATTCATGCACGCCGCCGATGTGCAGCCTGCGGCGGTGCGGATGAACGTAATTGTAATAATTGCTGACGTGCGTGAAATAGCTACCGTCGTAAAAAACACCCACTTTGAGCGCGGGATTCCGGGGATGATCTGAATGCATAAGACATGTGTTTGAAGTGCGTGCAAAGTTATCGGACCGTTCGTTCCACACCACACCCGCTTGAGGATATTTTGCAAGTTCCGGGCCTGCCGTGCCATACCTTTCCCCCATGCGGACCGCATGCCTGCTGACCCTGGGCCTAGCCTGTTTTTCGGCCTTTGCCCAGGAACCGCGGCCCCTGGTGATCGCGGATGGCGTTGCGCTTCCGCTCTCAGGTGTGCAGGTCTTCCGCGAAGCATTGAAATCATGGCCATTCTCCTTCGGCCAGGAGCCCGGCGCCCGCATCGTGCTTGTGGATACGGCAGGCCGCAACATCAAGGGCATGGCGCGCTTCAATTTCCGCAGCTCAACCTTGGGAAGCCGTGAGGAATCCATGGGCGTGGTCCACTACGAAGTGTCCATCCAGGCTGAAAATGGCCAATGCCGCGTACAGGTGGGGCACATTTGGCATACGGGCAACCACAATGCGCCTGGCGGCGGCGTGGACATCGGGCTGATCTATGCTTCACAGCGGCCGCAGACTTCGATCCAGGGCATCAGCATGGGCACCGCCAACCGCCTGCATGATGACATCCGGGGCCAGGTTCAGGCACGGGTGGCGGCCGTAATGAAGAATTTCTTCTCGGCCATGCGCAGGAACGCCGGACAAGGACAGTAACGGTTCAGGCCTTGGCATCGTTCAAGGGAGCCAAAACCCTGTACCCGTGAGATCTTCCACTTGGCGTTTCCTGCCTTTCGCAGCCGTGGTGCTTGCCGCTTCCTTCATTGCCTGGGACATGGGCCTGATGGCCCGTGCCAATAAGCAGCAACACCGCCTGCACGGCCATCTGGGCCAGTTGGACGACCTCGGCCGGTTGAACGCTGCCATGGACCAGCTTGCGTCCGTGCACCGCCAGGACCTGAAAACCGGCAGCAGGAATTGGGCCGGAGAACTGGCCTCCGTGCGCCGAATGATGGACAACACGTTGGCCGCACCTGCAAAAGACCCCGTTCCCGGTGCGCTTCTGCCCCTGTTGGAAAAAGACCTGGCCGCCTGTGACTCCCTCCACAACATGGTACGGGACAACATGGCCAACCAGGAGCAGGCGGACATGGCCAATGCCGTTTTCGGCCTGATGCTGCAGCGCGCCCGCGACCATGTGCAGGAAACCATGCGCGCGGTGCGCAAGGACGGCCTGGGCCACGAAACGCTGGCTTTGAACGACCAGTGGAACGAAGCCCAATGGCTGCTGGGCCTGGCCAGCCTCTTCGCCCTGGTCTGCGCCGTGCTGGTGGGCTATGTGGCCCGGTTGCTCACCCGCAGCCATGAACGGTCGGAACTGTTGGCCCGCACCGGTGAGGAACTGGAACGCCGGAACAAGGAGCTCCAGGAAACCATGCTCAGCAAGGAGGAAAAGGAGGTGATGCTCAAGGAGATCCACCACCGCGTGAAGAACAACCTGCAGATCGTGCGCAGCCTGATCCGTTTCCAGACCGACAAAGTGAGCGACCCAATCACGCTGGAGCTTTTCAATGAGTGCGTAAACCGCGTGGGCGCCATGGCGCTGGTACACGAGCAAACGTACATGAGCAAGGACCTGGCCAACATCAACGTGGCCAACTACCTGAACAGCCTGGTACGCGACCTGGTCTCCGCCTACAACATCCGGCTGAAATTGAAAATGGACGTGGACATCCAGGTGGATACCCTTGGCGTGGACACCCTAACGCCGCTGGGCCTGCTGATCAACGAAGTGGTTAGCAACAGCTTCAAGCACGCCTTCAAGGGGCGTGACGCAGGCACCATCATGCTGCACCTCAGTGGCACCGAGGAAGGCGGTTTGTTGCTCCGCGTGGGTGACGACGGCGTGGGCCTCCCCGACCACGGCACTTGGCACAAGCCCAACAGCTTAGGCATGGACCTGATCCACACGCTCTCCGGCCAGCTCAATGCCAGCATGGAGCTGCTGCCCGGCCCTGGCATGGTCTACGAGATGCGCTCCACCCCGGATGTGGAGGTGCGCCGAAGGGCGTAGTGCCTTGCATGTAGCCTAGGCATTATTCCTGTGCCGACGAAGGCGATCCGAATAGTGTACAACCACCGCCACAGAGGTGAACGGGTACGAGAGTTGGCCACAATTACTGTGGTACCCCTCGCACCCTCGCACCCTCGCACTCTCCACACCGATAGTTTCCTTCGTACCATCACTGCTGTATCCCGCTCCGCTGGTCCACGCATTCCCGCACGGAATACTTTTGGGTCCCCAATCCGGCAAACATGAAAAACACTGCACCTGTTGCCTTACTGCTGCTTGCGGCCTGCGGCACTGCGCCTGAAAACGCCACCAAACCAATGACGAAGATCGCCTATCCGGAAACCCGCAAGGACACCACCGTGGTGGACGATCACTTCGGAACCAAGGTGGCCGACCCTTACCGCTGGCTGGAGAACGACACCAGCGCGGAAACCGCGGACTGGGTGAAGCGGCAGAATGCCGTGACCCAGCAGTATTTGGCTGCCATCCCCTTCCGCGACAGCATTGCGAAGCGCTATGAGGAGTTGTTCAATTTCGCCAAGGAAAGTGCGCCCATCAAGGTGGGCGACCTGTTCTTTTCCTACAAGAACAGCGGCCTTCAGAACCAGAGCGTGATCTACGTGAGGAAAGGCTTGGACGGAAAGGACACCGTGTTCATCGACCCCAACGCCGTGGACCCTGCCGGCACCACTGCCATCGGCCTGATGGGCGCCAGCACCAACGACCGCTACATGGCCGTGAGCATACAAAAGGCAGGCAGCGACTGGCAGGACATCACCGTGTGGGACCTGCAGGCCATGAAGCCGATGGCCGACACCCTGAAGTGGGCCAAGTTCAGCGGCGTGGCCTGGTGGAAGGATGGCTTCTTTTACAGCCGCTACCCGGAACCGGCCAAGGGCACCGAATTGAGCGCCGCCAGCCAATGGCAAAAGGTTTACTACCACAAGCTGGGCGACCCGCAGGCCAAGGACGTCCAGGTGTGGAAGGATGACAAGAACCCCAACCTTTACGTGGGCGTTTCCACCACCGAGGGCGAGGAGTTCGCCACGCTCAACGTCACCACCGGCACCGACGGGTTCGAGCAGTATTTCTTCGACCTGCGCAAGGGCGCCATGCCCACGCCGGACACGAAGTGGACACCCTTGCAGCTCGGCTTCGACCACAAGACCGCCATCATCGCCTTCGAGCCCAAGAGCGGCAAATTCCTGGTGACCACCGACGTGGATGCGCCGCGCTACCGCCTGGTGGCCGTGGATCCCGCGAAGCCCGCGCAAGCTGATTGGAAGGATGTGATCCCGCAAAAAGCTGATCTGCTGGAAGGCGTCACCACCGGCGGAGGGTTGCTCTTTGCCAGCTACCTCAAGGATGCCACCACGCGCATCTACCGTTACAATGCCGATGGCAGCGGCGAGCAGGAAGTGAAGTTGCCCGGCATCGGCAGCGCGGGCGGCTTCGGTGGCAAGCGCGGCGACACGTACTCGTTCTATTCCTTCAGCTCCTTCACCGATCCGGGCAGCAGCTTCAAATATGACTATGCCACCGGCAAGAGCGATCTCTACTTCCGGCCGGAACTGAAATTCAACCCGGACGATTTTCAGACCGAGCAGGACTTCTACACCAGCAAGGACGGCACCAAGGTGCCCATGTTCATCGTCCACAAGAAAGGCGTGGGCAAGACCGGCAACAACCCTGCTCTGCTGTATGCCTATGGCGGGTTCAA
>JAFDZY010000384.1 GCA_018266685.1 Bacteroidota bacterium
GTGAACTGGAGATCACTGCCGTGATGGAAGATGCCGTGCGCGACCACATCGCCGATTGGATGCGCGAATTTCCGGAGAAGGACACCAACGCTGCGCGCGCTCAATTCGGTGAACAGTACAGCTACGGGCAGCTGCGCATGGTGCAGGCGTGGCTGAAAAGAGAGGAGTGATTTTGTGAAAGCCCTTGGGCTCCGCGTACCGGACAGGCAGGGCCGCTCAGGGCAGATCGTCAATTAAATTGCCCTACGTACACTGCACTGGGCCCAAGGCTGAGTCCAACACTACTATAGGCATAAGCTAAACACCCCTTTTTCACATCCGGGGTTTTGCGGCAAGCGCTCAGTTGCCCGCCAGTTCAGCCAAGCGCCGATCCAACTCCGCCACAGTACTGGGCTTGAACTCGAGTTCCGGGGTTTTATTCTTTACAACGGGCTCCACGCAGAGTTGGGCCTGTCCATTTTCCACGCTAAATGCGAAGATCACAGCAGGTTCTGTGGTGGGGACTGATTGGGAAACATACCCTCCAGCATCATCCCGTTCCATTTTCAGCAGCATGCGCATGCCGGTGAACACCACATAGGCATGTGCCTGAATTCCTGGTGCGGTGCGCGCCATTACCGGTGCCTTCCGGTCTTCGGGCACATCATAGAACCGGTCACAATTGATCCACCCCAGCCACGATGTAGTATACACGTAGTTGGAGAGCGACTCGCTGGTCACGGTCCGTACAGTATCTGCCCATGCCTGGCGCGCAGCGTCCCGTTGGGCTTTCCACATGGACAGTGTCTGGTCGTAGGACACGTCGAGCGAGCGCTGCACCGCATCGAATCGCGCCACGGCGGGCTCATACACCTCCTTACGCCAAGCGGTGTACTCCACTTGTTTCAGGGAATCCCATGCGGCTTTCTTCACCGTGTAACGGGCGAGGGCATTCGGGAAATCCGCCTTGTCCGCCCGGTAGCGTTCTACCCGGTCCTGGTAGCGTTGTTCAACCTCTTGCTTCCTTTCGTTGTAATGCGCCTCGGCCCGGCGTTCCCGACCTTGGAATTTTCCGGGCTGAATGAACCCCCACCACGGCCTTTCGAGGGAAGGAGGTGGAATGGGCGGTGGAGCCTTGGGCATCACCGGGATCGATGGTTTTATGGGCTTTCCCCTTTGGTCCTCCTTGTACTCCGGTAAGTCGCGGACGACACGGAGCCCAATGGGCTGGGCGATGCCCCGGTCCGCTGTTGAAGTAACGTTGGACGCGGCACGGGCCACGGTCCAGTCGGTACCGGTAGAACTGAGGAACAGCTCCATGCGCGGTTTTACCTCGTTCGCGGGCATGGTCACCGTCATGGGTGAAGAAGATTTCAGTTGAAGCGGCTTGCCAGTTGCATCCAATGCCGCCACTTGCACCATCCCATCAGTCTCCAGCAGCCGGTCACCACTACGAGTGCTCAGCCCGAAGGACACCATGCCCATTGCATCAAGTGCTTCGGTCAGTTCAATGCTCACGGAGCCTTTCACTGGTTGGCCGGTCGCCGTGGTGAAGGCATTCGCTGGCAGGGAAACGGTTGCGCCGGCCAACCCCCTGATGGTGTTGTCCTTTGCGGGGTCGATGATGAACCGTTGCACACGCTCCTCCTGCAATGCGTCCAGGAGTTCATCCAACTGCCCATATTGAAAACGCGTGAATACCACCTGCACCCGCCGATTGATGGCCATGCCCGAAGGAATTGAATTGCTGGCCATGGGCGACCGTTTGCCCCGGGAGCGCAGCTGCACCAGGTGGGCGGCAACGCCTCGGCCGACAAGGAAATCCCGAACGGTGCGGGCGCGTTCCGCGGCGAGCGTGTCATTGTATGCATAACTGCCGTCGCTGTCGGTATGGCCTTCCACGGAGAACCGGAAGTCGCCTTCCAGCTTGATGGAGGAAAGGAATTGCTCCAGCTCGGCAATGGCCTCGTCGTTCAGCGTGAAGTCGTCCTTGCCAAAATGCACGAAGACTTCATGCTTGGTGGGTGCTGCCGACAAGGTTGAAGCAGCGACAAGCAGGCAGGAGAACGCAGTGCAACGGTCCATGGTACATGGGTGTTTGAATTGACATGAACTTCTCCGGGCGCAACCGTGAACGGGAGGCGGCCTGGACATATAACTCTGCACAAATGATTTTTCGTATGTGCCTTGATGGTAGTTGGAGCTACTCGGGCCGCGCCCGCGTTTTTCGCGGGCCAACTTCCGCGCCACCGTCGGCTTCCAGCAGGTTCAACACCTGAGCTTTTCAGCAGGAAGGGCCGATCACCGATCGTGTGGGTGACAAGCGAAAGATGAACAGTGAACGGTGACGAGTATGATTCCGGAACGAACACCGATCACCTACACGGCTCCTGCTATGTGCCTGGCCCGCCCATACTGCTTCGTGTACAGGTCGAAGATGATCCCGTCCGCAAGGCCCACCTTGGGCACGAAGACCTCCTCGATGCCCGCGTGCTCCATCACGAAAAGGAAGATGTCGGCCGCCGGGA
>JAFDZY010000385.1 GCA_018266685.1 Bacteroidota bacterium
GATGTAGGGCTTTTCGGGCTTCGCCTACCGCAAAGGCGCGAAGAACACGAAGGGATGTAGGGCTTTTCGGGCTTCGCCTACCGCAAAGGCGCGAAGAACACAAAGGAAGGATTGATCTTCGGCTTCGCCTGCCGATATGCAACACGTACGCAAATGGGCCATCTGTATTTCTTTACGCCCTTTGTGTTCTTTGCGTCCTCTGCGCCCTTTGCGGTATTTATCTATTGCAGAATCTCCCGATGCAGTTGGCATAAAAAAGAAGAGCCCGGCTTGCGCCAGGCCCTTCCACCCATAACCCAAAATCCCAAACCCGGACAGTTGAACGGGGCGTTGCCGGAAAGGTTACACCAGATTCATTTCCACATGGTAGCCCGAATGATTCCGCACGTTCAACACTCTTCCGTCGGACCACACAAGATACTGGCCCTTAATGCCTTGCAGCTTTCCTGAGATTTCCGGCAATTTGTCCAATTGCACACTTACCAGCTTGGGCGGCACGCTATGCAGCGGGTAGGTTAGCCGCACCACGGCTTCCTCCGGTAGAAAGAACTCCCGCAAGTTCGGGTCCAAGACCTCACCGGCCCGCTGCCTCGCCGCCACCAATGGATCGCTGCCTATGTATTGGCTGTCAAATAGTAGCATGTGCCTCCAATCGGTTTTATCGGCAAAGTGCTGCTTCAAGTCCACCTCAATTACTCCGGCCAATTGCCGGTATGGCACACGGGCAATGGGCAGGGCCTGCACAGCGCCCTGATCGATCCAGCGCACCGGCACCTGTGTGCTCCGCGTTACGCCCACCTTCACGCCTCCCGTGTAAGAGAGGTACACAATGTGCTCCTGTTTGTGGTGGTCCAGTTCCCACTGCACATCGCGCCCCTTGCCGAGGTGGGCTTCGCAAAGCTCCGGCCGGATGATGCACGGACTAGCCTCCGGCGCGTTCTGGAAACAAGGCCAGCAGAGTCCCTGCCCATAGAACTTCTTCACCTGCTTTCCGCAGGACACACAGGTGCGCACACCGGAAAAACGCAGCGTGAACGCCTGCCCGATGAACGGTTCCATCGGCACCTTTTCCGCACCGGCATCCATGCTGTAGGCCACTTCACCGGGTTCGCCGGGCGCTGCGGGCGGATTCAGCGTTGCAAGCATCTTGTGCAATGGAAATGCGTTCATCGTTCAGGGATCAGTACCTTCCCGCACGAAAGTAGGCGCACGCCCCGCCCCATGCCCGTCAACGCGCTGTTCTCCTTCTTGATGAAAAAGCGGCTGCAGCAGATCGAGCTGTTCCGCGACAATCCGCATGAGGCGCAATTGGAGGTATTCCACAAGCTGATTGAAGCCGCCCGTTACACCGAGTGGGGCAAGCGGTATGACTACGGCAGCATCAACACACCGGAGCAATTCCGCGACCGTGTGCCCTTGCAGGACTATACGGACGTAAAGCCCTGGGTGGACCGCATGCGCGCCGGGGAGCAGAACCTGCTTTGGCCCACCGACATCCGCTGGTTCGCCAAGAGCAGCGGCACCACCAACGCCAAAAGCAAGTTCATCCCGGTGAGCCGCGAGGCCCTGGAGGAATGCCACTACAAGGGCGGCAAGGACCTCATTGCGCTGCACTACGGCATGAACCCGCAGAGCAAGCTGTACTACGGCATGAGCATGGTGGTGGGCGGCAGCAGCGCCATGGAGCCGCTGCGCGCCGATGCCTACACCGGCGACCTCAGTGCCATCATCATCCGCAACCTGCCCATCTGGGTGGAGGTGCGGCGGACGCCGGTGATCGAAACGGCGTTGATGGAGAACTGGGAGGAGAAAGTGGAACGCATGGCGCGCGAAACCATGCGGGAGGACGTGCGCAGCATTGCGGGCGTGCCCTCTTGGACCATGGTGGTGCTGAAGCGCGTGCTGGAGCTAACCGGCAAGGCGAACATGCTGGAAGTGTGGCCCAACCTGGAACTCTTCATGCACGGGGGCGTGAGCTTCCGCCCCTACCGCGACCAGTACCGCCACCTGTTCCCCTCCCCCAAGGTGAACTACCTGGAATGCTACAACGCCAGCGAAGGCTTCTTCGGCATCACCGACCGCCATGCCTCCGATGAACTGCTGCTGATGCTGGACTACGGCATCTTCTTCGAGTTCATACCCATTGAGGACATGGACCGCGAACAGCCCCCCACCAAGCTGCTGCACGAGGTGGAAACAGGCCGCGAGTACGCCCTGGTGATCAGCACCAACGCGGGCCTGTGGCGCTACATGCCCGGCGACACGGTGCGCTTTACCAGCACCATGCCCTACCGCATCCACGTCAGCGGCCGCACGCGCAGCTTCATCAATGCCTTCGGCGAAGAGCTCATCGTGGAGAACGCGGACCGGGGCATCCAGGCTGCCTGCATGGCCACGGGCGCGGTGCTGCACGAATACACCGCCGGCCCCGTGTACATGGATGCCGAAGCACGCGGTTGCCATGAGTGGGCCATTGAATTTGAGGAAGCCCCCAAGGACATGGAGCGCTTCACCGACGTGCTGGATGAAACCATGCGCAGCCTGAACAGCGACTACGATGCCAAGCGCAGCACGGGCATGGTGTTGAAGCGTCCGCTGGTTCACGCTCTTCCGCACGGCACCTTCCACCGCTGGATGAAGGATCGCGGCAAGCTGGGCGGACAGAACAAAGTGCCGCGGCTGTGCAACGACCGCGTATTTCTGGACCAGTTGTTGCAAGGCACATCCGCATGAGGCGCCTGCTTCCCTTCCTGTTCGCCGCAACACCTTGGTTTACGGTGCTGCCCCAGGCAAATCCCGGGCATTGGACCGTGGACCATCCGCTGGACGGCTTCACCACGGACGAGTTGGGCAACCTCTACACCCTGAGCGGAAACGACATAGACCTCTACAGTCGTGACGGCACGCACCTGGCCCACAACAGCTTCAACTCCTTTGGCTCCATCAGCCGGATGGATGCCTTCTCCTCGTTGAAGCCCTTGATCTTTTCAAGCGCGCAAGGCCAGTTGGCATTGCTGGACAATACGCTCAGCATCCAAGGCGCACCGATCTACTTGTCGCGCAGCGGTTTTCCCCAGGTAACCTTGGCCTGCATGGGCGTGATGGGCAGAATGTGGTTCTTCGACGACCGCGACCTGGCCCTGCTCCGCGTGGACGACCAATTGCAACCCGTGGCAAACACCGGCCGGCTTGACCAGGTGCTGAGCTTCACCCCGCAGCCCACCTACATGGAAGAAGCCGACGGGCGGCTGTACCTGGTGGACCCCGCGCACGGTGTGCTCGTGTTCGACCTCTTCGGCACCTTTGTGCGCACCCTGCCCATCATCGGCGTGCAACGGGTGCAGGTGCGTGACGGCTTCCTGTGGTTCGTGCAGGATGGCGCATTGCACCGCTACAACCTGCGCGCCTTCACGCAGGAACCCGTGCCTTGGCCGGGCGGCAAGCCCTCCCTGCAGGTGTTGGATGCGCGCATTGAGCACGGCAGGTTGTACCGCCTGCTGCCGGACCGCTTGGAGGTGGAGCCGCTGGGACCGTGAACAACGGAACCCGTCCGGGGCCCGCGCCGCAACGGGTGGAAGCAACACTTTTCCACATACCGCCCGATCTTCCGGGGCACGGGGTATTTTCGCGATCCTTCCCAACAAGAACAGAGACACCGGACATGTACATCGCCATTGCTGGAAACATCGGATCAGGAAAAACAACCCTCACCCAATTGCTGGCGAAGCACTACAAGTGGGACCGCTTGGAGGAAGCCGTGGACAACAACCCGTACCTGTTCGACTTCTACAAGGACATGCAGCGCTGGAGCTTCAACCTCCAGATCTTCTTCCTCAACTCACGCTTCGAACAATTGCTGGAGATTCGCCGCAGCGGCCGCAACGTGATCCAGGACCGCACCATCTACGAGGATGCGTACATCTTCGCCCCCAACCTGCATGCCATGGGGCTGATGACCACGCGCGACTTTGAAAACTACTTCCGCCTGTTCCAGAACATGGACAGCGCGGTAACCCCGCCCGACCTGCTGATCTACCTGCGCGCCAGCGTGCCCAACCTGGTGAGCCAGATCGCCGAGCGCGGCCGTGAGTATGAAAACACCATCAGCATTGACTACCTGAAGCGGCTGCATGAGCGCTACGAGGCGTGGATCAGCACCTACGACAAGGGCAAGGTGCTCATCATCGACGTGGACGAGAACGCCTTCCACACCAACCCGGAAGACCTCGGCAAGATCATCAACGCCATTGACGCGGAGATCCATGGATTGTTCCCCAATGAAGCACCGGTGAAATCCGTTCCGGCCAAGAAGGTTGCAAAGCCTGCGGTGAAGAAGAAGGTGGCGGCGAAAGTGAAGTGAGGGGGTGGGTTTTCCCGGTTGGCAATTGCCCCAGTTGTCAGGCAGCAGGGTGGCATATACACCGATGCTGATTGCGAAGTTCAAGTGAGCTGTGGATGCATTCCGGACAGCACTGCCAGATGGCAATGCGTATGGATCAGTGCATCACCACCATCCGCTTGGTGACCATGCCCGCAGGTGTGCGAAGCGTGTAGAAATAAACTCCCGCGTCCATGCTCCGTGTATCCACTTCCACTTGGTGCTGGCCGGTGCCCATGGGCCCGTCCACCAAGGTGCGGAGCCGCTTGCCGTGCAGGTCGTGCAAAGTGAGAACGGCCCGCGCGGGGGCATCGAGTTTGTATTGTACCGTGGTCTTATCCGCCGAAGGGTTCGGGTTGCACGGATACAAGTCAATGCCGTTCATGCCTGCAGTTTCATCCACACCGCCCCAACATGACTTTGAGTCAATATAATCCAGGAACACGACGGGCGTAGTGGAAATGGACTGCCATGTACCCTCATTCCACTTATAGAGCAATGAACTCTGGGGGGCGCTGTAGCCACTGGTGGCCACAAGAAGATCCGCCCCTCCGAAGTGTTCGAGCACAACTAAGTAATCCTTGCCTGCTTGTAGACTGGCCGGTGGATAAACGCAAAGGTCCACAACATTTTGGCCACCCATGGGTGTAAGCTCCGATTCACTGACTACATGGTAGACGGTTCCCGCCACGACATGCAACGAATCATCATACACCAAGGCATCCACCTCAATGCCAACTGCGGATCCGGTAGCAAATTCAACTCCAACTGCCACTGCGTCTTGATCAACTGCATTATGAAACCAGTTGCCCACCTTGAATGGTTGCCCCGGCAAGCCCACTGCACCATCCCTGGCTGTGTCATTCCGCATGAAAGTGGGGCCTCCGACCTTCAATACCAACGTGTCCAAGTTGTCAAGGCTGTATGCATCACTGTCGTCAGCATGCACAGCATAGTAGAAGTAGCGGCTTTCCGAAATGTACCAATCTATTGGTTGGGCCGGTGTCCATAAAGGTGCGTTCCAAACCACTGTATCACCTGGGGCAACTGTATCCAGTACATGGCTCTCATCATAGCCGTCCGACGTGGTGATGCTGGCCGTTGCATGGATCGCGGGCATGTACCCGGCATTGTAATAGGTCATGTTCAGTGCCCGTGGCCTTGTTTCATAGTAAGAAAAAGCGCTGTAGTACACCGAATCGAAGCTCGCATTGGTGTTGTAGTTCCAGATGGTGGTGGCCGCCGTCACCAGCTGCAGGTCGTGGGCGGGCTGGTCCACGATTGCCACATCATCCACCATCCAGGCGTAATCGCAGTTGCCGGTGTAGCGGAAGCGGAACCACACGGAATCCTGCATGGCCGCCACCGAGCTGATGTCCAGGCGGAACACTTCGGGGTTAGCGGTGTATTGGCCCACGTTCAGCTGCACGTTCACCTCAAAGGGCGTCCACGTGCTTCCATCGTTGCTTACATCCACCCAGGTGCGGCCTTGGAATTTGCGGTAAAACTGCTCGAACTGAAGCTGCACATGTGCATGGCCGCTCAGGTCCACGGGATCGTTGATCGCCACATATCCGTTGTCCGGGCCGCAGGGCAAGCCGGAATCGAACAGGGCATAACCGTTAGCAGCGCTGGTGGAGCTGATCGCGGGCGTGGGGTATGCCCCGCCGGAGACCGCTGTACCGATGACCCAGTTGTGGGCCGTGCTGTCCAACGTGCCGAAGGTCCAATGCGAGGGATCGGAGAAGTCATCGCTCCAAATGGGATCACTGCGAAAACCTGCTGCATTGTGCGCATGGGTTGCTTGCACCGCTCTGCCCTGATCGCGCATCAGGGGCCATGTGGTGCGTTGTGCCCGAAGGTCGTTACTGCCGAAAGCTGCAAGAAAACACAACAGCAAGATGGCGGAGGAATGCTTTGCCATGGGACCGGGAGTTTGGGAAGCAACTCAAAGCTAATTGGATTTCCCTGCGTCAAGGTCCGCTGCGCGAGACCTTGAGGGGACTCTGAAACACGAGACCTTGATGGGACTCTGGGCAAGCTTTGGTTGGATCCTGTAGACGTTCAAGGCCCCGCCATTTCTGACGGAGCCTTGAAGGTCTTGAGAGGCTGGACCGGAATGGCCGGACCACGCTAGTGCATCACCACCAACCCGCTGGAGGCCATTCCTTGCGCTGTGCGCAAGGTACAGTTGTACACGCCGGGGGCCAAATTGCCGGTATCAATGTCCACTTCGTGCGCACCTGCAGCCATTATTCCGTAGGCCTTGGAGCGTAAGCACTTGCCGTTGACATCAATCAGCTCCACCTTTACGTCTGTGCTTTTTCCCAAATGAAACGAGACTTGTGTATACGCATTCGCCGGATTCGGCCAAGCCCGTACAGCGATGTTGAGTACTCCATCTTCAGCAATGCTTCCTGGATATCCTACGTCCAAGCGCACCATCGGCGTGGGAGAAATGGAGTACCACGTGTCATTGGAAGCCCGGTAGAGCAAGGAGGTTTGCTCCTGGCTCAGGCCGCTGGCCCCCACCCACATTTCAACACCGCCAAAGTGCTGGAAGGCCACAAAATAGTCACCCGGGTCCAGCGCAACGGGCGCATCAAAGTATAACGTGGTAAAGTTCCCTTCACCAATCCCGTTCAGATCATCGGCAGTTACCGTGTGGTAAGCCGTCTCCGCTACCGGTTGCCGGTTTGCATCCAGTATCTGCGCGTTCACCTCCACGTCAACTTCCGAGGTGGAGGACAGCGCCACCAAGACCGCAGGAACAGCATGGCTGTTCCGCAAATGGAACCAATTGCCCACCTTGTAGGCCTGATCACCATCACCCACGGAGGTCTGCCGCGCGCCGTTGTCCCGGGCCATGATGAAATCACCGCTTACTTGGATGGACATTGACCTGTTGTTGTCCGTAGTATCGGCATCCATGCTGTCGGCCAATGCACTGAACCCAATGGAATGAACCCCGACAAAAGCTGTTGGCGTCCACAGCGGTCCGAACCAAGTGATCGTATCGCCTGGGGCAATGGTGCCGAGGTTGCTGCTCTCATCATAGCCATCGGAGGTGGTGATGTGTGCCATCACATTAGTGGCCGGTTCGTATCCGGCGTTGAAGATGGTCATGTTCACCGCCAAGGGCCGGATCTCCGTGAGAGGAAAGATGCTGTAATACACCGAATCATAGGATGCGGCCGTGTTGAAATCCCAGGTGGTGGTGGAAGCGCTTACCAAGCTGATCTCATTGGCGGGTTGTTCCACCAAGGCCACGTCATCCACCATCCACGCATAATCGCAGTTGCCCGTGTAGCGGAAGCGGAACCACACGGCAGGCTGCATGGCAGCCACCGCGCTGATGTCCACGGTGGTGATCGCTGGGTTTGCCGTGTACGCACCGGTGGTGAGCTGGGAGTTCACCTCAATGCTGGTCCAATTGACATTGTCCGCGCTCACGTCCACCCAGGTCTGCCCTTGGAAGCGCCGGTAGAATTGTTCAAACTGGAGCTGCACGTGGGAAACCCCGCTGAGGTCCACGGAGGAAGCAATGGCCACATAGCCGTTGTCCGGGCCGCACATCAGGTCGGAATCGAACAACGCAAAGCCGTTGGACGCCGTGGTGGACATGATGGTGTCGATGGCGTAGTCCCCGCTGGGGCCACCGGTGCCGATCACCCAGTTGTTCGCCGTGTTGTTCAGGGTGCCGAACGTCCAGTGCGAGGGATTGGAGAAGTCATCGCTCCATAAGGGGTCGCTGCGGTGCCCCGCTTGGATCGCATGGTGCGCGAATGCAGGAGCAACGCCATGATCGCGCAACTGGGGTGCGTGGATGCGCTGCGCAGCAAGTTGAACCGTTGTGGCACCCAACATACATACGAGGAGACCTGCAGTGTAGTGTTTGACCATTTTCGGCAATTGAGGGGTTATACCCAAATATAACATGCCGTGACGGACAATGGGGTCGCCCTAAAATCAAACCACCACGATCAGTTACGGTAAAGCGGAATGCGGGATATGAGCATGCTATAATGGCTCCCTTTTGGCCGCACAGTGAAAACTCCGGGCGCCCCGGCGGCCAGCAAGCAACAAGGCCCCGCTTGATGCAGGGCCTTGCACATTCAAAACACGTTGAGCCTACTTCCCGGTAACGCGAACGGCAATGCGTCGGTTCTGCGCACGGCCTTCCTCGGTGGCGTTGTCCGCCACGGGGTGCTGGGAACCGTAACCTTCGGCTTCCAAGCGGTCGCCTGCGATGCCCATGGCCTCTAGCGCGCTGCGCACGGCCTGTGCACGGTCAGTGCTCAGTTTTACGTTGGCGGGTTCCGCACCGGTGTTGTCCGTGTAGCCGCCGATCTTCAGCTTGGCCTTGGGGTAGGCCATCAAGATTTCCGTGAGGTTCACCAGCTGCTCGTTGGATTTGGCCATGTCGATGGCGGCACTTCCCGTGCGGAAGGTGACGCGATCAAAGTTGAACCAGGTGGTCTTGTCAATGGGGGCGGCACTTTCCAGGAAGCCCACCAACCCGCTTTCCATGCCGGTGGCGTTGCCCTTCAGCTCAAATCCGGAAGGCAGGGTTTTTCCATACCCCGTTACCGCGGCTGCGGGGGCCGGCACCACTTCCGGGACCGGGGTGGCCTTTACCTCCACTTGTGCAGCAGGGGCCACCGCTTCGGGCGCATGGCCGGCCTTGTTCAGGTGGGGTGCGATGATCAGTGCCACGATCGATGTAAGCTTGATGAGGATGTTCATCGAGGGGCCGCTGGTGTCCTTGAACGGATCGCCCACGGTGTCGCCGGTTACGGCGGCCTTGTGCGGGTCGCTGCCCTTCTTGTGCGTCTGGCCATCGATCAGCACGCCCTTCTCGAAGCTCTTCTTGGCATTGTCCCAGGCGCCGCCGGCGTTGTTCTGGAAGATGCCCATGAGCACGCCGCTCACGGTGATGCCGGCGAGCAGGCCGCCGAGCGCCTCGGCGCCGAAGAGGAAGCCCACCACCACCGGGCTGAGCAGGGCCAGCGCGCCGGGCAGGATCATTTCACGGATGGACGCCTTGGTGCTGATGGCCACGCACTTTTCGTATTCCGGCTTGGCCTTGTACTCCATGATGCCGGGGATCTCACGGAACTGGCGGCGCACTTCCTTCACCATGTCCATGGCGGCCTTGCCCACGGCGCTGATGGCCATGGAGCTGAAGAGGAAGGGGATCATGCCGCCCACGAACAGCATGGCCAGCACGTCGGCCTTGTAGATGTCGATGGCGTCGATGCCCGCCAGGCCCACGTAGGCCGCGAAGAGCGCGAGCGCGGTGAGCGCTGCGGAGGCGATGGCGAAGCCCTTGCCGGTGGCGGCGGTGGTGTTGCCCGTGGCGTCCAGGATGTCGGTTCGCTCGCGCACTTCCTTGGGCAGGCCGCTCATTTCGGCGATGCCGCCGGCGTTGTCGCTGATGGGCCCGAAGGCATCAATGGCAAGCTGCATGGCCGTGGTGGCCATCATGCCCGCTGCGGCGATGGCCACACCGTAAAGACCGGCCAAGCTGAAGGCGCCGAAGATGCCCGCCGCCAGTACCAGGATGGGCAGGGCCGTGCTTTGCATGCCCATGGCCAGGCCGCCGATCACGTTGGTGGCATGGCCGGTGCCGCTCTTCTGCACGATGCTGTCCACCGGCCTGCGGCCCATGGCCGTGTAGAACTCCGTGATGTAGCTCATCAGGAAGCCCACCACCAGGCCCAGGATGATGGCGTAGAAGATGTGGACGCTCGGGTAGACGGTCTCCACCCCGCCGCGCGAGAAGGTGATGGACTCCGGGAACATCCAGCCGATGATGAACCAGCTGGCGATGGCCGTGAGGATGATGCTTCCGATGTTGCCCTTGTTGAGCGCGGCCATCACGCTGTCGCTGTCCTTGCTGATGCGCACGAGGAAGGTGCCGATGATGCTGAAGAGGATGCCCAGGGCGGCGATCACCATGGGCAGCAGGATCGGGGCCATGCCGCCGAAGTTGTCGTGGCTGATCACCTCGCGGCCCAGCACCATGGTGCTGAGGATGGTGGCCACGTAGCTGCCGAAGAGGTCGGCGCCCATGCCCGCCACGTCGCCCACGTTGTCGCCCACGTTGTCGGCAATGGTGGCGGGGTTGCGCACGTCATCCTCGGGGATGCCGGCCTCCACCTTGCCCACCAGGTCCGCGCCCACGTCGGCGGCCTTGGTGTAGATGCCGCCGCCCACACGGGCGAAGAGCGCGATGGACTCTGCGCCCAGGCTGAAGCCAGCGAGCACTTCCAGCGCGGTCATCATCTCCGTGCCATTGGGGCTGGCACCGTTCACGTACATGCCGTAGAACAAAATGAAGAGTGAGCTGAGGCCCACCACGGCCAGGCCGCTCACGCCGAGGCCCATCACGGTGCCACCGTTGAAGCTCACCTTGAGGCCCTGCGCCAAGCTGGTGCGTGCGGCCTGGGTAGTGCGCACATTGGCCTTGGTGGCGATGTTCATGCCGATCCAGCCGGCAAAGGCGCTGAAGAATGCACCGATGAGGAAGGACACGGCGATCACCCAGTCGCTGTGCTCCACCAAGGTGCCGCTCCA
>JAFDZY010000386.1 GCA_018266685.1 Bacteroidota bacterium
GAAGGCTGGTGTGCAGTGCCTTGAAGAAGGTGGTGAACTCGATGTCTTTGCTGAAAGTGCCGTCTTTCAGCGCGTCGTGCAACAGGTCCTGATCCGGCCATCCGATCGCAACTCCACCGTGGCCGGTGCATCGGCAACGTCATACAGGGAAGGCTGCACGATGCGATAGGTTCCCACTACCTGTTCCCGGTCCAACCCCACCGAGGATCGATGGACCAATAGCACCGCAAGCAGAACAAGGCATAGGATCCCGACCGGTCCTGCGGCCATGGCGATCGTTCGAGGGCGTTGTTTCATGGTCTTATGGGTCAAGGTCCATAGTTGGTCGGTGATCCGTACGGCAGTGGTCTGTTTCCAAAAACTCCCGGGGCGTGCCAAGATGCTGGGCCGGTTTGGGGAGAACGGGTATTGAGGGCGGGAGCACGAGCCTGGGCGCTTGCGACAAGGGAGGTCGAGGCTTTGCTTGAACAGTTGCCATTATTCGAAACGTGATCGTTCACATGGCCATCCCCGCCATCGGGTCCGCACCATGCTTGAAGATGTATTCGCTGTTGATGAGGTAGGCACCGGTGACGGCCACCACTTCCCCGGGCTCGAGGCCATGCGTAATGGCGACGCGCCCGCCCGCTTCGGCACCGATCGTCACCATGCGGTTCATGAAGGTTTCGGGACCGGTGAGCACCCAGACGGTCGCGCCTTTCGCGTCGCGGATCACTGCGCTGGAAGGAAGGGAGATGCCGGTTGTATGCGCTTGCAAAAGCGAGACGTTGGCGGGGAGACCGGGCATCAGATCGCCTTTGGGATTGGGCAGGCGCAGGCGGATCCGCGTGAGCCTGCTGCCCATGGCCACTTCCGGGCGCACCAGTTCGATCGGTCCCGTGTAGGAGAAGCCCGGCCGGTCCGGCAAGGTGACCTTCGCGGAAGGATGCCCTCCGCTCGCCGCTCCATCCCAGATCACGTCCGCTTCCACCCACAGGCTGCTGAGGTCCGCGAGTTCCACCACTGCACCACCGTCCGGCACCTGCCCGCCTTCCAGCACGGGCAGCGCGGTGATGATGCCGCTGGCCGGGGAAAGGATGGTGGTGTTCACCGGCAGCGATCCGCCGGTGGTCAACTTCGTGATCTGCGCATCGGTAAGGCCCCAGAGCTTGAGCCGCTGTGCCGCCGCCTTCATCACCATGTTATGGGTGGCGCCGTTCGCCACGGATAGCGCCGCCGTGCGGTATTCCTGCTTGGTGAGGTTCATGGTCTCGCTGTAGATGTCGAACAGCGGTTCCCCTTGCCGCACGTGCTCGCCGAGGGTCTTGTGGTAGAGGCGTTCAATGCGCCCGCCCACCCATGCGCTCACCCTGGTGACCTTGTCCTGATCGAGGGCCAAGGCGCCGCTGAACACCGCTTGCGCCGCAACACCGCCCTCCCGCACGGTATCGGTGCTGATGTTGCCCAACTTGATCTGTTCCATGCTCAATCGCACCTGCCCTTCCTGGTCCGCTTGGCTTCTCTTCATCGGCGTCAGTTCCATGTGGCAGATGGGGCATTTGCCGGGGTGGTGTTCGATCACCTGCGGGTCCATGGAGCAGGTGTAGTAGATGTCCGGATCTACGGCATGCTCATCGGAGGACGAGCTGCAAGCGGTAAACAACAGACCGGCGAACAGGAGGATGTAGGAGAGGTATCGCATCACGGTGCTGTCTTGATGAAGCTTTCACTGTCCATGAGGAATTGGCCGTTGGCGGCCACGCGCTCGCCCGGGGCAAGGCCGCTGATCACCTGCACGAGGCTGTCGGTGCGGATCCCCGTGTGTATCATGCGGGAGGTGAAGCCCGCGCCGTCGGCAACGAAGACCACGTCGTTTTTTCCGGTGGAGACCACGGCTGCTTGCGGCAACCAATCCGCATCCTTCACCTCGTGCACGGCAGTGGCCTGCACGGGCATGCCCACGGGAAGCCTCAACGTGCTGTTGTCAAAAGGCACGCGTGCCGTCAGGTTCCATTCGCCCTCGCGGAAGAATGGTTCGATGCTTCCGATGCGTCCGCGCACGGTCCCCCCTGCGCCTGTCGGCGGAAGGATGGTGATGCTGTCTCCGGGCGAAAGGGCATCGCTCTCCGAGGGCGGCACTTTGATCAATGCCCACACCTTGCGGTCGTCGACGATGCTCATCAGCGTGGCGCCCTTGGCCACGTAGTCGCCTTCCTTCAAGGTCAACGCCGCCGTGGGTTGCAGGCCGGTCGCGGAGGCCGAGGAAGTGGAGCCGACCATGCCGGGGTCCATCGCCCGTCCCGCATACGGACTGGTGATGGTGACCGTGGGAGCGATCACGCCTTTCTGAATGATCCGCTCCAACTGCGCATTCGACATGCCGAGCAGCAACAGCTTTTGCCGCGCGGCCGCGATCAGCGACGCATTGCCGGGATCCTGCTTCAGGATGAAGAGCAGGTTCTCTTGCGCCGTGGCGAGTTCGGGGCTGTAGATCTCGGCCACGGCCTGGCCCTTGGCCACCTCGTTGAACAGGGAGCGGACATAAAGCTTCTCGATCCGGCCGCTCACCCGAGCGGTGATCGAACCCACCTCGCGCGTGTCCCAAGCGATGAGGCCTTCAAAGTCCAACTTGATGTGTTCGCTTCCGTGCCGCAGTTCCACCGTAGGCAGTTGGCCCACCGCATACGCGTTCGTGGGGCGAAGCAATGGGTCAAGAACGGAGTCGGAGATACCGGGCGCATGGCGTTTCCCGCCGCTGTCGCGGTCTTGACAGGCAGCCAGCAAGGCTGCGGCCAGCAAGGGGATGAAGAAGTTCCGCGTGTTCATGGCCGTGTTGGATCAAGTTGAAGCACGCGTTCCAATCGCGTCTGTCCGTTCAGCACTTCCAGCAATCGGTCCAGCCGGGCCAGCTCCGCGGAGTACACGGTTTCCCATGCATCGTAGTAGGTGAACAGGTCCGCCGTCTGCTGCGTGTAGGCCAAGCGGACCGAGGCCAGGTTGCGTTGCGCACCGGGGATGATCACGTTCGCGTACAGGTCCAGCTGTTCCCGCCCGGCCTTCAATTCCGCGAGGAGCTGGTGCGCCCTGCCCGTCAATTCGTTGCGCTTCATTTCCTTCTCCGCGCCCAAGGCCTGTTCGCGCAGTTCGAAGCCTTTCATCCGTGCATGCGCCGTCCGCGTGGACCAGGGCAGGGGCAGGCTGGCCATCGCCATCAGGTTGAACATGTACGGGGAGCCGCCGAAGCCGAACATGTGGTCATAGCGCAGACCGAATTCCGGTCGCAGGTCCGTGCGCGCCAACTTCGCCTGGGCGGCGGCGATGCCGATGCGGTCGTCGATCGCGCGGAGATCGCTGCGGTTGGCGTTGAACACCGCGGTATCCATCGGCACGGCAGAATAGTCCTTGATCACATACGTGGTATCGATGGTGAACATCCGGTCCGGGTCGCGCGCCATCAGGGTGTTCAAGGCGATGCGTTGTTGGTCGATCCCGGCGGTGACAACGGCGATCATCCGGTCGGTCTCGCCCACGGCGGCGGTGGCCTTGTAGTAGGCGCCGAGCGCACCGTTCCCGTCGCGGTAGCGTTGTTCGGCGTTCTCCGTCATGGCGGTCAGCAGCGCCCGGTCCTTGTGCAGCACCTCGAGTTTCTTCAGGCCCACCAGCCAGGCGTTGTAGCTGATGGCCGCCTGTGCCCGCAGGTCCGCCACGGTGCTCACGCTGTCCTTCCGGCCCACGGCCGAGAGGCGTTCCATGTAGTCGGCGGTGGCGTTGAGCATGCCGGCCTTGGGGAACATCTGCTGGATGGAGAACATGTACTGGCCCATGCCCGTGGTGCCATCGGGCATCTCCTTCCACAGCGAGGCATCGTAGGGCGTCATGGAAAAGCCGGTGCCGACCTGCGTGGGCATCCAGTTGCGTGCGCCTTGCGCTTCGGCGTCCAGGGCCTGGATCTGCGCATCGGCCATCAGCAGGGCCGGGTGGTGCGCGGTGATGCTGTCCAGCACCATGTTCAGGCTCATCGTCTGCGCGCTGCCGGACAATGCGAGCAGGCACGGCCAAGCGAGAAGGAAGGTCCGGTGTCGTTGCATGGTCATCGGGCTTGAATGATGTCGATCTTTCCCTTGTGCTTCAGTTCGTGCTCCTTGGTGATCTCGTAGACCACGGGCGTGATCAGCAGCACGTAGATGGAGGAGGTGAGGGTGCCCCCGATCAGCGGAACCACGATCGGCAGCATCACGTCGGAACCCGCGCCGGTGGCCCACAGGATGGGGATGAGGCCGAAGAGCGCCACCGAAACGGTCATCAGTTTCGGCCGCAGGCGCTGGGCCGCTCCCTTGATCACATACTGCCGGATGTCCGCGTTGGTGATGGTCTCTCTGCTGTTGCCCTGCTTTTTCACCAGTTCGATCATCGCCTCGTTGAGGTAGATCGTCATGATCATCGCCGTTTCCACCGCCATGCCGAAGAGCGCGATGAAGCCCACGGCCACCGCCACCGACAGGTTGATGCCGTAGAAGTAGACCATGAAGACGCCGCCGATCAGCGCGAAGGGCACGGTGATCAAGGTGATCAACGCCTCCTTCACCGAGCGGTAGGTGAAGTAGAGCACGAGCAGGATGATGATCACCACGATGGGGAGCACGAGCATCAACGTGCGGTTCGCGTGGATCTGGTTCTGCCATTGGCCGCTCCATTCGATGTAGTAGCCCTTGGGCAGCGCATGGGGCAGTGCCGCGATCCGTTGTTCGGCCTCCTCCACGGTGCTGCCCATGTCGCGGCCGCGCACGTTGAAGAGCACCATGCCGCGCAGCATGGCGTTCTCGGAGTTGATCATCGAAGGGCCGTCGCTGATGCGGATGTCCGCCACGGCCTCCAGCGGAATGGCGCCGAAGCTCTTGGTCTGCACGGGCAGCCGCCGCAGGGCGGGCAGGTCGTCCCGGAAGTCCTGGCCGAAGCGCGCGCTGACTTCGAATCGTTGCCGCCCCTCGATGGTGGTGGTGATGGGCAGCCCTCCGATGGCGGTCTCCACCATGGCGTTCACGTCATCCACCGTCAGGCCGTAGCGGCCCAGCTCATCGCGCTTGATCGACATATCGAGGTACTTGCCGCCGGTGATCGGTTCCACGTAGAGGTCCTTCACGCCGTCGATGCCTTCCAGCGCCTTCTTCATTTTCTGCGCCACCGCATAGATGGTGTCCAACTGCTGTCCGTAGATCTTCAGGCCCACATCGGTGCGCACGCCGGTGGAGAGCATGTTGATGCGGTTGATGATGGGCTGTGTCCATCCGTTGGTGACGCCCGGCAACTGCAGCTTCGCATTGAGTTCCGCGACGATGTCCGCCTTGCGCATCCCCGGTCGCCATTGGTCGCGGGGCTTCAGGATGATCAACGTTTCGATCATGCTGATCGGTGAGTTGTCCGTGGCCGTGTTGGCACGCCCGGCCTTGCCCAGCACATGGTCCACCTCGGGCACGGAGGTGATCAGCTTGTCCTGCACCTGCAGGATCCGCTTGATCTCCGAGTTGGAAACGTCCGGCAGCGTAACGGGCATGAAGAGGATGGAACCCTCGTCCAGCGGCGGCATGAACTCGGTGCCCAAGCGCGTAAGCATGAAGCCGCCGATGGCCAGTGCCGCCACGTTGATCGCGATGGTGGTGCGGCGCCAATGCAGGCACCACTTCAGCACCGGCGTGTAGAGGCGTTCCAGGAAGCGGTTGATGGGGTGCGCCGACTCGGGGCGCATCCGGCCATGCAGCATCAGCGTCACCAGCACCGGGGTGAGGGTGATCGCGAGGAAGGCGTCCACCAGCAGGATGAAGGTCTTCGTCCAAGCGAGCGGATGGAAGAGCTTGCCCTCCATGCCCGTGAGCAGGAAGACGGGCAGGAAGGAGGCGATCACCACGATGGTGGAGTAGAACACGCCGGGCCCTACTTGCAGTGCGGCGCGCTCGATCAAGCTGGCCCGTTCCCCGGCTTCCAACGGGTCCGGTCTTCGCGTGAACCACGATCGCCAACCCAGCGCCACTTTTTGCGGCAGCGGCATCTTGGCTAATTGGGCCTCCGAAAGATGCCGATAGGCGTTCTCCACCATCACGATGCCATCGTCCACCACCACGCCGATGGCCAAGGCGATACCGGTGAGCGACATGATATTGGACGAGATGCCGAAAGCCTCCAGCAGGATGAAGCTCACCGCCACCGAGATCGGCAGTTGGATGAGGATGATCAACGCGCTGCGCCAATGGAAGAGGAAGAGCAGCACCACGATGGACACCGCGATCATCTCTTCGATCAGCGTGCCCTTCACGGACCGAATCGCCTCGTCGATCAACGTGCTGCGATCGTAGGAGGTCCGGAAGCTCACCCCTGCGGGCAGCCCCTTTTGCACCTCCTTCATCTTGGCCTTCACGTCCTGGATCACCTGGTCGGCGTTGGCCCCGTAGCGCATCACCACGATGCCGCCGACCACCTCCCCGTCGCCGTTCTCATCGAAGATCCCCAAGCGCGGCCCTCCGCCCATCTGCACCGTGCCCACATCGCTCACCCGCACCGCGATGCCGTTGCGCTCGGTGAGGGCGATGCGCTCGATGTCCTTCTTGCTCTTGATGTAGCCCAGCCCGCGGATGATGTAGGCCATGTCGGACATCTCGAATTTGCGCCCTCCCACCTCGTTGTTGTTGGCCTTCACCTTGTCCATCACCTCCTTCATGGACAGGCCGTAGTACTGCAGTTTCAGCGGGTCGATCACCAACTGGTACTGCTTCTCGAATCCGCCGAAGGACGCGACCTCCGCCACGCCCGGCACCGTTTGCAAGGCGAACTTGATGTACCAGTCCTGCAGCGCGCGCTGATCGCCGAGGTCCATGCCCGGCGCGTTCAGGTGGTACCAGAAGATGTGGCCCACGCCGGTGCCATCGGGACCCAGGCTCGGCGTTACACCGGGAGGTAATGCCCGTTGCGCATAGTTCAGTTTTTCCAACACCCGCGTACGCGCCCAGTAGATGTCCGCATCATCGTTGAACACCACGTACACGAAGCTCATCCCGAACATCGAGGTGGCCCGGATGTCCTTTACACCCGGGATCCCCTGCAGGTTGCTCACCAAGGGATAGGTCACTTGGTCCTCCACCACCTGCGGGCTTCGGCCGGTCCACTCCGTGAAGACGATCACCTGGTTCTCCGAGAGGTCCGGGATGGCGTCCACCGGATTGCGCTGCACCGAATAAACGCCCCAGCCTAACAGAACGGCGGCCACCAACAGCACGAAGGTGCGGTTGCGGAGGGCGAAGCGGATCAGGGAGTGGACCATGGCTGGATTGGATCGGATTCAGGGATCGGTGGTGGGATCAC
>JAFDZY010000387.1 GCA_018266685.1 Bacteroidota bacterium
AACAGCGCTGATAACAATTCATCCGATTTCTGGGAGTGGAATCCCGCCAACGACAACTGGACCCAGCGTGCTGACATTCCTGGACCCGCCCGTCGCACTGCAAGTGCCTTTGTGGTGAACAACATCCCATACGCCGGTTCTGGATGGAATGGTTCCTCGTACTTAGTGGACATGTATACCTTCAACCCTTTCGCCAATTCATGGACCCCTACGGACAACTTCGGTGGTGCCGGGGCTTACACTCCCGTGGCATTTGCCATCGGGGGCACCGGTTACATGGGCACTGGAGGAACGAGCAGTGGCGCCACGTCGCAATTTTGGGCTTTTGAAGGCGGTCCGATCGGAATTGGTGAGGTGGCGAATGCGCAACAGATCCATCCCACGCTTTCAGAAAACCGGATCTTGCTTAGCGGATGGCGCGCCGGCCTTGCCGATACCTATGCCATTCTTGATGCCACTGGCAAAACGGTGGCCACGGCACCGCTTCAAGCAACGGAGATCCCATTGGCCGGCAGTTTGGCAAAAGGCCTTTACCTGCTCCATTTGATCAAGGGTAGTGAAACCCAATTGGTTTGGCGTTTTGTTATAACCGATTGAACCCGCCCCACCCAACAAAATGAACAACATGCGTGAGCTTGTATCAGGTGCTGCCACAGCGTTCCTGCTTGCATTAGCTCCCACCATTGATGCACAAACCATTCTGCACCTCACGCCTACGGCCGACACCCAGGTTGGCTAACGCGTAAATTTCAACTCTGCGAACACGAATTACAACACCACCGCCTATTGCTCTGCCTTCTGCCAACCAGGCTCAAACGGAGGAGTGAACACAACGCGCGGATTGATGGAATTCGACCTCAGTTCCTTTCCTGCCAATTCAACGGTGCTGGGGGCATTCCTGAGCTTGTCCGCAAGTGGCCCGATCGGTGCGGGAACCGTGGGGCAGGTAGGCTCCATGGGCCAGAACAACGCAAAGCTGTTCCGGATCACTTCAGCTTGGAACGACAATACAGTGACCTGGAACACCCAGCCAACATTTACCATGGTGAGTGCGGTGCCTTTGGCTCCAAGCACCTATGCGATGCAGAATTACATCAACATCGACGTGACCACCTTGGTGCAGGACATGGTTACCGATCCCTCGAACAGCTTCGGTTTCCTGCTCAAGGAGGACAATGAAACACCAAGCCGCGGGCTTTGCTTTTTTGGCGGGCTTGCCCCGGACCCGGACAAGGTTCCCCAATTGGTGATCGTGTATGGCGATTGTGGCCAGATCGGGATTGCCGAAGAGGATGGAGATGACAACACGCGCCTGATGCTCAGCCCGAGCATTGCATCTCCGGGTTCTGTGATCCACTTGGAGATGTCCGGCACGGCTGGACTTTCAACCTTGGACTTGATCGACGCACTCGGTCAATCCGTGCTGACCCGCACCATCAGCTCCTGGCCGGTACGTCTCACCTTGCCAGCACTGGCCCAAGGATCATACACTTGGAGGAGCCAAAACACGAAGGGTATCTTGCTCGGGACCGCCCGGATGGTTGTTCGTTGAGCCTGTCAAGAACCTTAAGACCCGGCTGTAATCAGCCCACCGGCTTGTTCCGGTCAAAGATGTCCCTGCCATCGAAGCAGTGCAGCTTCATGTCCAACACGGTGTGGATGATGAAGAGGTGCAGGATCTCCACCAAGCCGTAGCTGGAACTGGCCACGTGGAAGTTCAGGTCGCCCAGGATTCTCAAGGGATTGTTTTCCGCGAAGCCGCTGAAGGTGATCAGGCCGCAGCCCTTGTTGCGCGCGGCCTTTGCGGCGTTGAGGATATTCGGTGAGGCGCCGCTGCTGCTGATGGCGAAGACGATATCGCCTTGGTCCGCAAACTGTTCGATGGGCGCGCTGAACACGTGCTCGTAGCCGAGGTCGTTGCCGATGCAGGTAAGCAAGCTGGAATCGTTGAAGGCGATGGCGCGCACGCCGCCGTTCTTCCAGTAGTCCACGCTTTGGTGGCTGGCGATGCCGGCGCTGCCGCCGTTGCCCACCATGATCACCTTTTTGTTCGCGGCCTGAACGTTGCGCACGAGTTCCATGGCACGGACCACGGCATCGCCATATTCCACGGCACCTTGTGCATCACTGGCGGCAAGGCCGTCGATGAGCGTGTGCATCGCACCGGTGTAGCGTGCCAGGAAATCCTTGGGGGCCGTCATGCTCATTTCAGCAGGTGCTTCACGAATTTCAACAGGTCCTTCTTATACACGGGGTGCTCGTTGCCGATGATCTCCACCGCCAACGCGCCGGTGCAATTGCCCACTAAGCCGATGATCTCCGGGTCCATGCCCTGCTTGGCGCACAAGGCCGTTACGGACAGCACGGCATCGCCCGCTCCCACCGAATCTTTTACGCTGGTGGCAAAGGCCGGGGTAAGCACCTGTTCCTTGCCGCGCCGGTAGATGGATCCGCGTTGGCCCAAGGTGATCTGCACATCGTGCGCGTGCGTGATGGCCTGCAGGCGGTCTATCAATCCGTCCAAGGGTTCGCGCTTGGCACCGAACGGAAGGCGCAATTCCGCTTCGTCGATGCTGATGTAGTCGCTGCGCGTGTACTTGGTGATGTAGTTGAAGCCGTAGTTGTTGCTGTTGGTCTGCGCGTTCACCACCAAGTATTTGCCGCTCTGCTGCAGCACGTCGATGATGCCCGGTGACAGCATCCCGTGGCCGAAATCCGCCACCACCACCAGGTCGCAGTGCGGCAAGCGCTCCTTGATCCGTGCCACGATCCCCGCCTCCAACGCGCCGCTCACGGGCTCTTCGTTCATGAAGGTGACCTCGAAGAGCTTGATGTTCAGGTAATGGTCCAGGTAGCGGCGCTTGATCGGGGTAGGCCCGTCCTCACGGATGAAGAAGTGCCGTTCCACGCCGGCCGCGAGCTTCTCTTCGATCATTTCCCGTCGCTCGTCCTTCCGGCCTAAGCAGGTCACCAGTTCCACGTGCCCGGCGAACTGGTCCAGGTGGTTGGCGATGGCGAGCACGCCGCCCGCATACTGCTCCTCGCGCAGCAGGATGCTGCTGATGGTGGGCGATTTGCTGCTCTTGCCCAAGGGGCGGCAGTAATGGTACTCGTCGATGATGGTGTCGCCGATCACCAGCACCTTCAGGTTCTTCAGCTTTTCCAGTTCGGCCACCACCTGTTCGGCATCGAAGCGCGCGCGGAAATCCGCGAGGAAGGCCTGCACCTTGTCGTCCAGTGGGCTCAGGTGCGCATTGATCAGGCTGCTACTGCTGAATTGGATCTCCTCGGTGAAGTACAGCTTGCCGCCTACCGCTTCCACCGCAGCCTCCTCCTTGCCGATCATGCCGGTGACATCCTTGGTGCGGTCCATGTAGTCCTGGCCCTTCATGTAGAGGTCCGGCTTCAGCAAAATGATGGTCTCAATGGCCGTTTCCCATTTGTTCAAGGCCACGAAGTCCACCACGCCCAGTGCGGCGATGGCCTCCATGCGCAACGCCCCCGTGAACACGGGACGGCCAGGGCCTTTGTGTACGAAGCGGTCCGGCGTTACCGTCACCACCAGCACATCGGCAGCGGCTTTGGCCGCCTCGAAGTGCTTCATGTGGCCAAGGTGGAGCAGGTCGAAGCAGCCGTGGCACAAGGCCACGCGTTTGCCTTCGCCCTTGAGCTTGGCTATGGTCTTCGCCAGTTGGTCCAATGGAAGGATCTTGCTCATCCTAAGTACTTGAACCAGTCCTTGGTGGCCTCGGCGATGCTGTTCGGGTCCCAGAGGGGCGCCTCGCGCCAATAATCAATGTTGTCCAGCATGGTCTTCACCCCATCCTCGAACTTCACTTTCGGCTTCCAGCCCAATACGCGTTGGATCTTCGCTGTGTCCGCAAAGGTCTGGTCGGGCTCGCCTGGCCGCTTGGGGATGTGGACCTTTTCGCCCCCAAGCAATTCGCAGAGGAGGTTCACACTGTAGGTGCTTCCGCTGCCCACGTTGAAGATCTGGCCGCTGACATCGTCGCGTTCACTGGCCGTTACGCAGGCATCGGCCACATCGCTCACGAAGGTGAAGTCGCGCGTTTGCTTCCCGTCGCCTACCACGGTGAAGGGTTTGCCGGCCAGCTTCTGCGCCAGGAACACGCCGAACACCGCACCGTAGGTGCCGCTGGTGCGGCTGCGCGGCCCGTACACATTGAAGAAGCGCATGCTGGTGATGTTCATCTTGTACACGCTGGCCCAATACATCGCGTACTCTTCACCGAGGTATTTCGTCACCGCGTACGGGTACTGGCAGCGGATCGGCGCGGTCTCTGGCGTGGGGTACACATCGGGAATGCCGTAGCAGGAAGAGGAAGCGGCATAGATCACGCGCTTCACGCCGTGTTTGCGGCAGGCTTCCAGCACGCTCACCGTGCCGTTCACGTTGCTGTTGTGGTACATCAGCGGGCGCTCAATGCTGGGCACGATGTCCGCCAGGGCCGCCAGGTGGAATACACGGTCGATGCCTGCAAACAGCGGCTCGATCTTCACGGGATCGCTGATGTCGGCAATATGGACATGCAGGTTCGCATGCCCTTTCAAGTGGTCCAGGTTGCGCGCGTGGCCGGTGGAGAGGTTGTCCACCACATGCACTTCATGGCCGTCATGCAACAAGCGCTCCACCAGCCAGCTTCCTATGAAGCCGCATCCTCCGGTCACCAAGGTCTTCATGTTCAAGTTCAAGGACGCCAAATTTCGTTCTCACGGACCAAACGTGCAGGAACTCCGGCCACCAAGGCGTGAGGCGCCACGTCCTTTGTGACCACCGCACCGGCGGCAACGATGCTCCCTGTGCCCACGTGGACGCCTTTTAATACCATGGCCCGTTGGCCGATCCAGCAGCCGTCACCGATCTCCACTCCCTCGGGCTTGTTATGCGGCTCAGTCCCCGCTGGGCCGTGCGGATGGCCGTCGTCATCGCGCACCACCACTTCACGGGCAAAATGGCAATTTGCCCCAATGGACACGGATTCCTTGCACATGATGTGCGTTCCGCCGTTGATCAAGGTGTTGCCGCCAATGGTCACCTTGCCGTTCCGCGCATCGATGCAGCATCCAGGATAGAGGGAAACATCCCCAAGGATGTGCAGTTCTGCATTTTCGAGCGAGATCTGGCAGGATGCGGGCGGTATTCCCTGCCCCGTACTGTCAAAATAGCCCTGCGTGACGCCCACCCGGAAGGTGCCTCCTTGTACGATGATGCGTGAATTGGAAAGCTGGATGCGGCTTCTGTGGTGGATGGCGACGCGCGCACCGTTATGCAAAGTGATGTTCCGGCCAATGCCCCACTGGCCCAGGGATGAAGCGATCCGCGCCGCCTGATAGTACAGGAAACTTGCCAACCGGCCTTTGCCGACCCATCCACGGGTGGCGATCAATTCCCTAATGCGCATGGCCATTCCGGGGGATCAATGCTTCAGCAGGCAGTTGGATCACTTTGGAGATGCTGGTTTGCGTATCGCCCATGCCACTCCTTTGCGGTGCTCCACTTCGAAGAAATCAAACGCATCGCCATGTTTCAGCTTGAACGCGTTCCATACACCGATCAAGCCATAGCTCTCCGGCATGATGTCATCGAAGACCACTATTCCTCCCGGTGCACAATGCGCCCAGGTGTTCTCCAGGTCGATGGCTGCGGTTTCCTCGTCATGCGCACCGTCCACCAGGATGTAGTCAAACTGCGCATGCGGCTCGGCCTTGAAGAATGCGGGCACAGTGACCTTTGAATTGCCCGCCACAAAGCGGATCTTGTCCGTTGGAAGGCCGAAAGCCCGCAGGTTGTCTTTGATCTTGTTCTCGGCTTTTGCCGCGATGGCCCCCGGGAACAGGTTGCGCAGTGCAGTGAAGTTCATGTTTGAGCTGCGGCCCATCAGTTTGGCAATGCCGGTGGCAGCGCCTGTGGTGCTGAGGTATTCCCGCCAGAGGTCGAACGATACGATCGTTTCAATGCGGCTGCGCTCCGCTTCGGGATAGGCGCTCAGCAAGGCGATCAGCGAGCCGCCGGAGCGCGTACCGATCTCCAGTATACGCCGGGGTTTGCGCGTGGCAGCGATCCAGGAGGTGACCATGTTGGTTTCCAGGAGCACCCCGTTGCGCAGGAGCTTGGAGGGGTCCGTGAGGTCGCGCCAATAGTAGTCGTTTGGATCACGTTTCCGCAGCACCATTGCGTTGCGCACCAGCAGGTCCTTGTAACCAAGGATCGCGTCAATGTCGGCTTGTGCAGGCTTAGCCATGGTTCGTTGTGTGTAGGATTTTCGCCAACAAGTGAACGTCAAATGTCTTCGTGGGCCATCCTGTTTCCGGCCAGCCCGCCTGCACTGCTTCCGGCAGGTACACCGCGCAAAGCGTGTTGCTCACGTGGAAGATCCGCTTGCGGTGCGCATCGTCCGGCGCGCCGTCCAAGATACCGCGCAGCACCTGCCAGTTCACCGTTTCATAGGAAGCGCCGTAATCGTGCCACACGATGATGCTCTTTTCGTCCTTTAGCAACTTGAAGGCGTTGCGCGTGTCGGTGGTCACCCCGGGATACTGGTGGTCGGCATCCACGAACACCATGTCGCACGTGCCGTGCAGCGCGGAAAAATCGTAGGTCTGCGTGTTGTGTTCAATGCGGCGCAGGTTGGGCAGGTCTTTGCTGAAAAGGTGTGCCGCACGCACCGCCGCATCGCTCGCCCCGATCCGCTTCATGTCGGCGGCGCTGAAGCTCATGGCGATCACCTCCTTCACCAACGGCGCCACGTTGGCCAGGCTTTCGCCCCGCCAACTTCCGAACTCGATGTAGCGCCCCTGCGGAAAGCGCTTGGCCAGGGCGCGCAACAACGCGAAGTCCGATACGTGGCTGGTGCCGTCCAGCCAGGTGTAGTGCGTCACCGTGTCGTCCAGTCCGGGCGCGAGGTCCAGGAGGTCCACCGTGGGAAGCCCGTTCCCCAGGCCGTACTGCCGGACCACGTGGTCATGGCAGATCTCCTCCATGGTGAACCGGAACAATGCCTTCAGCACCCGTTTCGGCTTGGTGAGGCAGAGCCGCAGGAACGGAGCCGCCAAATGCCAATTTCCCATCAGCTTGCAAAAAAGGCTTTGATGGACCGCACCACATGTTCCACCTGTTCATCCGCCAGTTCGGCGAACACCGGCAGGCTCAGGATGGTGCCGCATTGTTTCTCCGTCACCGGGAAATCGCCCCGCTTGTATCCCAAATAGGCCGCCGCCTGCTGTAAATGGATGGGCACCGGATAATGGATCTTGGTGTCGATGCCGCGCTCCATCAAGAACTGCTTCAGCGCGTCGCGCCTTGCTGTTTGGATGATGAACGTGTGGTACACCGCACGCTCGCCGTTCCGGTCCTGCGGAAGAAGCAGGTCGCCCACGCCGGCAAGCCCTTGCTGGTAGATGGCGGCAATGGCACGGCGGCGCTCCGTCCAGCGCGGCAGTTCGCCCATCTTCACGTTCAGGATCGCGGCCTGTACATTGTCCAAGCGGGAATTGTAGCTGAAGAAATCGCTGTGGTCGCGGTCGCGCATGCCGTGATTGCGGGCCTTCAGCAAATGGGCTGCAATGACGTCGTCATTGGTGGTGATCACGCCGCCATCCCCGGCGGCCGCGAGGTTCTTCAGCGGGTGCAGGCTGAAACATCCGGTGATGCCGAAAGAACCCACATGCTGCCCGTTCAAGGTGGCGCCGATGGCCTGTGCGCAATCTTCGATCACGTGCAATCCACGTTCCTTGGCCACGGCCAAAAGTTCCGCCATCCGCGCGGGCCGGCCCGTGAGGTGAACG
>JAFDZY010000388.1 GCA_018266685.1 Bacteroidota bacterium
CAACTACTACGCCAGCAAGTGTGAACAGACCTGTTACCACAAGCGGCCAAACGCTTGTGTCACCGACCATCTGGTCCACGTAGTAGTATGAGAAGTTGAACATTCAGCCCAAGAAAAAGCCCCCCAAGTGTGCGTGCATGGCAGAGGCATGGAGGGCGTGTTGCTGGCGAAGGTAGCGCGCTGTACCATGAAAAGAGCCGCCCTGGTGCGCTGTTCCGATGGGAAGCGTGGCGGCTACTGTTGGTGCGAAGGTAGGGTGTGCGCTCATGCGGTGATTCCTTTCAGCCCAAAAACTGTCGCGAGCATCCACGCTCGTGACCATGGGCCATTGCGTAGTTGCCAGCCAGTGTGGCATGAGCGCGGAGGCCCGCGCCAGAGAAAAGGCCAGCCAGCATTGGCACAAGCGCGGAGGCCCACGCCGGTGCAAGCGTGTTGGAGGGCTTGGTGCTGGCGGGCATGCTCACGCATTGGGCATGGTCGGTACCGGAAGGCCCACGCGGCGCAAAACTTCCTTGGCCAAGCGTTCAAAATCAGCATAGCAGGCTTGCACGGCCGCCACGTGGCCACCTATGGCGCCATCGGCGGGCTTCAGGTGGAACATGGGCTTGCGTGCTTCCTGCGCCATGGGCATCAGGCTGCGGTAGTGCTTGATCAGGTCAATGCGGTTGGGGTCGGGCATGCCGGGTGGCGGTGCAGGCTGGTTGAGCACGGCACGCGCGTAAATGCCCGGTGCCCTCTCCACCCATTTCTGGTAAGCATGCACGGGCCTGTCCAAGCGTACGGCGTGCTGCATGAGCACGTAGCCTGCGGGTTGCATGCCTCCCTTGGGCAATGTGATCGCCGGTACCGGGTTGCGCGGCAGCCGCTCCTGCCATTGCTCGCGCCAATTGCGCAGGATCGGCCCCAGGTTTTCAAGGCCTTTCATGCTGAACAGGTCAGTGGCAAGCGGCATCACCACATGGTCGGTGGCCACCATGGCGGCCCGGTTCAGCGCGCCCACGTTGGGGCCCACATCGGCCACCACCACGGTTGCCCTTGCGGCTTCAGCGCCCTTTTGCACCACCCTGGAGAGGGCGCTGATCACGCGGAAGGCACGCTCTTTTCTGTCCATGCAACCAGGCCATTGGCTGCTGAGTTCATCCTCAAACGTGCTCAAGCGCAGGTCGCCGCACAAGAGCCACAGGTTCTCCGCAGGCTGCAGCAGTTCGGGCTGAAGGATGTCGCCGGTGCCCGCTGCCAAGGGTTCGAGGCAGCCGTAGATGGTGCCGTTGGGCGGCTGGCCGGCCCACAGGGGTTCAAGCTCCTCATCGGTCATAAAGGCGGAGGTGAGGTTGGCTTGCGGGTCCAGGTCCACGGCCAAAGTGCGCACGCCGAGGTTGTTGAGCATCCATGCTACGTGGTAGACCAGTGAGGTTTTGCCCACGCCGCCCCTGTTGTTGAAGAAGGTGATGACGGGAACGCTCATCGTTTCCGAAGGATGGCGAGCACGTGCTCAGGTTTGACCACGAACTCCAAGGGGGGATTCCCGTTCCGTTCCAGTTCTTGCCGGGCGGTGGCGATCCCGAAGCCGAACCCTTGCGCAAAACCGAGGATGGACATTACGGATGCCAGCTCCGGGTTGCGGTAATCGGTCATGCCGGGTTCGCCGAAGTTGCGCACGTTCACTTTTCCATAGGGGCCTCCGGGACTATGGATCTCCACACGGTCATTGTACCAATACACCCGCACGGGGGCATTCGTGCCATCGTAGGTGCGGTGCAGCACGGCGTTCTGGGTGATCTGCACCAACGCGGACATGGGGTAGTCCGGCGCGTCGATCTGGCGGGCCGCGCTCTTGATGTCAACGGCCACCTCGTTGCTTAGCCGCAGGATGTCCTCCAATTGCGCGAGCACATCGGTCAAGCGGCCAGATAGTCGTTTGTTGTCCCTGATGGGGTCGCCTAGTGCCAGGCCGTCAATGCGCAGGAATTGCACGAAGGCGCCGGGCACGCTCCGCGTAGGGTCCAAACCCAATGTGATCACGCCCAATACCGTTGGCACCGGCGAGGCCGGTGAAGCAACAAAGCGCAGCGAAGCCAGTTGTTGTTCCACCGTTCGTTGGTTCCGTGCGATCACCTCTGGAGCCACGGCAAGCGGCAGGTATTCGCTCCGGAAATAGTCGAGATCAAGGTCATCCAACGCTGCTGCGGCAGCGGACTGTACCATGTACGAACGTTGCCCGGCACGTTTGCGCTCTGTGAGGCGGTTCTCCTGGTCGGTGGTGGCATAGTGCCGCAGGGAGTTGATACGGATGCAAGTGCGGCCCTTGTAGCGCACGGGCGGACCCAAGGAAGGCTTTACTTCCACCACCGCCAAGTCTGTGCCGTTCAAGGTGCGCTTGTGTACCTGCAGGTCAGGCATGGGGTCGATGTTTCCCTGCAAGCGGATCTGTGCCAGTGCAGTGATCAGATTTTCGGTAATGGCGATTCCGGTAACGGTTCCGTCGTCGTTTAACCCCACGAATAGCACACCTGTCCTGCCGGAATCATTCACATCATTGCTGAATGCGCAGATGTCATGGTAAATGTCCGCCTTGTCGGAGGTGGACGGTTTGAACTCCACGAACTCCGATTCACCACTCTTCCAGAGCCCGATCAATTCATCGTCCGATAGCATGCCTCAAAGTTCGTTCAAGTAGTGATTCCCTTCAGCATCCCCAAGATCTCCTGTTCCAGGTCATCGATCTCCGCTTCGATCTGCTCCAGCGGGCGCGGCGGCGTGTACACGTAAAATTCGCGCGTCAGGGGGATCTCATAGCCCACCTTGGTCTTGCTTTCATCGATCCATGCGTCCGGCACATGCGGCAGCACCTCACGTTCAAAATAGGCTTCGATGGATTCGTTCAGCGGCACGCTTTCGGTGTCGCGCAGGTCGGTATCCGGCTCAGGCTTTCCCTTGGCATCGCGGCATACGGCGGCTTCAGGGTCGCGCTCGCCCAAGGCGCTCAGGATGGCCTTGGTTTCAGCCGGTACCAAGCCAAGCCCTGCGGCCTTGTCGGCCTTTTTCAGTTCGG
>JAFDZY010000038.1 GCA_018266685.1 Bacteroidota bacterium
AACATGGGTTTGGCAAAAGTGGGGCTTTAGTGCTAGGCTGAACATTTGTACTTTCTATTAGCTTTTGTGCTAAATTTGTACTTTATTACTTTCTAAACCCCACCTTCACCAAACCCCGAACCGTTACAGGCAACCCTAACGAGCGACCGCCCAGACATTCAGCAAAACGGACAAACACGAAAATTTCCACTCTGACAACGACTGACAAACCGATTAAAAATGCTAACTTTGCCCTATAACTTTTTTAGACAGACAAATGCTGACAAAAGAATACATAAAAGACTTGAAAACCAACGGAAACGGTGCTATTGGAAAACTTGTGGAACAGCACAAGACCAATAGCGGAAGTTTGGTTTTTATCTTGGAAAGTTTGGGACAACTGCCTAAAAACTTTGACAGTTCTTTTCTGCCCGACTTGACAACTCACAAAAGTTCAGACGTGCGACTTTTAGCAGTTAAGAACATTGGAAAATTAGCAGACGAACAAAACATTCAGTTGCTTTCATACATTTCAAAACACGACAACGACACAACCGTAAGACGTGAAGCAATTTCTTCAATCGGACGAATGAGAAAAGAAATCGTGAAGCCGTATTTGGTTGATGCTCTACAAGACGAAGACCCAAAAGTTGTGTGCCAAGCCATTCGTGGACTTTTGGTTTTCAAAGGCAATGGAGTTGATGAAGAACTTAAAAAACTTATCAACCACGAAAACGAAATGGTAAGAACAGTGATTTATAAAGAGTTTTTTGCTACGCAAAAAACTCATAAAAATCAGCCTCATACCGAAAGTTACGACTACTTGAAAAACGTTGTTGTAAATGCCGATACCATTGAAACTATGAAACTTTTAGAAGATGAAAGTATTCATTTGACGTTCACTTCGCCACCATATTACAATGCAAGAGATTATTCCATTTATCCAAGTTACAAAGCGTATTTGGAGTTTCTTGCTGACGTTTTTAAAGAAGTTCATCGTATAACAAAAGAAGGACGATTTTTAATTGTAAACACTTCGCCAATTATCATTCCGAGAATTAGCCGTTCTCATTCAAGCAAGCGTTATCCAATTCCGTTTGACATTCACCCGTATTTAATGGAAATGGGTTGGGAATTTATTGACGACATTGTTTGGCTCAAACCCGAAGCAAGCGTAAAAAATCGCATTGGCGGTTTTATGCAGCACAGAAAACCGCTTGGCTACAAACCAAATTCTGTAACCGAATATTTAATGGTTTACCGAAAATCAACTGAAAAATTGTTGGATTGGAATATTAGAGAATACGACTACAAAACAGTTCAGGAAAGCAAAGTTGCTGACGGCTACGAAACTTCAAACGTTTGGAAAATTGACCCTTGTTTTGACAAAGTTCATTCGGCAGTTTTTCCTGTTGAACTTTGCAAACGAGTTATACAGTATTATTCATTCAAAAATGATTTAGTTTTTGACCCATTTGGCGGAAGCGGAACAATGGGAAAAACTGCAAAAAGTTTAGGGCGTAATTTTTTCTTGACAGAAAAAGACGAAACCTATTTTGAATATATGAAGTCAAAAAAATCAAAAGAAATTTTTGACAGCAGAGAAACGAAATTTTTATCACTCAACGAATTTAAGCAAACGATAAAATGACATTAACAGAACAAGTAGCAAAGAACATAATCCGTAAGTTGCTTAAAGGCGAAGATTACAGAATTGAAGTTGTAACACTGATAAATGCGGAGTTTCTGCAATTCGCAATAGACTTTTTCAAAAAGATTGTTGAGGCAAAATTGCAAAGCAAAAGCATTACAAGCGATTGGTATAAAGAAGCATTTCTAAATCCGAAATTGACAACAAGTGAAATTGCAATTAATTCGGGTTTGAACAAAAAGACCATTCACAATATGTTCAATTCTTCCACGAAAGAAATTGTGATTGATGCAGCAAATGAACATTACGATATTTTGTATCAAAGCATACAAAATCTTGTTGAAACAGAAAACGAATTGGAACTAACGCTTACAATAAAATTCAAAGGAGTTTCAGTTGATTTGAATGTAAGCGAAAGTTTGATTGTTGTAAATACACTTGCCGTAAAACGTGCAGAACTTCGTGGCGGACTTTGGAGCACAGCAGGAAAACGAGTTGAACGACCTTTGGTAGAAACGCTTTGCAAATTGTATTCTGTTAGTGAGAAAAACTACAAAGCGAAATTCAAAAAAGACAACTCAAAAGGCTTTGACAGAGAAATTGATTTTTACCTACTCAAAGACGACAAAGAATTTTTATGCGAAGTAAAACTTATGGGACGTGGAAATCCCGAAAGTGCAGACGCAGTTATTGCAAGAGCGACAAACGTTTTTGTTGCCGACAAACTTTCTGACCAAAACAAAAACCAACTTGACAGTTTAGGAATAAATTGGATAGAACTGCGGACTGAAAACGGGTTCAGACGTTTCAAAAAAGCGTTAGAAAAGTTGGACATTCCGCATAAAGACTTCAACGGAAACTTAGAAAAAGACCTTGACAAAGTATTTGACGAAATATTTGAATGACGACAAGACGAAAAAACAAGAAGGGCAGCCTGTAACAAGGGTTTGGCGTAATGGCGGGTGAAGTGCTACTATTGAACTTTTGTGCTGTAACAAACGGCAGTGCTTCTATTGAACATTTGTGCTATAAAGCCGCCACTACGCCAAGCCCCGAACCGTTGTACGCAACCCTAAAACGAAATTCCGTTCAACTTCAAGTGTCAGGACATTCAAGGCGAAGTCTCTAACTGCCCACCGCACATTGCAGCACATTTGCAAGGCACGCAAAACCCTGAAACAAAGCCAACCTTACAAAAGAGCTGCAATCGCCAACACACGGCAAACAACCCTTTAATTCGGGCAGACAAAAGGCAACAAAGTAACAATGAATGGAATTAGTGTAATTTTGACAAGCAGATGCAAACAAGTACAGACATAATAATTGACTTAAAAGGCGAGAATAATCAAGCCTTTGGAACATTGTATAAAAATTATTTTGGTTTGGTAAACCGTTTTATAACTAACAATAGCGGGACAAACCATGATGCAGAAGACATTTTTCAAGACACAATGATTGCTTTGGTTGCCAAACTTAGGCAAGACGATTTTGTATTAGAGGCTTCTGTAAAAACCTACATCATGGCAATTGCCAAAAATTTATGGTTTAAAAAATTAAGAACCGCAAACAGGGAAACAGAATTTACCGACATCCACGACAGCAAATTTTACGAAGAAATTACCCTTGCGATTGAAGAAGAAAAAACTTATTGGGACAAACTTCAAAATTATATTCACCAAATTACAGAGCATTGCAAAGGCTTAATTCACGATATGTTTTTTAAAAACAAACCTATTGAACAAATCCAAAAAGACTACGGCTATTCCACTAAACACAATGCTCAAAACCAAAAACACAAATGCGTTGAGCAAATCAGAAAAGTAAAAGAACAAGAAGACAAAAAAGAAAATTAAAAAATAATTTCCCTTCGTGGGTGATTTTTTGAGAACAATGGTACTTAGGTATAGTAATCACAATTTAAAATACTATACCAATGTATTCAACAATCAAAAAAATCAGCTTCGCAGTTATACTTACTGCCCTTAGTGCGTTCACTGTAAACGCACAAAACGCTACCATGTGGAAGGTGGACAAGGCTCACACTTCCGTAAATTTTTCAGTCAATCACTTCTTCTCTGCCGTAACGGGCAAATTCACCAGCTTTGAAGGTAACATCAACTTTGACCCTGCAAACCTGCAAGGCAGCAGCGTTAATTTCACCATTCCTGTAAAAAGTGTGAATACAGACGACAGCAAACGGGATAAACATTTGCAATCTGCCGACTTTTTTGATGCCAAGTCTTACCCTAACATGACTTTCGTATCAACCAGGTTTGAGAAAAAGTCAGATAAGGATTATGTAGCTTATGGTAAACTAACCATTCGTAATATTTCCAAAGACATTGCATTGCCTTTTAAAATAACGGGCGAAATGGAACACCCAATGATGAAAGGCACAATCATTTTAGGTCTTGCTTCTACCATAAAAATAAACCGTAATGATTATGGTGTGGGTACAGGAAGTTGGGCAACTACAATGGTTGTTGGCGACAATGTGGACATCAATATTAATATGGAATTAAACAGAATGAAATAATGAAAAACTTCATTTATGCAGCAATAGCAATTATTGCACTTGTTGCCTTCTATGCTTTCAATAATCCCAAAGCGGATTTTAAAAACGACAAAGCCGAAGGAATACAGTTTCACAGAGGCAATTGGAGTGAGGCTTTGCAATTGGCAAAAAAGGAGAACAAACTTATTTTTCTTGACATCTATGCTACATGGTGTGGACCTTGCAAAAAACTTAAAGCCAATACTTTTTCAAACAAGGAAGTAGGAAAGTTTTACAATGCAAATTTTATAAATGTAGCATTGGATGGCGAACAGGGAGATGGTGCAACACTTGCCAGTCAATACAATTTGAATAGTTACCCTTCTTTGCTTTTTATAGATGCAACAGGAAAAATAGTAGCCCTGACAGGGGGCTATCACAGTCCAAACGAACTTTTGGAATTAGGCAAATCAATTTTTAAACAATAATTATTCTTCACATTTAAATTCAAATAAAATGAAAAAGTTTCTTTTAGCAATCGTAATGATTATGGGTATTTCAATTGGTGCAAATGCTCAAACAGCAACCAAAAAAGTAAAAGCCGCCAAACACCATTGCACAGCAGCTTGTGCAAATGGTAAGCACATGTATGCTCATGGAGAAAAAGGTCATGTATGTACCGCAGAATGTAAAAAAATGGGAAATGAAAAAATGGCTTTGAAAGACCATGTATGTACTGCCGATTGCAAAGATGGTAAGCACATGTATGCTCATGGCGAAAAGGGTCATGTATGTACAGATGCCTGCAAAACAAAAATGTAACTTTTAAAAACAACAGATTATGAACACTAAAATAAGTAAGTCAATATTAGGCGGCATTATCGGCACAATTATTATGACGATTATAACGATGATAGCACCAATGATGGGAATGCCTAAAATGTCTCCGCCAGCAATGCTTGCAAATATGTTGGATATGCCTTTGGTTGTAGGTTGGCTAATGCACTTTATGATAGGGGTAATTTTTGCATTTGCATACACTTATTTGTTTGCCCCAAAAGTAAAAATCAACAACCTGTTTGTAAAAGGTGCTGTTTTTGGTTTTGTTGTTTTCATATTAGCACAAATTATGATGGCGATAATGGGAGCAATGTTACCAATGCCAAAAATGGAAGGCTCTATGATGCTAATAATGATTGGCAGCATTATGGGACACATTATTTATGGTATGACAGTTTCCAAAATCACAAAATATTAAGATTATGGAATGCACTAACGACAATTGCAAAAGAGTTATGCCCAAATTCAAACTCACTTTCTGCAACGTAAAGACAATTATAATGATTGGCTTAGCTATCTACTTTTGGTTTACAAGCAAATAAATGGTTTGACAAGTTATAACCAATGCGGCAAACGAAGTGTTCATTTCGTTTGCCGCATTTTATTGTTTCTGACATGAACACTCTAACAAGCCAACGCTACAAGTCAGGCACATTTGCAAGGCACACAAAGCCGACACACAAAAGCCAACCTTGCAAAAGAGCCTGCCTTGTCCTACACACGGCAACCATCATGCGGTGCGACCAGACCCACATTGTAGATGACCACGGAGAAAGGGTATGCGTACAACAGGGGGTTTGCCAAAATACGGGCTGACGGAAGTTATCTTCGGCTTTTTGTAATTCTATTGTGCTTCATATCCAGCTTGACATTATCTATTTAGCTTTTTGTTGTTATCTTCATCATCAGTTTTTCAATCATCAGCGGTTCCGGGCGGACGGAATACTAATTCCCGTACTTCGGCAAGCCCTGTTCGTTAGCGGTAATTTTATGAGACACAAACCTATCAGAAATATTAAGACAAGAATTCGCAATAAAAGACAGTTAGTTATTGTTGAATTTGACAACAAAGAATTTGTTTTTATAACACCTAATAACATTAAGCAAAATACCTCTTTGGAAGTATTCGAATTGGAACTTCTTATAGGCTCTACAATGCGTATTGAATTCTATAAGAAAGGTGAAAAAATGTTCAACGGAAAAGAATGTAATAAAGACAACCTTATTGTAAAAGAGTACTTTTTCGAGTTGCAAAAGCCGGTTGACAAGCTTAGAGTTGAAAATGCTACTCAATTATTGGGTTATAAGAGAATAAAAGAAATTTTCTACTTCCATAAGTTTGGAAAAGATAACGTTGGAATAAAAGCACAAGATGATAAAGTGACTTTTTTATCTTTAAAGCGATTTGAAATTCAATCTAAACTTGACAAAAGTGAACAACATATTTTAGTTGGTTCTTACATTCTGCCAGAATATTATAAAACGGGTGAAACTTTGCCTAATGGAACAATTGTTACTCAAGACAATAAAATTCTAAGATGGATTAATTTAAGGTATTCTGACAATGTTGAAGGAATGCATGAAAATTTTGAAAATGCAATTGGCTACTATGACGGTGAAGATTACTATGATGGCTATGATGATGGACCTGGCGCATATGGTTATAGTAGTTGGGACGAAATGGCTTTGTATGAAGCCTTTGAAGGAGACCCAAGTAATTATTGGAATGTTGACTAAAACTAACTATTACGTAAAACTAAAACTATGGACAAAAAAGTAATTTCAGTATCTCACAAGATGAAAGGTGGTCTTTTAGACGATGATTACACTTTATATGATGACGGAACAATTTTACACGAATACGACAAGCATACTTATCCGGGTGGACAAAATCTAAAGGCGACTTTAACTGTTGCTGAACTTTCTGACACAGTAAAGCAAAGACTTTTGGAAGCTTCTTCTTGGGAGAACAAAGAGTTGGTTCGTAAGACATTAAACCTTGACAACTGATGAAAAAACTACCGCTAACAAAAGTATTTGCAATAGCAGGGGGCGACGGAACGCATTTCAGCAGCAGTAATTCTTATCATCTACAGTTATCGGCTGACACAGGGCTGTTGGGCATTTGTAGTTATCTTCGGCAAAACAAATAAATCAGCCTCGGTACAAGCGTGACGAGCTTCGATGCCCTGCCATCGCAAATACCTGTTCGTTAGCTGTAAAATTTTGCCAAACAGTTTAACCATTTTTGGGCTGACAGTAAAAAGTTCTTTATCATTTGGTTTGACTTGACCTAAAGCCCACATCAGCTTGACATTCTTTGTTCGGCAGACGAATATTTTTGTTCTTTAGTTTTTCAATTTAGCTTTTGGTTACGGGTGGACTTTTGTTCAAGTCATAATCATAAGCGGACACATAACAACTTGTGACAATCAACCAAGCAGCAGACAAAAACTGCTCGACCAAATTCACAACTAACGACAGCAAAAAAATAAATTAAGCAGACAAGTAAGAAAAAAATATCGGCAGACAATTTATAAACAACAAAAATTATAAAGTTTCACATTGACAGTTTAAATTTGGAAAGCAACAACTGACAACATATTTTATAACATAAATCACAACATAAAATTTCATTAGTTAGACAAAACGCAGCAACAACATTAGTCTTAACCGAATAATAAATTTGTGAAAGAGAAACTGTAGCGACATATTTTGAAAATCGTTTTGTTGCTATGTGACTGACGGTGGCGGAGCCTTAGAAGATTAAGTAGAAGAACGAAGCGAAGAAAAATCTACAGCTAACATTGGGTTTGGCATTATTGGGGCTTGACGAATAAATCTTCATCTTTTTGTTCGCTTTTCAGCTTCAGCCCCGGCGTGACGTTTTTCAATTTAGTTTTTAGCCGTTATCTTCAACTTCTGTTTTTTAATTGAGCTTCAGTTGTAGGCGGACGGATTTCTAATTCCCCAACAACGCCAAGCCCTACCGTTAGCGGTCATTGTAAACAGACCCCGTTATCAAGAACATTTTAAAGAATAAAAACTATGACAAAGGTTTCAACTGCAACAGTAAAAAAGATGAGCCCTCAATTTCTTGTACAAGACATTATCCATTCTATTAATTTCTACACAGAACAATTGGGGTTTGAAATAGATTTTCGTTATGAGGACTTCTATGCCGGGATAAGTAAAGATGGCTTTTCAATTCATCTTAAAACAGGAAAATATTTAATAGAAGAAAGACAAAATAGAAGAAAAAACGAAGACCTTGACATTGTGTTTTCGGTTGACGATATAGAAAATTTATATGACGGCATATCAAACAAATCGGTTGAACTTATAAAACCATTACGGGAAATGGATTATGGCAAAGAATTTTATATTGCAGACCCAGACGGTTATATCCTTGCCTTTCTCGAAGAAAAACAAGTGCCTTAAAATAAACATTTAATAAAAAAATTATCATGCCATTTAATTTTGATTATTGCTTAGTCCAATTTGAAAAAGCTGCAAAAAAATTTGAGAAAAAAATACCAGATGGAAACGATATAGAAATTCAAACAGGCATTTGGTTAAACTCGGTTGTTATGCGACTGCAAAAAAAGCATTGGGCAAATAATCCATATGAAAAGCCACATTCCGGCTCTGCAGTTTTTATGGGTATTTGGTTAGACGAAAATGCTATTGCTGAAAACAAGCTTTTTTACAATATACATGCACTGAGACTAAGACAGCTCAATGGGTATGCATTACAAAGCCGTGCTTTTGCCATTTCTTTTAGAGAGAAATTTAAAAAATTTGACCACAAATGGAAAAATGTAAGTGTTCAATATGCTCCGCAGACATTAATGGAAGGTTGGATACCTCTCAACAAAGAAAAACTTGAAAAAGACATATTAGAACTTGCTAATAATTTTCTAGAAATCGAACATTTAGTAGATGAAACTCTTTTGGAATTTAAAAAATAAACGACAAGAAAGAACAACGAACCGCTAACAAGGTATTGCCAAAAGCGGGGCTGAACAGCTTCGATTGGTCTTTTGTGCAAGGTTCAACATTAGTTCTTCGATTGAACTTTTGTGCCAAAAATCCCCGCCTTCGGCAATACCCAAAACGTTAGCTGCCATTTTCCCGCAGACCATTTACAATATGACAACATACACAGAAAAATTAGAAAAACTTAAAATTGCGAACCCTACCCTTCGTGATTGTTTTGACCCTGCAAGTTCTGAATTTGC
>JAFDZY010000389.1 GCA_018266685.1 Bacteroidota bacterium
AATGTGTAGTCCTCCACTTGCCCGAATGTTGAATTGCCGCACGGATCGGGGTTCGGGCCATTGATGGTGTTGTCCAGCCGGACACGCATGCGGGTGGTTCCGCCCAGTGCGGCGCTGGACATGTAGAAGTTGCCGGTGATGGTATAGTTCATCGGCGGGTTGGGGTTGGCCGGGTTGTAACCAATGAACACCCGTTCATCCGGGGTGAACACCAAGTCTTGGTTGGCATCGATCCATATCTGTACACGGTCGGCATCGTACCCTTGGAAAATGTCAATGGTGATGGGGTAGGACGCACCGGCCTGCACGTTGCCCACCACGCTGGTGAAGTCCTCATAGCCCGCTGAGGAGCTGGATGAATTGTCCACATCGGAGAAGGCAACCCTGCCAATTTTCAGGATTGCGGCATTTGCGGTGGCGCCGGCCGCACAGTAGCCCATGTACACGGTGGTGGCCGCCCAGCTGCTCAGGTCCAAGCCTGCGGAGCACACGCCCTGGATATAGAACGTATAGGTGGAGCCGTTCGTCAATCCCGGAATGCTTACCGGACCGGTTGTTACGTTGCCGGAAGCCACAGCACCCGGACTGCCGGGGGCAAGGGCATCGCTGCGCAGCTCCCAGTTGTAGCTTTCCGAGGCATTGTTGGTCCACGTCAAGGTGGCCGTGCCGCCAGCCAGGCTTGTGATAACTGCCGCCGGTGCAAAACAGGTGGGTGTTTCCACCGTAAAGGTGTAATCCTCCGTTTCCCCGTAATAGGTGCCGGTGCCGCAGGGTACGGGATTGTTCAACCAGTCCGTGCGGATGCGCATCCGGTAGTTGCCTTCAGCTTGTCCAATAGGAACAGTGATGGTGCCGGTATTCGATGAAACGTAGTTCGTATTGGTGAATGCAACTTCTCCGGCATCGTCAAAATCCAAGTCATTGTTCCAGTCCACCCAGATGGTGAATTCATAGGTGTCCGCACCGTAGTCGGAACTGAAGTTCACCGTACCTCCGGCGCTGTCAGAAACGGTCATCGTGGTGAAATCACCATAGCCGTTCGCGGAGAAGCCCGAGTTCAGGTTGGAGATGTTCTGGAAGCCGCCTGATGTACTAAAGTTGGCGATAAGGTATGCGCTGGTCGAAGAGGTTGCCGCACAATAGCCGGTGAAGAAGGCGTGTGAAGCCCATGCGCTGGTGTCAGCCACGCCGCAAACGGAACGCACGTAAAGGGTGTAGTTCGTGTTGGCGGTAAGGGCGCTGGTGCTGGCGGTGGTGATGCCCGCTGCCGTGGAACCGTTGTCGGTGAGGCCGGTGGCACCGCTGCCAGGGGAGCCGCTGCTGCGCACTTCCCATTGGTAGCCGTCCGCAGGGTTGGAGGCACTGGCCGTCCAGGAAAGGTCGGCGCTGGTGCCGGTTACGTTGGACGCGTCCAATGCCGTGGCTGGCAGGCAGCTCGGCGCAGGTTCCACCACCACGTTGTCAATGTACACGTAATTGCCAAATCCGGTCACGGCCCTGAACCGGATCATGTTCGCGCCGGTTGGGATGTTGTAAGCTAAGGTGGCCCAATTCGCCGCGGAAGGAATATAACCGCTGGTTGTGGCTGGTGCGGTGCTCAATACGCCCACACCGTCCTCATTGCTCATGGCTTGAAGTATGGCCCATGTGGCACCGCCATCAATGGAGGTCTCCAAGTATACGCTGTCGATGCTGCCGGGATAGGCTGCGCCGGCCACGTCAAAGCGCACACGGTAATCGGCCGGTGCAGGGGAGAACGCATTGCTTGTAAGAGTGGCCGTACCAGAGGAAATGTTGTAGAAGAGCAGCCGAACACCAGCGGAATCCGTAGGGTTGCCACTGGGGCCGCTGGCAATGCCGTCACCTGGATTGGAGTAAACAGCCTGGAGTAAAGCTGGCACATCATTTTTTGACCAGCATGGCGGTGGCATCAGTACCTCTTCAAAGTTGGTTGTGTAGGGCAATGCGGCTGCATTGCACAATGTCTTGAAATTCACCGGCCCCACCCAAAGGCTGAAATCGCCACTGCAATCGCTGCGTACGTATAGGTTGTACGCGGTATTTGCGGCAAGGCCGGCTGCGTTGGCCGTTGTAACTCCGGCCGATGTTGTGCCGCTGGCATCGGGGCCGGGGTCGCCGGGGTTGCCGCTGCTGCGCACTTCCCACTGGTAGCCGTTGGCCGGGGCTGGGCTGGCGGCGGTCCAAGAAAGATTTGCTGAAGAAGTCGTTAGGTTCGAAACTGCCAAGGAAGTGGGGCTTGGGCACGTGGCTGGCGGAAATACGTTCACCGTGTAGTCCTCTGCTTCTCCATATGTTGCCGAACGGCAAGGGTTTGGGGTGGCATTGTTATAGTCTACCATGACGCGCATTCGTGTATTGCCCAATAAGGCGGTCATGGGCACGGTGATGGGCAGCGTATAGGTCAGCACCGTTCCATCCCCCACGTTTGCTGCCAAGGTGTACACCTCCCCGCCATCGTTTAAAATCCCGTTCTGGTTCCAATCAATGAACGCATACAGGTAATCCAAGCCGTCAGAATCGAAGGAAACGGAGAGCGTGCTTGTTGCTCCTTGGGAAACAGTGGCCACGTTGGCAGTGTAATCCACTGGTCCCCCCGCGGATGCACCACTGCTTTGGTTTATTCCGCTGAAATTCACATTGGTAATGAATTCGAAGGAAGCATTGGTGAAATTTGAATTGCAGTAGCAATTCAAGAAGGGGTTCATCCCCAGTTGCAGCGGTGTGCTGGCGGCCGTGCCGTTGCCCGCGCAGGTCACTTGGCAACGGTACCAAGTGGCGGCGGCTTGGGTACTGGAATAGCTGGCACTGGTGCTTGCCCCTGGGGCATTCGCCCACGAATTCCCATCAGCCGAGCTTTCCCATTGGTAGCTGACACCGGAGCCACTAGTGCTATTTTGCAGGCCAAGAATGAACGGCGCACCGGGACAAACCGATGCAGGTCCTGTGGTATTGCCAGGTGTGGGTGTGCTGTTGCATGGGACTGCTGCAGTGTAGGTTACTTGTGCATTGAACCGCCAAGGAATGGTGGTCCAGGTGGAATTTGCTCCCGGAATTGCGGCACTTGCCGACATGCCCATGGCCTGGCTGGTTGCAGTAGTGGCGTAACGCCACTGGAATGCCCCGTTTGTCAAGCCGGAGGAAGCGCCGTTCACATCCCATGAAATGTACACTTCCAGTGCCCCACCCGTGTACATGAACGGAGTGCCGAGCGTAATGCTCCAAAAACCTGCGGCCGCAGGTACGTCTGCATCCCCAACAGCACTGTTCGAATAGGCTAATGATGCCGTAGCTATCATGGCATCCCATGATGATCCGGTGACTAATCCGGTGGACGACGAGTTTTTCAAGTAAATGTTCATCGTGGCAGTGCGTCCTGCCATGATGGTGCTGGTCGTCGTTTTGTCGAATGCAATGGCCGTCACCATGGAACCACCGGGCATGGCAGCCAAGTCAGTTGCGGTCCATAGTTGAATGCTCTTGGACCATCCAAAAGCACTTGTTTGACTGGACCGGTAAATGGGATTGCCGTTCTGGGTAGTCCCGCTTATTAATGTGCCAGCGCCAATGGAGATGGTTTGCGCGTGCAGACCTGGTGAAATTATGAGAGCCAATGCCAACAATGGAACAAGTGCACGTAATTCCCAAAAGGATGTTCGCCAACTTTTGAGCGGGGCTGGCCATAGCTTCACACCGGATGTCCTTTCTGTGTTCATGGTCTTTGGGGGTTGGTGAATTTGGTTAGGGTCCATTGGGCAAAGAGTACCTTGTGTAGGTTCAGGCTTCGAAGCCATAACCGGTAGTTTCGGGTTGAGGTCAAAGCCGATAGGGGCATGGTGGAGCCACAATCTATTTGAATAAATGAGAAAAAATCCAAAAGAATGTTTTTATTCACATGAGGCAACCGTTGTACGCCCATAGCGTACTCCGGCATCTCCGGTGAATCACGTATGCGTGCCTAATTGTTTGGCAATTAGGCGGGTACAAGCAAGGTTCGGGATTGCCTTGCATGGCAAGCCTGTAGAAACCCGAATGGGACATGCACGTTGTGTTGAAAATTCGCGTCGCTTTTCCTGCCCCAGGGCGAATTGTCCTTGTGCTGGAGGAGCCGAACCAAGGGAAAGTTCAAAGAGCCTGTACAGGCTTGTCGAGAAGGAACTGGTCAATGCGGAAAATGCTGGACTGATCTGGGCTTGAAGAAGTGCCTTGGGCCGGGCAAACCATCCACGCATTCCGAGGGCCCTGTCCCCTTACCTTATTCGGGGAAGTGCCCATTCAACGGGCGATTACGCAGGATGCTGGCACCTCCAACAGCCCGGAGCTCCGTAAGCAGCCATGGTTGTTCAATCTTTCCGGACGCAACTGCCGGATCTCCGCATTTGCTTCGCATAACCCCGCGGGGCATCTACGCTGCAATGAAATATGGGGAGGGAGCGTTATTGATGAACATCGCATGCAGCCTGGCTTATTGGCGAGGAGCAGCCTTTCGGACCATTGTATGCCGGTTGATCACGGGGTGTAGAGGAAATAGGTGGAAACCCGGAGAGGGTATTAGAGGTTTCCCAAAGTGAAAAGGCTGCAATCTGCCGCCAGGGGCAGAAACCGAAGGTTGCGGACTTCCTTTCCACCGTAGATAGGAGCACCATGTACCGACAAGGAAACAGGGATCCCACTTGATCACAGGGACAGGTCGGCAGATCAGCCGGCCTAGGGCAATGCCTACTGCCCTTCTCCTTCGTCCGGGCGTGATTCCGGGGGTACGGAACCGAACAGGATGTAGCGGTATTGCATTTTCTTATAGAAAATGCCTACGTCCTCAAACCCGAACTCCGTGACTTCATTGGATACGGTGTTGTAGCCCATGCGCTGGGACAACGGCGGACCGGCGGCGGTTTGGCCAGGAATGAAATTCACCAGGTAGAACAGGTGGGGGGAGCGGATGCCGGACTTGAGCTGGGCGAACCATGAGGGCCTGTCGCCCAGGGTGGAGTATTCCCGCGTGATCAGCGCCATGTCCACTTCGTTCGCCAGTAATCCAGGTGCACCTGGTGTGGTTTGGCGGATCAAGAGCCGATCGTCGCCGATGCCATCCTGCTTTTTTCGGGCCTCCAAGGCGGCGATGTTTGCCGGGTTGTCGTCGATGGCCAGTACCCGTGCGCCAGCCTTCAGCATGCCCCATGTGTAAAACCCGTCACCGGCGAACATGTCCGCCACAGTTCTGCCTTGCAACGGTCCCAGGACCGTGAGCAGCGAATCCATCGCCTGCTGGTTCTCAACCGTGGCTGCCGGGGCAACATCAGCTTGGGCAGGGGTGGAGAGCGCTGTTTGTTGGGAAGGGTTGTTGCCTTTGCAGCCCGCGAAGAGCAGCCCGCCAAGCAAAATGAGGGTGAGTAGTTGCTGCATGTTGTGGGTGGCCAAATTAGTGGCCAACCCCGAAGGACTTGGTTAAAAATTCCCGACAGCAAGCATCGGCCTGTAGTAGTTGCCGTTATGGCGGATGGCCATTCCCACGACCACGTTTCCCTTCACCTTGCAATTCCGGCCTCCGGTTCGGGAAGCAATCCCGGCAATTGCTTGCCATGTAAAATACTTTTCCGGTATCTTTGCGGCATGGCAGGGATTGAAAAAGAGTTGGCGATGGAGTTCAAAAACGAGCACCAGAAAATGCTCCTCAACCTGATCTTCACGTCCAATTGGCTAAAGCACATGGACAATGCGCGGTTGAAACCTTATGGCGTTAGTGCGCAGCAGTACAACATCTTGCGGATCTTGCGCGGTGCCAAGGGTAAGAAGATGTGCATGTACGAAGTGTTGGCGCGCATGCTTGACCGGGCCCCGAACGCTACGCGGCTTACGGACAAGTTGATCGCCAAGGGCCTGGTGCTCCGGGAGCGCAGCGATGAAGACCGCCGCGTGGTGCATTTGTTGATCAGCGGCAAAGGCGTGGAACTGCTGGACCAGATCGATAAATCCTCGAAGGACGGGTTTGAGGCGGTGGCACGGAAGTTGTCCGTGCAGGAGGCAGCGGCAATGAGCAACACCTTGGACAAACTGCGGTCTTGAACCTGCGTACAACCGGTCCAATGCAATTATCCGCCCGACCCGATCAAATGAGGATCAAACTTGTATTCCCCCTTTTCGCATTGTTTGTTGCATCCGTGGCCACGGCACAAACCACCTACCAGGTGGATGCCAAGGCCACGCACATGATCTGGACCGGAAAGAAGCTTACCGGCCAGCACCAGGGAGGTGTGAACGTAAGTACTGGAACGGTGGAGTGGGGGCCTGGCGGGTTGGTGGGCGCTGAGGTGACCATTGACATGACCAGTATTTCCACCACGGACATGGAACCAGAGTATGCCCAGCGCTTGGCCAACGACCTTAAATCGACGAATTTCTTCAATTCGGCCAAATACAAGACCTCCCACCTAAAGATCACCAAGGTGGAGCCAATTGCGGGAGTGGTGGCAGGAAAACCAAACTACACCGTTACGGGCGACCTTACCATCAAAGGCATTACCAAGCCCGTCAGTTTCGTTGTGCTGGCGTGGAAGGATAAGCAAATTATCCGTGCAGCGGGCACCATGGCATTTGACCGCACGCTTTACGACATCACCTACCGTTCGGGCCAGTTCTTCGGTTCGTTGGGCGATAAGATGATCGAGGACATGGTGGAGATCACCTTCGACCTTACCGCGAAGTAGGCCATAGCGGATCAACGCGCATGGGTGGCCAACTTTTCCACCATGGCCTGGTTCAGGCTGGATGCCCGCGGTCCGAACGCATTTACAAGAATTCCCTTCACCTTGTGCTTCGCGGAGCTGATCGCGTACACGATGCTCTCATCGCTGGGGTTTGAATCCCCTTCAAAGCGGTGGAATTCATCGATGTTGAATTCGTCCGGGCGCAGCGATGTGTTGTTGCCGTTGCAGATGAGGCATTCCTGGTCCAAGGTCAGTTCATCCGTGTAACCGCGGGCTTGCAGGTCATTCACCGCCTGCGAGAGGGTATCATAGGTGCGTGCCATGGGAACCAAGTTAAGAATTGCGGCTCATTGCGCTGTTTTGGAAACGTTGGAACCCTTGCGATGGTTCGCGGGAACGGCCACCTTAAAATGCAGGAGGCTGCCCGTACAAGGCAGCCTCTCGCAGTGGATGATGCAGGTTTAGCCCAGTTTCTTTCCCACATCCAGCATGTCCTTGAT
>JAFDZY010000390.1 GCA_018266685.1 Bacteroidota bacterium
CCAACAAGGCCTGGATGTAGCGGAGGTCTGTGCCTTTCTCCAGGAGGTGGGTGGCGAGACTATGCCACAAGGTATGCACGGAAACGGGTTTTGCAATACCCGCCCGTTCCTTGGCCCGATGAAAGATGGCCTGTACATGTATGCTCCTCCGAGATCAGGTGCGTGGACCAGAAGGATCATAGCGGCCATGCCATTCCGCGCAACACGGCGATCACCACGGCATAGCGCACGGCCTTTCCAATGAACATCAGCAGCAGCACCGGCCAAAAGCGGGCGCGGAACAAGCCCAAGGCGATGGCGATGGGGTCGCCTACGACCGGCAGCCAGCACAGCAGCGCGCACCAACTGCCATGGCGCTGCACCAGGGCATTCCAACGCTCCGCCTTGGCGGGGTCCACACGCAGCCGGCGCATCAGCCTGCCTTCCGGGATCCAGCGCCCGATGCCGAAATTGGTCATGCCGCCGAGCGTATTGCCGATGCTGGCGGTGAGCAGCAGGACCGCCGTGCTCCACGGCCCAAAAGCCATGGCCGCCAATAGCGCCTCGGAGCTGAACGGCAGCACCGTGGCCGCCAGGAAACTGGCCAAGAAAAGCGCCGGCAGCCCGGCATCTGCCCAACCCGAAAAAAGCTCCATGGGGCGCGAAGTTCAGCGGATCGGCACGAGATCGGCAACAGGTGCGTTAAATACCCCGGAAGATGCGCAGCATTACCCTCCCCTTCGCCTGTTTGCTGGCCAGCCTGCCCGCCTTTGCGCAGCTCAAAGGCTACCAGGGCAACGTGGGCGGCACCATCGGCATCAGCGTGCCCAAGGGCGAATTCGCCGACACCTGGGGCCGCAACATGTTCACCTGGGGTGGCCATGTTACCCTGCCCTCGCGCCTGTTGCCCTTCCAGTGGGGCTTTGCCTTTGACTACGGCGTGATGGGCGTGAAAAACTTCACGGTACCCGTGTCCACGCCGGAACTCACCGCCACGGAAGGCGACCTCGCCGTGCGTGCCAAGGTGCTCAGCTACCACCCGCTGCTGCGCTTCAGCCCGCTTAAGGGCAAGGTGCGGCCTTATGTGGACGGCATGGCCGGATTCCGCCAATTCACCACCAAGAGCACCCTGACGGTGGACGGGCTGCAGGAGCCGGTGATGCGCACACGCAATGCGAACGACTTTGCCCTGAGCGCCGGATGGGTCGGCGGATTGATGGTGGAGCTTGGCGGCGTTGGCTACATCGAGGGCCGCGTGGAGCGCTTTTACAGCGGCAAGGCCAGCTACGTGGACCCCGCATCCATTGCAGTGGACAATGCGGGCAATGCCAGCTTCAACGTACTGGAAAGCAACACGGACGGAGTGAACGTATTGCTGGGCATCGGCTTCAGGTTTTGATCGCAGGGAAGTGGCTCCTCGCATGCATGGATCGCGGCACTTCCATCGAAAAATCACGCTTGCACCCGCTCACGCTTTCACCCCTTTCCCACCAAGCTCGCTCTCCCGGCAACGGAAAGTGTTGGTAACAAGGTGAAAAGCCGTTTCACCAAGGGCCGGGTTATTCGCCGGATCACCGGTAAACTTGCGCAACCCTTTGCCCGGCATGGCAGAAAGCAACAAGCGCATAGAAAGCGCGCTGATCTCCGTATTCCACAAGGACGGCCTGGAGCCGATCGTGCGCGAGCTGCACCGGCTCGGCGTTCAATTGTACAGCACTGGCGGCACCCGCGCCTTCATTGAAGAACTCGGCATTCCCGTAACCGCCGTGGAGCACCTCACGGAATTCCCCAGCATTTTGGGGGGCCGCGTGAAAACCTTGCACCCAAAAGTGTTCGGCGGGATCTTGGCGCGCAGGGGCCTGAGTGCCGATGTGGCCCAGATGGAAGAACACGCCATCCCGCCCATCGACCTGGTGATCGTGGACCTGTACCCCTTCGAGGCCACGGTGGCAGCGGGCGGAAGCGAACAGGAGATCATCGAAAAAATCGACATTGGCGGCATCTCCCTGATCCGCGCTGCCGCGAAGAACCATGCAGACGTGCTGATCGTGCCCGCCCAGCGCCACTATGCCGAAGTGCTGGAATTGCTGCAAGGCCAGCAGGGAGCCACCACTGTTGCACAGCGCAAACGCTTCGCCACGTTCGCCTTTGCCGAAAGTGCCCACTATGACAGCGCCATACACGCTTGGTTCAACGGGGAAAAAGCACAGCCCTCCCATCACCTGCGCTACGGCGAAAACCCGCACCAGCAGGCTGAATTCATCGGCGACCTGGACGCCCTTTTCGAGCGGCTCAATGGCAAGGAGCTCAGCTACAACAACCTGCTGGACCTTGATGCAGCGCTGGAATTGATCGATGACCTCGCCAGCCTGGGCGGAACGCCCTTCGCAGTGATCAAGCACAACAACGCCTGCGGCGCTGCGGTGCGCCCCACGCTGAAGGAAGCGTGGGAAGCCGCGCTCGCCGGCGACCCCGTCAGTGCCTTCGGCGGCATCCTCGCCACCACCGCGAAAGTGGACAAGGCCACGGCGGAAGCAATCGATGCCATCTTTTTCGAGATCATCATGGCACCGGACTACGAACCGGCCGCATTGGAAGTGGTCCGCAAGAAGAAGAACAGGATCATCCTGCGGCGCAAGCCCGCCGAACGGCCCGCCCAAAAGCGCCGCACTGCACTGAACGGCACCTTGGTGCAATCCCCGGACAACATCACCGACCGTGCCGAAGGCATGAAGGTGGTGACGAAGAAGGCCCCGGAAAAGGCCCAGTTGCAAGACCTGGAATTCGCCAACATCCTGGTGAAGCACACCAAGAGCAACGCCATTGTGCTGGCCAAGGGCCTCCAATTGCTGGGCAGCGGTACTGGGCAGACCAGCAGGGTGGACGCCTTGGAACACGCCATTGAGAAGGCGCGAAAGTTCAAATTCAACCTCAAGGGCGCGGTAATGGCCAGCGATGCCTTCTTCCCCTTCCCGGACTGCGTGACCATTGCAGCGAACGCAGGGATCACCGCCGTCGTACAACCCGGCGGCAGCATCCGCGACCAGGAAAGCACCGACGCTTGCAACAACCTCGGCATCGCCTTATGCGTTACCGGAAACCGACACTTCAAACACTGACAACCGCATGGGCTGGTTCAACAGCTTTTTCACCCAGGAGATCGCCATCGACCTCGGCACGGCCAACACCTTGATCATCCACAACGACAA
>JAFDZY010000391.1 GCA_018266685.1 Bacteroidota bacterium
ACCGCATCGGGCAGGGCATCGAGTTCGACTACTGCTGCGTGCATGGCGTGCTGGCGGCCAAGGAGCTGGGCTACGAGACCATCATGATCAACTGCAACCCGGAGACGGTGAGCACCGACTTCGATACGGCGGACAAGCTCTACTTCGAGCCCGTGTTCTGGGAGCACATCTACGACATCATCCTGCATGAAAAGCCCGAGGGCGTCATCGTGCAATTGGGCGGGCAGACCGCGCTGAAGCTCGCCGAGAAGCTGCACCGCTACGGCATCCCGGTGATCGGCACCAGCTACGAGGCGCTGGACATGGCCGAGGACCGCGAGCGATTCAGCAGCCTGCTGCGCGACCTGGGCATTCCCTACCCGAAGTTCGGCGCCGTGCGCACGCCGGAAGAGGCGATCACCCTGAGCAAGGAACTCGGCTTCCCGCTGCTGGTGCGGCCCAGCTACGTGCTCGGCGGCCAGAAGATGAAGATCGTGATCAACGAGGAGGAACTCGTGGACCAGGTGCTGGACATCCTGCGGCTGATGCCCGACAACAAGATCCTCATCGACCATTTCTTGGACGGTGCCATCGAAGCGGAATCGGATTCGATTTGCGACAGCGAAATGGTGCGCATCATCGGCATGATGGAGCACATCGAGCCGGCGGGCATCCACAGCGGCGACAGCAACGCCGTGCTGCCGCCCTTCGACCTGCCTGACAAGGTGATCCAGCAGATGCGCGAGCACACCCACAAGATCGCCCTCGCGCTGAAGACCGTGGGCCTGGTGAACATCCAGTTCGCCATCAAGGACGAGGTGGTGTACGTGATCGAGGCCAACCCGCGCGCCAGTCGCACCGTGCCCTTCATCGCCAAGGCCTACGGCGAACCCTACGTGAACTGGGCCACCAAGGTGATGCTGGGCCACAAGCTGAAGGAATTCCAGTTCAAGCCGCGCTTGGATGGGTATGCGATCAAGGTGCCCGTCTTCAGTTTCGACAAGTTCCCCAATGTGGACAAGAGCCTCGGACCTGAGATGAAGAGCACCGGCGAGGCGATCTACTTCATCAAGGATTTGAAGGATCCGTTCTTTAGGCAGGTGTATGGGGAGAGGAGTATGTACTTGAGTCGGTAGTGATGTGCTCTGCTTTTGGACATGCGGTTCTCCTTCGTTCGGAACACGAAGGTCTGGGCTTCACAATTGAAACGGAAGGTCCTGAAGTAGGTGGTTACTTCCTATGGGTGAAGCGTGCCGATGGAAGTGATCTCGATGAGCTGTTTGAGAACACAATCGACCGATGCAAGGTGGTTGCGATGGAGAAGTACGGCGTACCGCCGAGTAGCTGGAGATAGATTCTTCGGGCGTGTCGGCTCGAGGACTCGCCGTCGCGCTTTCCGCTCGTACTCCTCGCGTGGATTACCACGCTGCGGGGTACCCGCTCCAATCGCTCACGCAGCTTGGTGGTAGGTGGACCGGGTGGACACGATGCTGGGTGCAGCACCGTGTCCACCCGGGCCAGCCGAAGGCTACTGCCCCGGAGCCCCTGTGCCCTTGTCTTTGGCCTGCTTGGCCCTTCATTGTCGCAATTGATCCGCTTGGGCGGGTTCACGCGTAGGCGAGCGGGCCACTTGTGAACATCCGGGCTCTTTAGCGAATTGATTCCGATGGGTGGTCCCAGCTTTCGGGTCGGGATTGAGCGGGCTGCCACCCGGCTCACAGCCGCGATCATACACGCAAGCAGCTTACCTTTGGTCAACACTCCATCGCCATGGACATCGCCCTGAAGAAACTTGATCTCATCCAGCGCCTGATGCAGGTTTGGGATGAAGCCACCCTGCAGCGCATCGCCAAGACCATCGAGGCAGAGGTGCCGGAAGCGGACATGGACATGACCGATGAGGACTGGGCTGAGCTGGAGCGTCGACGTGCGCGGCATTTGCGTGGGGAAGGAACTTCCTACACGTTGGAGGAGTCCATGGCCCGGTTGCGTAAGGGGAGGAAATGAGCGCCTTTACGCTGGTCGTACGCGATGAGGCGCAGGAGGAGATCGAGGCCATAGCCGACTGGTAGACGCACAGCGCCCGGGTTTGGGGCTGCGCTTCAGCGATGAACTCGAGAATGCCTTGAAGCAGTTGCGAACCAACCCGCACCACCAAGTGCGCAAAGGAGTGTACCGGTATGGATACATCACCGGGTTTCCGCATTATCGCATCGTTTATGCGGTTGACGGGGAGACCATCACGGTTTATCAAGTACGCCACACCAGCCGAAGGCCACATCTCAAGTACGGCCCTTGATCGCCGTAAGTATTCCGTATAGGCGGTAGCAAGGACAGGCCAGCGGCCGGGAACACAAGGCCACTCGGCACAGCCGAGCGGCAGAATCTCACACTGGTGCTCGCGTGTCGCGTGTGCCATGGCTCATTCCGCCTCTGGCGGTCGGTGTTTTCATTTGTAATCGGCCGGGAGCCGAGAAGGTAAGGCCACCCGGCACAGCCGAGCGGCGCGGCGGATTGAGGATTGACAGAGGACGGGAATGCAAGGTCACTCAGCATAGCCGAGCTGCGGTATGCGTAGTGCCGCGCTCAATCGTTCAATGCCGCCACGAACTCCCTCATTGTCGCAAGTGTTCCGCGCGGGCGAGCTCGTGCGGTGGCAGGCGGGCCACTTGTGAACATCCTGGCTCTTTCGACCCCCGCAGGGTGTCTACCCCAGCCTCCGCCGGGTCTGTCCGCTGTCGCGAGGTTTTTGCGAAGCGATCCAGCGGACGACCCTGCGGCTCTATGACTGTCAATCGTTCAGTGCTGCCACGAACGCATCGGGCGTCACATATATCTCATTCAGGATCTAGCGGATCAGGGGGCGGCTGATGTCCTGGCCTTTGTGATGGGGCAGCGTGGTGTAGCGGCCATCCGGATGCCGGTAGAACACATGGCTGCCCGTTGCAGAACGATCTGGAAACCCCATTTGAGCAGGATGCGCTCGAAGGTCCGCGCATCCACGATCGGCAACTTGCTCATACCGCGATCGAGAACGACTGCAAGCCCACGAACTC
>JAFDZY010000392.1 GCA_018266685.1 Bacteroidota bacterium
GCTCATCCACGACTTCGCCATTGACGTACTGCGCGAGCACCATTTGCTACGCCGTCGCCAAGTCACGCTGAGTGACTACGACAGCTTCTACAACAGCAAAGCCCTGTGGCACCCAGAGCTCGACGCGCTGGCGCCATCCACCCAAAGCAAGCTGCGGCAAAACCTGTTTCGCATGTTGCGCGAAGCCGATTTGCTCTCGACGCAGCACCTCATCCAACCCGCACTGCCCAGCCCTTACCTTACGCAGCTCCTAGCGCAACAAGGGCCAGAGCAACTACTGGTCTTTCCGGCAACTGATATGGACATACAAAGGTGGCTGACATGACCCCAAAACTCAGCCAAAAAATCAGCCAGGCCCCGCTGGCCCAGCGGTTTGAACATCTGCTCGCAGTCATGAGCAGCGAGCGCTTTTTGCACATGCGCGGGCTCAACAACGACCTGCCCTTCTACATCTGCGAATTTCCCGCCAGCCAAGCCACAGACATCGAGCGCCTGCAGCGCCAACTCATCAACACCCTGCAAGGCTTGAGCGTGCCCAGCCTTGGCGGGCGCGGCATCAAGGTGCTGGAGATCAACCTCTATGACCTGTGCATAGCGCTGCTGCAAGCCCGCGAAGGCAGCAACGATGGCACCAGTTTGTGGGACGACATCCTGCGCGTCGAAGCCGAAGTGGACAAAGACAACCTGCTGGAGCTGCTACAGAACGTGTTGGATATCGAGGACTACCTGATCCCCGCCATCGCCGAGCGTCTGCGCGGCGGCGACTACGACGTGCTGTTTCTGTGCGGCATCGGCGAAGTCTTCCCCTATATCCGATCGCACAACGTCTTGAACAACCTGCAAAGCACCGCCAAAGACAAGCCCACCGTGCTGTTCTTCCCTGGCGAGTACCGCCACTCGCTGGCACAAGGCGCATCGCTGGAGTTGTTCGGGCTGCTGCACGACGACAAGTACTACCGCGCATTCAACATCTTCGAGACCCAGGCCTGAGGAACACTGCACCCATGGAACTGCATCGCATATTTCAGCAAGCCGTCAGCCGCCCCATTGAAGGCGTGATCAAGGCCGACGACGAATCCCACCTGTTCACCGAGCTCAGCGAATACGTACTGACCGACGAAGTTGCCAAGCGTCTGGAACACTTCCTGGAGGCCTACAACCACTACCACGGTGCCAACGGCGTGTGGCTGTCGGGCTTCTTCGGCTCCGGTAAATCGCACCTGCTCAAGATGCTGGCCTTGGTGCTGGAAAACCGCAGCATTGGCGATGTCAATGCGCTGGAAATCTTCCTACCCAAAATTTCCGCTGACGATGAGCTGCTGCGCGCGGCCTTGAAAAAGGCCGTTGCCATCCCATCGCAAAGCATCTTGTTCAACATCGACCAGAAGGCCGACATCATCAGCAAAAACCAGGTCGATGCCCTGCTGTCGGTGTTCGTCAAGGTCTTCAATGAGATGTGCGGCTACTTTGGCAAGCAAGGCTATATCGCCCAGTTTGAACGCGACCTGGACAGCCGCAACCAGTTCACCACCTTCAAAGACGCCTACCAGCGTCTGGCCAACAAGCCCTGGGAACGTGGTCGTGAACAGGCCTTGCTGGAGAGCGGCAACATCGCCCGCGCCTACGCGGAAATCACGGGCGAAGACCCAGCTCTCGCCAAAGGCATTCTGGACAAATACCGCAGCCAATACAGCGTCTCCATTGAAGACTTCGGCAACCAGGTCAAGGCCTGGCTGGATCAAAAACCTGCCAACTTCCGCCTCAACTTCTTTGTGGACGAAGTCGGCCAGTACATCGCCGAAAACACCAAGCTCATGACCAATCTGCAAACGGTGGCCGAAAGCCTGGCCACCAAATGCCAAGGCCGGGCCTGGATCATCGTCACCGCCCAGGAAGACATGAACTCCGTGCTGGGCGACATGAGCAAGCAGCAAAGCAACGACTTCTCAAAAATCCAGGCCCGCTTTGCCAACCGCCTCAAACTCACCAGCGCCGACGTAGCTGAAGTCATCCAGAAGCGCCTGCTCACCAAAAACCAGATCGGCACCGACCTGCTCATCCAAACCTGGCAGCAGCAGTCCAACCACTTCAAAACCCTGTTCGACTTTGCCGATGGCGGCACGCAGTACCAAAACTACCGCGATGTAGAGCATTTCGTTTACTGCTACCCCTTCGTGCCTTACCAATTCCCGCTGTTCCAGTCCGCCATACGCGGGCTGTCGCAGCACAACGGCTTTGAAGGCAAGGCCAACTCGGTGGGCGAACGTTCCATGCTGGGCGTGTTTCGCGAAGTCGCCATGGCCATCGAGAACGAGCCCGTCGGCCAATTGGCCACGTTCGACCGCATGTTCGAAGGCATCCGAGGCGCACTCAAAAGCGCCATCCAGAGCGCCATCAACAACGCCGAACGCCACCTGGGCGACCCCTACGCCGTGCGCGTGCTCAAGGCGCTCTTCCTGGTCAAGTACGTCAAGGAATTCAAGGCCACGCTGCGCAACCTCAGCGTGCTCATGCTCGATGGCTTTGCCCAAGACCTGCCCGCCCAGCGCAAGCAGCTTGAAGCCGCACTCAACCTGCTGGAGCAGCAAACCTACATCCAGCGCAACAGCGACACCTACGAGTACCTGACCGACGAAGAAAAAGACATCGAAGAAGAAATCAAGGCCACCGAGGTTGAAAACACCGACCTGCTCAAAGAGCTGGAGGCCCTGCTGTTCGACGGCACCATCCGCCAGCGCAAGATCCGCCACAGCAACGGCCAAGACTACGCCTACACCCGCAAGATGGACGACCGCGCGCTCAGCCGCGAGCACGAACTGGCCATCCACATCACCACGCCGCTGGCAGATAACTTCGACAGCAGCGAAAGCTTTTTGACCCTGCAGCGCATGCAAAGCATGGGGCGCGACGAGCTGCGCGTGGTCTTGCCCGCCGATGGACGCTTCATGCAAGACCTGGTCATGCACAAGCGCACCGAAAAATACATCCGCCAAAACAGCAACACCCAGCAAGAAGCCGTCAAACGCATCCTGGACGCCAAGGGCTTTCAGAACACCGAACGCTTCAACGAGCTGCAGGTGCGCGCCCGCGAGCTACTGGGCCAGGCCACGCTCATCATCAACGCGGCCGACGTGCCCGTCAGCAGTGAAGACGGCCAAACCCGCATCCTCAAAGGCTTTGAACACCTGATTCAAAGCACCTACCCCAACCTGCGCATGCTGCGCGACGTGCCCTACAACGAGGCCGACATCGGCAAGCACCTGCGCCTGGTGGAAGACGGCCTGCTGGTCAACGACAACGCCAACATCACCGAGCCTGAACAGGAGATGCTGGCCTTCATCCACACCAACGCACAAAGCGGCACGCGCACCACCGTCAAAAGCCTGCTGGAACGCTTTGAACGCAAAAGCTACGGCTGGTACTACGCCGCCATCCTGTGCAACCTGGCCCTGCTGTGCGCGCGCGGCAAGGTCGAGGTGCGGCAAGACACCAACACCCTGGAGCGCGACGCACTGGAGCGCAGCCTGCGCAACACCAACGCCCACGCCTCCCTGGTGCTGGAGCCCCAGGTCGAATTCACCGCCTCGCA
>JAFDZY010000393.1 GCA_018266685.1 Bacteroidota bacterium
ACAAGCGTTGACGCTCGCGGCAAATATTTGAATGGGCCGGGGGTGTTATAGGAAACGGGAGAAGGTTTTTATCGGGAGCATGAAACCTCATGATTTAGTCATCCTTGCATCAATAGAATATTGCGGGTTAATCCGTTTAAATCAGGATATTGGTGTTTCCTGCAATCAGCCATAGTTCAAGTTTCCGACGGAGAGGTACTTTGTGCGTCCCTGATCCACCTCCATGTCCCTCACTTCATACCACGCGAAATACTACGCTCACGAACTCACACGCCGATGGCCCAGCGACAGTGTGGAGAAATTCGCGGCGGCCTTGGTGGATGCACGTGTACACCTGAACCCGCACCAGGTGGAAGCCGCCTTGTTCGCCTTCCGATCGCCGTTGAGCAAAGGGGCGTTGCTGGCGGATGAAGTGGGGCTTGGAAAGACCATCGAGGCCGGCCTGCTCATCAGCCAGCGTTGGGCCGAGCGGAAGCGCCGCATCCTCATCATCACCCCGGCGAACCTCCGCAAGCAATGGCACCAGGAAATGGCGGAGAAATTCTTCCTGCCCTGCCGCATCCTGGAGGCGAAGAGCTTCAATGCCGCGGTGAAGGCGGGCAAGGCAAATCCCTTCGAGGCTCCGGAGATCGTGATCTGCTCGTACCAATTCGCGGCAAGCAAGGAAGGGAACCTGCGCAATGTGCCGTGGGACCTGGTGGTGATCGATGAGGCGCACCGCCTGCGCAACGTGTGGAAGCCCGACAACAAGACCGCCAACAAGCTTAAGAACGCTCTCTCGGGCTGTGACAAGGTGCTGCTCACCGCCACGCCCTTGCAGAACTCCCTGATGGAACTCTATGGCCTGGTGAGCTTCATTGACGAGCAGGTCTTCAACGACGATAAAAGCTTTCGCGAACAATTCGCCTCGGTGAAGGAGGAGGACGTGTACAACAGCCTCAAGGCCCGCCTTACGCCCGTGTGCCACCGCACACTCCGCCGCCAAGTGCTCAACGTGAAGTTCACCGCGCGGCATCCGCTGGTGGAGGACTTCGTCACCTCCGAAAAGGAAGAACGGCTGTACGACCTGGTGGGCGCCTACCTGCAACGCGAGCACCTCGCCGCCTTGCCCAAGGGCCAGCGCGCGCTCATCACCATGGTGTTGCGCAAACTGCTGGCCTCCTCCACCTTCGCCATTGCCGGTGCGTTGGAAAAGCTCATCGCCCGGTTGGAAGGCATCCTGCGATCCTTGGAGTTGCAGGATCTCGGCGAATCGCTGGACGAGGACTTCGAGGCACTGGATGAAAGTGCGGAGGAATGGCCCGAGGATGAGGAAGCGGCCACCGAAGCGGACCGTGCCTTCATTGAAGCGGAACTCCACGACCTCCGCTCCTTCCGCGACCTGGCCATTTCCGTGGAACACAACGCCAAAGGCAATGCCCTGCTGAAGGCGCTGGACCGCGCCTTCAAGGAAACGGAACGGCTGGGCGGAAGCCGAAAGGCCATCATTTTCACCGAAAGCCGCCGCACACAGGAATACCTGCTGGAGCTGCTTTCAAAAACGGCATTCAGGGACGGCCTCCTGCTCTTCAACGGCAGCAACACCGACGAGCGGAGCAAACGCATCTACACGGAGTGGGTTGCCGCCAACAAAGGCTCGGACCGCATCACCGGCAGCCGCACGGTGGACATGCGCAGCGCCTTGGTGGATTATTTCCGCGAGCAGGGTACCATCATGATCGCCACCGAAGCCGCCGCCGAGGGCATCAACCTCCAGTTCTGCTCACTCGTCATCAACTACGACCTGCCCTGGAACCCGCAGCGGATCGAGCAACGCATCGGCCGCTGCCACCGCTACGGACAGCAGCACGATGTGGTGGTGCTCAACTTCGTGAACCGGGCCAACGCTGCCGACGAGCGCGTGTTCGAACTGCTCAGCGAGAAGTTCAAGCTCTTCAACGGCGTGTTCGGCGCCAGTGACGAGGTGCTTGGCGCGCTGGAGAATGGCGTGGACATCGAGCGCCGTATCGCGGACATCTACCAGAAATGCCGCACCAAGGAGGAGATCAGGAAATCCTTCGACGACCTGCAGTTGGAATTCCAGTTCCAGATCGACGAGGACATGAAGCGCACCCGCCAGCAGCTCATTGAGCACTTCGACGATGAGGTGCGCGAGAAGCTCATGCTCAACGGCAGTCGCACCGAGGCCAGCTTGGACCGCTTCCAGAAAATGTTGATGCGCCTCAGCAGCCACGAGCTCGCCGCCTTCGCCACCTTCGCCGATGAACGCCGCTTCACCCTGCACAGCAAGCCCTTCGGCCTGGAGGTGCCCTTGGGCGATTATGAACTGCCGCAATTGGCCCCCACCGCGCACGACTACCGCATCGGCACACCACTGGCCGAAACCGTGGTGCAACGCGCCCGCGACCGCGCCACGCCCATGGCCGACGTAGCCTTCGACCTCACCGGTCACCAGGGCAACGTGAGCGTGCTCAACCCCTATATCGGCCAAAGCGGCCTGCTCACCTTGCGCCGCGTGACCATCGAAAGCATGGACACCGCCGAGGACCACCTGCTGTTGGCCGGCCACACCGCCGTGGGCGAAGTGCTGCCACCGGACGTGCTGAAGGAGTTCTTCCGCTTGGACGCCGCAGCCAAGGAAACCACTGCACCATACGAGCGCGCCTTGCTCACCGCGGAACTGGAGAAAGCCAAAGAAGCCGTGCAACGCGAAGTGGCCCAACGCAACCTGAGCTACTACGAGGCCGAAGCCACCAAGCTCGATGGCTGGGCCGACGACCAGAAGGTGGCCTTGGAACGCGACATCAAGGAGATCGACAAGCAGATCAAGGACACGCGCCGCACCGCCGCCGCCTCGCTCACCCTGGATGAAAAGCTGCGCTACCAAAAGGAGATGCGCGAACTGGAACAGCAGCGCAACACCAAGCGCCGCGCGCTTTTCGAAGCACAGGATGCCATAGACCGCCGACGCGATGAACTGATCGCGGGGATCGAAGGGAAGCTGGAGCAGCGGATGAGGGAGGAGGAGGTGTTCACGATGCACTGGACCATATCTTGAGCGCGGAAATAGGATGGAAATACCGTCACCCAATGGCGAGAACCCAACTCAGAAAGCTGAAGATCGAGCACTTCCGGGCATTGCAGAATGTCGAGATTGAACTTGGCCACCATATCACCGTTGTTTGCGGCAAGAATGGCACCTCCAAGTCCTCTATCCTTGGCATTGCTGCACAGATCTTCAGTTTCGAGAAGGATTATGTCAAGGGCGGAGAGTTGTCCTTTAGGCAGATCGCGGGCGGATCCTTTAAATCACAGTACAGCGAACACTTCCGGATCTCGGATAAGTTCGATGTTCCCGGTTCCATGACGGTCAATATCGAACTGTTTGATGGGTACACGGGAACCGAGGCCACGGCCAAACTTGAGTTGATGAAGCGGGGTAAAGGGCCTCGACCCGTGGTCCGAAACAACAGTACGGCTGGGGGAAGCAGCAATTCGAGCCGGAACTTCACGCATCCGGTCATCTTTCTCAGCCTGAAGCGCCTTTATCCGATCGCGGACAGGGATTACAAGATCCGCAACATCGACTATCTGACAAACCACACCCAGGAATTCATCGGGCTGACCAATGAGTTGCTCAACAGGCAGTCCTCCTTGGCCACCAGCACGTCAGGTACAATTAGTTCCGCAGTGGCGCACGGAGAAAATTATGACCAGGATTCAGTATCGGCCGGTGAGGATAATGCAGGCCAGATCATTATGGCCTTGATGTCTTTCCGGAAATTGAAGGAGGAATATCCCGATTACAAAGGCGGCCTGCTGTTGATCGATGAAGCGGATGCCGGTCTGTTCCCGACGGCCCAGGTAAATCTCTTGAGGATCTTGGACCGTGAGTGCAAGGAGCTGGGCCTGCAAGTGGTTATGACCTCGCATTCACCGGTCTTGATCCAGCATGCATACGAGCACAGTGGACGTGCCGGAGGGCGGTACAGGACCGTGTATTTGAGCAACACCTTTGGCGATGTGCAGGTGATGCAGAATTGGTCGTGGGCGAAGATCAATGCCGACCTGAACACGAAGACCGTGCCTGCCAACAACAGTACGGCGCTCCCCAAAGTGAACGTCTTCTTTGAAGACAATGAAGCAGCCGATTTCTTTGCCGCGCTGATGAGCCGGCAACCGATCAAGAAGTTCACCACCCCAATGCGGGATCTTTCCATTGGTTGCTCCAACTACTTGCAATTGATCAGTAAAGGCGTGCCGGATTTTTCGGAGAGAGGAGTAGTATGCCTGGATGCGGATGCGGCAAAACTCATCAAGAAAGGCAGACCGAGCACTGCGGTGTTGCTGCCCGGCACCCTCCCGCCGGATCAATTGATCTTCGAAATGCTGTACAACCTGCCTGCTGGGCATGAATTCTGGAGGAACGAACTTGGGTTCACACGTGACGTGTTCACCAATTCAGCAGCTGACCTGATCCGGGAATTGGGTGTAAGCGGCGATAGGGTTGATGTGAATGCACGCGTGGCAGCCTATCCTGCGGAAAAGAAGCCGAGGCCGAGGGAGTTATTCAAGCGGTTCTACAAGGGGGAAACGTTCAATCCATTGGTCAGGAATGTTTCCAAGCCATACAATCCATGGAGATTGTGGCTCAAGGACAATCCGGAGGCCAGTAATCAATTCCTTTCCGAATTCCACAAGGCGGTACACGGCGTTATGAAGCGTGGCTTTGCAGTTGACCCGGCCAAATTGGACCTGCTTCGTGTGAACCTCAAGACCGCATAGCCATGTACTCCAACCGACTTTACAGCCCCCTGCGCTACCCCGGTGGGAAAGCTCCCTTCGCGCCCTTCATTGCGAAGGTGATGGAGGTGAACCGCGTAGCCGGGGGCCACTATCTGGAGCCTTATGCCGGTGGCGCAGGGGTAGCGCTGGAGTTGCTGTTCCACGGCGATGCCAGCCATATCCATATCAACGATGCCGATCCGGCGGTATACGCTTTTTGGCTGTCCGTAACTAAACACTCCGGCAAACTGCTGAAGCTTATTGAAACCACACCGATCACTATGGACCAGTGGTTCAAATGGAGGGCCGTGCTTCGGGAGGACAATAAGGCCAGCTTGGTGGAGAAAGGCTTTGCCACCCTGTTCATGAACAGAACGAACCGCTCCGGGATCCTGAACGCCGGGGTCATTGGCGGCAAGGAGCAGAACGGCGAGTACAAGTTGGACGCACGCTTCAAGAAGGAACAGATGGCGGCACGCATCGAGGCCATTGCGAAGCGGTCGAAAGGCATCACAGTATACTGCGAAGATTCGCTGAATCTCCTGAAGCGTTGTTCAGAGTTCCTACCGAAAGAGTCCCTGATCTACTTGGACCCTCCCTACTACGTGAAAGGAAAGGGTTTGTACCGCAACTACTACCAGCATGATGATCATGTTCAGATCGCGACGGTCCTTCAGCAGAAGAAATTCAAGTGGCCATGGGTAGTATCCTACGACAACGTGGACGAGATACGGGCCATGTACCAAATGAGCGAAGCCCTGAGCTATGGCCTGAACTACACGGCACAGCGTCGCTATATGGGGAACGAAGTGATGTTCTTCAGCCAGGGTCTTATGGTTCCAGACGAAGCCATTCCGCAAACAAAGGCAGCCAGCTAAATGAGCTTGGCACGAACGTAGTATGACCAAACACCCCCGCCTCGAACTCACCTGGATCGGCAAGGAAAAACGACCCAAGCTGCGGTTTCGCATACTCTTGCACACACCCGTACTTTGCGCCTTCCTGCCACACCCATGATCACCGAACTACGCATCGAGAATTTCAAGAGCTTCGGATCGGGCACGGATGCCCTGCACCTGAAGCCCCTGAACTTCATCGTGGGGGCCAATGCTTCGGGAAAGACCAATCTCGTTAGCGCATTGCGCTTTTTGAAGTTGGCGGTGGTGCATAACGTGGAGTACGCCGTGAACGAATTCGAGGGACCGGGCGAGGTGCGCAATAAGATCCAGCGGCAGCGTGAAGAACCCAAACCCGTACGTATCGGCTTGCGCATCGAGGGCCTGAGCGAGTGGGGCCTTGGCAGGGATCGGCTCGGTCTCCTTTTTCGCTCCATGGACTACACCGTGGAGATCGACGTGCGAACCGAAGGATTGGATGCAGAAGTCGTAAGCGAGCATTTGGTAGTGGAACAAGTGGACGGTGCTGGCACTCCCAAGACATTCGAGTTGAAGCGCAGTAAAACACGCATCGATATCCAGGATAAGGGAAACCCCGAATTGGAGCGCATCGCACCGAGCCTTCCGATCGATCCCACCCGATTGTTGGCGGGAACTCCCTTCTTCGCCTCGCAGCTCATGATCCTGCGCAACTACATCGAAGGCTGGTCCTTCTTCAACATCCGGCCCGACGTGGCCCGCCGCTCCTACAAGGACTCCCCGGACCAAAGCTTGGGCGAGTACGGCGAGCAACTATCCGCCGTTCTGCACCGTTTGGAAAAGCAGAACGGCAGGGGGGCCATCGCCCGCATCGTGGACGGCCTACGCGACGCGGTGCCGGGCTTCAAGGGGGTACGCACCGTTCCCCTCGGGGTGGAGCGCAGTTTTGAGGTGCTGGAAGATCGCATCAAGGGAGGGCTTTCACCCGGCTCCGTGTCCGATGGTACGGTACGGCTGATGGCCCTGCTGGTGGCCGCGTACTGGTACGACCATAAAAGCAGCTTGCTCGTCATCGAAGAACCCGAGACCGGCCTGCACCCGCACCTCTCCAAGCATGTGATGGACCTGCTGCGCACGGTGAGCGAGCGCCGCCAGGTGATTGCTACCACACACAACCCGGCCTTCCTGGACGAGCTGGAACCCGACGAAGTGATCCTGTGCGACAAGCCTGAAGGATACACCGTGGTGCGCACCGCAGCCGCCGTGGAGGACATTGAAACCTTCCGCAAAACCTTCCGCCTCGGCGAGCTTTGGCAGCAGGGCGCTTTAGGCGG
>JAFDZY010000394.1 GCA_018266685.1 Bacteroidota bacterium
AGCTTGGTGGTCATGGGGCACAGCGACACCATTCTGTTTTCAGGGAAGAACGTGCGGTTGAAATCGTGGTCGTCCGGTGTGTATGCATTGCCGAGCACGTCGGCGATCAGCGGGATGTTGGAGAATCGGGTGGAGGCGTCCACATAGTGGATGAACTGCTGGAAGGGAGCATGTTTGCGTAGTTCCTCAGAGTGTCCGCAGGTGTTGTTGAAAGCGGCTGTGGACAGGCCATCCTGTTCTTCCACATAGATGCCCGCACCCAATGGCGGCCGTGCGATCACCCGGAGTTGCTCTCCCGCCTGCAGCACCTGCACCTTTGGCGATCGGGAGCCCGGGCCGAGCAGGAAGTACCAGAAGGGGTCGATGAAATGCCCATCCTGCCGCTCACCTATCCGCGCCACTGCGTCTGGAATGGCGGCGGTTGCGTAGGCGTCTTCGGGAACCACCACCAGCAAGAAGGCATAGGTGCCCACGCGCGGATTGCGCGCCCAACGCTTGCGCTGCCCCTCTACCACAAATCGCTGCTCCTCTCGCGGGTCACCAATTATCCGGAAGTGGTCCGTCACCATCAACGGATCCAGACCTGATGTTGGCGGCGTGGTGCGAAAGCCCTCCGCAGCGGATTCCCAGCTGCCATAGAAGTTCTCTTCGGCAAGCGGGTCCATGCGATCGGCTGACAGCGAGTCCCGCATTTTATAGGACTCATTACGGTAGTATAACTTGTATCGGAATGCCCTTCCCCTACCATCCGGATCGGTTACGGTGAAAGACAAAGTGAAGCGTCCCCCTTCTGTCTGGTGTACGGAGGGAATAGCGAATCCGCTGTCGATGGCATCGGTATAGTCCATCGCGATCAGCTTCACCCCTTGCGCATCCTTTTGCGTCCAATTCCCCAGCACCTTGAAATCTTCGGCATATGCGGAACCGGTCTTTCTTGGCTTGGCACATCCAGCAGCCAACACAAGCAGAAGCAGCAGCCAAGGTTTCATCATTCACGCATCAGTTCAACCCGGACAGACCTCGGCGCGGGCTGCGCTTTAACCCATGCTCTGCCATTTCGCATGGCCACGTCAAATCCGGTGAGCAACAAGGCTTCCCCCGCCTGTTCCGCCAGCACTCGATCAAAGTGGGCAATGTCGATACCGGATGCAGATGACCAAGGACGGATCAACGCAACAGCTCGATCATTGGCATCAAGCAGGTAAGCCAACCCTTCCTGCGGGACGAACTTCCATCGCTTACCTGTGGTCCCGAAAGGTATCGCATCCATCGTGGTGGGTGGCGCCTCTTTTTCAGCGCCAAAGCGCAGCGTGTCCACGACGACATCATGCACGGCCACCGGAGCGAACACGAGGTAGGGCTGCGTTCCAGCCGCTATGCTATCCAAGGCCACCGGCGTGCCCAGCCTACGCCCAGGAACCTCGCTGCTATGGAAGAAAAGATCAACATCGTCCAAGTATGCATCCTCCTTGCCGCGTTTCCAAAAGTAGACGGAGACCACATCAGTGGTATCCAGCCTCTGATCACCAATTAGGAACCGTGCGTTCATCCGGCTTCCTTCCGCATCGGCTGCAGACAGTGCGATATCCTTCCCGAACCAGGCCACCTGCTTGCCGTCGCGGTCGATCGAAACTACGGCGGTGACCTTGACATCGCTGCCGGAAGACCAGGCCCAAAAGCCAACATCCACCGAAGCTAGGCGGACGGCCACATCCCTCAGCCGCCTGCGAATGGCCGGTGAATATTCTGTGCCCGCATCCATTCGGTAGGAATACGTTCCACCGTGTGCCCATCGCCTAGAAAGCCTGGCGGTATCCTCATCCGCCGCACGTTCAAAATCGAACTGGAGATTCGGCCTTATCATCTTTCCACCCTGTTCATAGGCGGTTAGCGACCATGCACCCGAGGCTAAGGAGAAGGGCGGCTCATCGCCGGTGGCCAGCTTCCCTTGCACAACAGCGACCGTACCTGCAGCCGCAGGGCCGTTCAGCAACCTCGGTTTCCTGCCCAACAGAACTTTCACCGCGTCTTTCGTGCTGCGCAGTCCTTCCGCGCCAGTCCAGCACCACACCCCGAAGCCGACCAATGCTAGCAACACCAACAACGCAACAACGCGCAGCCCCTGTTTCACGGCACGAAAGTAGATCTCAATCAAGCTTGGAACCGCTCCCGCCAGCCCAGGTCCAGCTTCTTTCCTTGCACTCACATGCCCACTTCGGGTTCCTACACCAACACCACGCCCTCCCCTGCCAGTGGTGGCAGCCCCTTCAGCCGCAAATACACCTGCGTTGTGGCCACCACGTCCTTCTTGCAGTATGCGGCAATGCGTTCCACATCCTTTTCCTCGTAGTACACCCGCGCCACATCGGCGCCGGATATATCGTCCTTTGGCGTGGGGATGCCGAGGACGTGTGCAAGCAGCGCCAGCGAAGTGTAGTTCTTGCGGTCGCCGAAGGCCCACAGGTTCATGGTGTCGATGAAGCCGAGTTCCCACGGCTTTTGGCCGCCCACGTCCAACAGTTTGGGCAGTGCAATGCCATGCACTACGCAGCGGCGCGCGATCCATGGGAAGTCGAACTCCTTGGCATTGTGCCCGCAAAGCCAATGGCCGTCGGTGTTGTAGCTCTTGTTCAGCAGGTCGGTGAAGCGGACCAGGATGTCCCGCTCGTCCTCCCCATGGAAGGAGGTAACGCGCAACACATGGCCTGCACCCTGCTTGTGCAATGCACCCACGCCGATGCACACCACCTTGCCGAATTCCGCCAGGATGCCGCCGCGATCACCATAAACCTCCTCTGCGCCCTTTCCGGTGCGCTCCTGCTCAAAACGTGTTTTGTCCGCAAAGAGCTTGGCGCCTTTCTCGTCCAGGTCACCAAACTGGTACACCGCAGGCACGGTCTCTATGTCCACGAAGAGGATCTTGGCCGGATCAATGGATTGTTCGTTACGCATGGATGATCGATGATTGATGGCTCACAACTCCAGAACTCAAGGACTCAAGACTCCAGGACTCACGACTCACGGACTCACGGACTCAAGACTCACAGACTCACGACTCACGGACTCACGGACTCACGACTCACGACTCACGGACTCAAAAACCCTCAAGGCTCCCCCTTCCCCCCTACCAACGCGCGCGCCACGCCAATGTACTCCATTGCATCCTGCGGCACCAGCCCCGGGCTATGATCTTCCCATTTCATGCCTGTGCGCACCATCACCAAGCGTTCCTGCGGGATCACCACCGTGTATTCGCCATGGAAACCGCGGCAGTAGTAGAACGGCATGCCATCCACCGTGCCGAGCCACCAGTAGA
>JAFDZY010000395.1 GCA_018266685.1 Bacteroidota bacterium
CCGCGTCGTCTTCGGTGGCCTTGGCGAAGTTACGCAGAGCATTGCTGAGCGCCTTGATCTGCAACTCATCGGCAGCCAATCGCTCGGGCAACGTGGCGAGGTATTGCCCAGCCTTGGTGTGGTAGCTGGCCAGCAGAGCCGTGAAACGGTCATGCTCGCCCCGGTACAGCCATGTAATGGCAGTCAGGTTGGCAAGCTGCTCTTCCGAAAACACATGGGATCGTGCGGAGACTACCGTGTATACGTTGCGTGCGTCGATCATCAGCACCGTGTCGAGTAAGTCCTCCGGCTTGCCCTTGTCGAAGAACCACAGTGTGCAAGGTAGGCTGCGTGTGTAGAAGAACTTGGGGCCGATGGACATCATCACGTCCACATGACCGCTTTCCACCAGCTTCTGACGAATGTCTTTGTCCTTGTTACCGGCATCCGAGGCGCTAGATGCCATGACGAAACCGGCGCGGCCCGTGTCATTCAGGTAGCTGTAGAAGTACTGAATCCAGAGGCTGTTGGCGTTCGAGATGGTTTCGCCATCGCCTTTGTTCTTACCCTTGGTCTTGGTGGCGACGCCGGGCAGGCCGAAGGGCAGACGGCCTGACTGGTTGTCGCCCACTTGGCTTTTGATTTTGGCGACCTGTACGCCATCCACATTGAAGGGAGGGTTAGCCATCACGAAGTCGCATTGCCCTACAAGCTGGTGGTGGTCTTCGTAGAAGGTGTTGCCGATACGAATTTGCCCCTCCAGCCCATGCACGGCCAAGTTCATCCGGGCCAGCTTGCTGTTGAGGTCGGCTTTTTCCTGACCGTAGAAGGTGATGTCGGTATCGACGGTGTGCTTATGGCGCACTTCTTCGATGAAGTGCCCGGTCTGCACAAACATGCCTGCCGAACCGCATGCCGGGTCGAGCACTGTGCCGTGGTCAGGCTCGATCACGTTCACGATCATGCGAACGAGGCTGGGCGGTGTGAAGAACTCGCCACCTTCCTGCGCACCACTTTGTGCGAACTGATTCAGAAAATATTCATAGATGCGCCCGAACACATCGCCTTTGGCCGTCTGCAAGGCGGGGCGGTTGAAGATTTTGATGAGTTCGGCCAGCAGGTCTTGCTCAAGGCCCAGGTAATCTTTGGGCAGCGCACCCTCCAGCAACTTGTTGCCTTGCTGGTCAGTCACCGACGCCTCGATGGCAATCATCGCGTCGCGGATGGCCTCGCCCACGTTGGTGCCAGCAGGGAGCGCGGCCAGATGGTCATAGCGTGCGGTTTCAGGCAGGTAAATGGCAGCTTTGCCCTGAAAGCCCAGCTTGATGCGGTCTTCCCGTAGCGCCCCTGTGGCGCGGGCTGGTACAGCCTTTTCAACTTCAGGGAGCAGATCGTTGAAGCGAGTGGTGGCGTGGCGTAAGAAGATCAGCCCCAACACCGGCATGGAGTATTCGCTGGCGGTGAGCTTGGAGTTGGCGCGGAGTTGGTCGGCTGCTTCCCAGAGGTCGTCTTCAAGTTGTTTGAGTTCTTGGTAGTCCATATGTTTACTTTGCCTGAGTCGAGTGCTCCATGAAGAATGGCAGGCTCACATGCCTTCTACGTTGACGCCACCATGTTGGCAAGGCTTGCACTGGACGGGATGTTGATGGGCGCGAAGGCCTGCCTAACGTACTTCTTGTTGACGTACTTGGTTAACTGCGGCACCAGAACGTAATCCTTGTGCTGGCTGGCATCCATGCCGCTGGGCAGTTCGTCACGCGATGACCAGAGAGAGAAGAGTAAAGCTCGGACTTCTTGATTGCCATGAGGCGTCGCAGATTTTTTACGTAACCGACGATTGTGGACGACGGCGGCAGTGGTTGAGACTGACACGCGGCAAGTTCGTCCAGATCGGAGAATTGCACAAAATTTAAGCAAAAAGAGTGCGGTTTTTTGATGCAACCGATGGTGTAAAAGACACTGACTGGGGACGAAATTCGGGTTTTCAGGGCTGTTTTATGACCAATTTGGTTGATTTTGCGCTGATTTTGCTCAAATTTTGAACAATTATATTCAATTTGATATATAATTGCAAAAAATATGCTTTATCTTGAATAAAGCGAGTTTGAGCTCAGTTGCCGTGCTTTTAAGCCAGTTTATGGCTTGTTTTGCCGTGATTTTCTCGCCTCGCCATGCTGCGTTCGCAGCCCCGGCTGAATGTTCTGTTCGGCCAGATACCAAGCAATTTTTCACGCTGTCGTAGCCATTGGTTGACCCGTTGGTCGAGGCGGTCGGCGTGCACACGTCCGGAGGGAGTCATGACCCACGAAGCCACCTGCAATGCGGCCTTCCGTCGTCACCACATGGGGCGATTGCTGCATCGAATAGGGACGCTACTTCCCCAATGGCTGAACGGCCCGGACTTGGCGCGGGGATGCCGTGATCTGGAGCAACTGTGCTGGCGTGAGCTTGGGTACCCAAGGCAGCCTGTGTTTGACGGTGATCTGCCGCCGATTTTGATGGTGGATGCTGAGGACTATTCCGCCAATCTGTCCATGCCAACGGCCCCGCCAAAACTGGCTGCCCGGATGGCTGCAGTGGAGCTATCACCGCTGCCCCCATCTTCACTCGTTGGCACGAACCTCAGTGCG
>JAFDZY010000396.1 GCA_018266685.1 Bacteroidota bacterium
AGCGGCCAGCTCGGGAAAAAAGTGATCCGCTACTTGCAGCAACCGGCCGTGAAGCGGTTGTACCACCGGATCGAAAAAGACAGTGGCAATTTTGGGCGGCTGTTCGTGCGGTTTAAGCACTGAGCCTTCCTGGCGCCGGGAAAATGCGAGGGCTGACGCAGGCTATTTTGGCGCAGAATTAGAACAACACGCCCTACCGACCCGCTGCAATGAAAAGACCACTGATTTGGGCTTCCGCTGCCCTCACCTTCACCTGTGCCATAGCCGCCTGTTCCACTGCCGTAGAACCGGCACCCTCCACCACTGTGGTGCCGGAACTAGCAGCACCGGCTGCATCGGAAACCGCACCGGCTGCGGTTGCTCCCGAAGCAACGGCTCCGGCACCGGCCACTGCACAACTGAATCCGCCCCACGGCGAACCTGGCCACCGCTGTGAAATCCCCGTGGGCGCCCCGTTGGACGGGTCTCCAATGCCGACTTCCAGCACGGTTACAAATCCTGCCACAGGTGCCGCAGGCGTTCCCGTCCAAGCGGCACCTGCTGCTTCACCGGCCTCAGAAACCTTAGGCAAGATCAATCCGCCGCATGGCCAGCCGGGACATGACTGCGCAGTGCCCGTGGGGAGTCCCTTGCCAGGATAGTGTTCCGTACGTCCTGGGTATTTCGGTTGCGGCTCAACCTAATTGGGGGCCGATCACAGTTTTGATGCGGTCGCTTTGGCCCTATATTGTGGCAGCAAAATCATCGGTCAAATGAAAAACTGCGTACTTACTGCCCTCCTATCCGTATTCATTGGACCCGCCATGTTTGCACAGTGTACGTTGAACTTCAGCCACTCAGCCAACTGGGACACCCTTTCCTTCACCAACCTTTCCTCGGTTCCAAACGCACACTACTATTGGAATTTCGGGGACGGGTCCACTTCCTATCAAGATAGCCCGGTGCATGTTTTCCCAGCGTCCGGACAGTTCCTGGTAACGTTGTATGGCCGGGATACCCTTGGCAATTGCCACGCATACCACGAAGAGTGGATCAATGTGACAGAATTATCCAGCGACCCCTGCCAGCCGGGTTTGGTCGATTCACTGCTCACATACCAGGATGACCACTACATCGCAATTGACGAGGCCTCGGTTGGTTGCAATGGTTATTGGCCAAACATCGATGCGGGTCCAGCACAGAATTTCTCACCTGGCAATTGGATCTGGCTTGGAGATGATTGGATTGGAGCACTTTGGGTGGACCGGATCCAGTATTCCACCAATGATTCCATAAACGGGTCCGTTCTGCGCAAAGAGTACTACCATACCTTGCCTTTTTATTATGACAGGAATGTGAACTACGATAGCTGCTCCGCCAATTTTGAGTTTCATGCGGAGTACCAAACCGATGGGGCTTTGGTCAGCTTTCGTGCAATGAATCCCGCAGGCGTGGATTCCTTCTATGTCATCGGCTTCGGCAATCCCATCATCTTTGCTTCAAGCAGCGGCTCCCACCTTTACCCTTACGTATCCTACGAACCCCATTTCCCGTGGCTGATCTACCACAAGAACACCCAAGGCGGTTGCTCGTCCGTTTGCACCCAAACGCTGATGATCCAAAATCCTGGATATGTCACTCCACTCCCCTGCACGATCCTGACGCAACCCTCAAACCAGGTCGTTTCAGTTGGAAATGATGTACAGATCATCATTGAATCCGGACCTGGCACCACCAAACAGTGGCAGCAAAATGCAGGCCTGGGCTGGCAGGACCTGTACAATGCAGGGCCATATAGCGGAGTTGAAACGGATACCCTTACGGTGGCCAACTGCCAGAGCTGGTGGAGCGGTTACCAGTTCCGTTGCGTGGTCACAGTGCCGGACAACAACTGCCACAACACCAGCGGCAGCGCCTTGATCAATGTTACCGTGGGCATGAAGGAACTGACCGACGCACATGTTCAGATCTACCCCAATCCCGCATCCAACCTGTTGAATTTGACATGGCCTGAAGAATTGGCCATTCGGCGGCTCATCATTCAAAATGCCCATGGGCAGGATGTTGCGGCATTGCTTCTGAACAGCGCATTCGCCAGCGTGGATATTAGCCAGTTGCCAAGTGGCCTCTATTCGCTCACACTTGAAAGTGACCAACGCGTTGTACGCGGCCGTTTCCTCAAGTTGTAAGGGTTCCATCCGCGAAATTGCAAGGCCTCCCAAATGCCCGGTGGTTTGCCCCCCCCACTTTGCAGGCGCTTGCTCAAGTTGATCATTCGCAACTTCCTATTAACGGTGGGGTTCATCGCCTCACTGATGATCCTGCTGGCTTTCACCCGCATTCCGTTCGATGCGCACCGCTGGCTGGGTACTGCAGGAGGCCTCTGTACGGTTCAACCGGTCGTCATTGTTGTCCTAGGCGGCAGTGGCATGCCCAGCGGCCCGGAATTGATGCGGTGCGACCAAGCAGCAATGCTGGCACGCACTGATTCCCAGGTCTCCATCGTGCTGCTTTTGCCGAAGGACACGGCCCTGGCCAATGCCATGAGCTCCGAATTGGTCCTCAAGGGTGTTTCCCGAAGCAGAATCTCCTGTTTGCTGCATGGCCGTAACACACGCGAACAAGCCCTGGACCTTCAATCCGCGTACCCGGACCTGCTTGCCCGCCACATCTCCCTGGTCACCGCGCCGGAAAACATGTACCGTTCCTTGCTTACATTCAGGAAGCTGGGGTTCAAGGGGATATGCGGCAGCCCCGCATTCGACCATGCTCTCTTTGATGATCTGCGCTACGCGCATGGAAAAATTGGTGGACGGGCCTTTGTACCGGACGTGTCCGGAAGCATGGGTCTGCGCTATGACTTTTGGAATTATCTGAAGCTGGAAATCACTTGCCTTCGCGAATACATGGCACTGGCCTATTACTGGCTAAACGGCTGGATCTGACCCCCCTTCGGACAAAAATTCATCGTCCCCTAAGCAGGAAGCAATAATTTGTGCCATATTTGAATGCTCCAAGCCGCATCACGGTATCGCGATTGGATTTAAGCAATTCTTCCGGTCCACCCGCCCATGTCCACAAGAAAAAAGCAAATCGTCCTTACCCAGCCCGAAAGAAAGGGCAAACCCGTCAAATTGCGGCTGGATGCACGTACGGTGGTCATGGTGAAGAATGCGAAGGCTCTGGCTTTTTGGAAGCAGCGCTACCCGTTGGCCCAAGTGATCGAGGAACAAGGGGTAGCTGCACCGGTTCCTAAACGGGGCAGCACAACTGTCAAGAAAAGCCGCGCGAAGAAGGCCTAAGGTCTTCGCGTCGAAACCACGGTCCACGGCTCCTGTCAAGTTGACCGGAGCCAACCGGCCACCCTGACGCAATGTTAGGAAACCTCAAATATTAACCATGCCGGTCGTCCTTGGCACGATTTTCCTTGGTGCCCTTGGAAAGTAGTTCAAGATGGCACGGAAAAAGAAAGCACTCATTCTGACGCAACCGGTCAGCAAGAGCATCAAGGCGATCAAGGTCCGTTTGGACCAACGTACGATCATCACCCTGTCCGACCTGAAGAAGTTGGCTTTTTGGAAGGAGCGCTACCCGAAGGCGGAGGTGATTGGTTGAACGTGGGTCTGGTGGTGGGTAGTAAACTTGTAGCTTTCAAAGAAAGCGATGCCCAGTTTCGACATCTTATCCAAGGTGGACCCGCAGACCTTGGACAATGCGATCAATACGGTAAAGCGGGAGTTGGATACGCGCTACGACTTGCGCGGAACCAATAGCAGCGTGGAGTTCGATAAAAAGGCGCTGACGATCAAGCTTTCCACTGAAGATCACCTCAAGTTGGACGCCATACTGGGCATTTTACTGGAGCGGAGCACCAAGCAAAAGGTGGACGTAAAGAGCTTTGACTTGTCTGCAGAACCAGTTCCAAGTGGCAAGTTGCTTTATCGCATGGTAAAGGTGAAACAGGGCATCGACCGGGAATCCGCAAAGAAAATCGTCAAATTGATCAAGGATTCCGGTTTGAAGGTGCAACCTCAGATCATGGATGACATGGTACGGGTAACGGGCAAGAAGATCGACGACTTGCAAGCGGTGATGGCACATGTACGCTCTGCGGAACTGGAGCTGCCCGTCCAGTTTGACAACATGAAAAGCTGACAACGGGGATGTACCCGTGACTCGGTCCCTGTTTTCAGAAAGGTCGCGGTGCAGGTCCTGTTGAATTCGGTAACATTGGACCAGAATCACCCGGCCCGATGGCGCTACATGAAGTTCACATTCTGGACAGTACGTTTATTACGCACAACGTGAAGCGGTTCACGGTGGAAAAGCCCAAGGGGTACTCCTACAATCCAGGCCAAGCTGTGAGGATCGCCTTGAACAAGCAAGGCTGGGATGGGCAACAGCGCGAGTTCAACTTCACCTCCCTCACTTCCTCCAAAACCTTGGAGTTTATCATCAAGATCTACGACGAACGGAAAGGGGTTACGCACCAACTGGGACTGGCCCATGCCGGTGATGGCCTGCTGATGGGCGAACCGTTCGGTGCCATGAGCTATCACGGGCCAGGCTATTTCTTCGCAGCAGGATCCGGTGTTACCCCGTTCATTGCCATTCTTCGCGACCTGCAAAAAAGGAAGCAACTGGAAGGCAACACCTTGATCTGCACGAACCAAACTGCATCCGATGTGATCTTGGATGAGGAATTGACCAAGATGCTGGGGCGGAACTTCCTCAACATGTTCACCCGGCAGCATGTGATCGGTTTCCAGGAAAGACGAATGGACCGCAATACGGTGGTTACCTTGGTCCAGAACTTTGACCAGAAGTTCTATATCTGTGGCCCGGACAGTTTTGTTTCCAACATCGGCGGCATTTTGCGGAGCCTCGGGGCCAAGGCAGAGTCCATCATCATGGAGGAATAGCCCCAAATGACGGAGCGCGCCTTACAGGGCGCGCTCCGAATATCCTGGCCTCGTTGCTTACGGGCAGCGAATGGGAAGTGGAACTCACTCTCCAGCCAGGGTTACCCAACAGTTATTATCAGGTCCACCTTGGAACCGAAACGGGGCTTGGGTGAAAAAGGTTTCCTTAAAATCCCGGTTTTATTTTAATAGACCATTCCCTCCGGAAGGAACATCACGAAGATGAAGGTCATGATGAAATGGTGGACCAGCAACAACAAAGTGCCCAATATCAGAAAAAGATTGGAGCGCTTTGCCAATGCCGGGAACAACTTCTTGTTGTTCACCGCAATGATGGGCAATGGCACTGTGGCCACTAGAAATACCACAGCCAAAACTCTGAACATCAAACCATTGCTCACCATCCCGAAAAAGAGATGGGCATAATAGAAGGCAAATCCTACCACGGACAGAAGCCCAAGGCGGAAAAATGTACGTGCGTCTGCCAGCATTTTGGGGAAGCGGTTGGGGAAACGGGGGGAACTGCGAAAGCAAGGCGGTTATCTATGAAATACAAGGATTTACAGGGGGGAGGCCTTGAATGCATTGATCCGAACCGGGCCAATGCACCTGTTTACTGCATACGCAACACAGCTATGCAGGTTGCCGGTTGTTGGAAAATACCGTTGCCTAGTCCTGAACGACAACATCATCTGGACGGGGGGCAAAATTTGAAAAATCCCGAGTTACTTGGCAAATGACCTTTGCCGCGTTGCAATGGCGTATGCGGGTCACAAAGCCCAAATGATCGGAGCCAGGGATGGTAAGAGTTTCCTTGGCATCCATTGCGCAGCCCTTGGATAAAAGAATATGATCGAGCGGGATCAATGCAAATCCTGTGAGTGCGGGCCAAGTGGGTGCCAGTACGCCAGCCCCGGTATACATGCCCGTAGTGGCCACGAATTGCACGAATGCATTGTCCCAAGGCACAGTGTTCAAGTCGCCCAGCAGGCATGTAGGTGTGTTGGAGCTCGTAACCAAGTTGGCCAATGTGCTCCACTGCCGGTTGCGTTGCTTCCAATCCGGGCTGGACACAGGAGAACGGAGGTGGGCTGCGATCACTCGCAGGGATACACTGTCAAAGGTCACTAAAGCTTGGATGGCCGGCAACCCGTCCAAGTCCAACACTTCAACCCTGTCAAACGGAATGCGGCTGAACAGCGCAATTCCATAATTCCGTTCTCCGGGTCCGTGCAGATGCCATGGGTATTCGCGCGCCAGCCCTTGCTCCAACTTTTCCAGCCAAATGGAGTCCACTTCCTGTATCGACAGGATGTCCGCGCGGATCAAAAGCGCGGCCGAGATCACCGCATCATACCGGTTATTGGCCTCATGTACATTCATGTGGGCTACACGGCCAACATGCTCGTCCTTTGCTCCCTGGCAGGCCGGTTCAGGAACACGGAACAGTGGCAATACCGCGACCAAGGCCGCCAAGCCTGCGCAGATGGCGACCCAAACCGATCCTTTGCAAGCACCCCATGCCGCGAAAACCAATAACGGCACAGCGCCCCAGGGCAAGAACGACAAGGCCATCACTCCGGGGAACCCATCGCTGAAAGCGGCAGCCAGAGCGCCTATCGGTAAGAGCAAAGGTCCACCTGCCTTCCAAATGTGAAAAGCCGGATACCCCATTAATGTGCGGTGAAGATGGCCAGCAACGCCCCTGCCAACACAGTGATGAACCGGCGGGCATTGAAGCGATGGTCCGGCGTGGATTCGAAGATGATGGTGGTACTGATGTGCAACAGCATTCCGACGGCCAAGGCGAGGGCCGCCGAGAGGAAATTGCCATCGTCCCGGGTGCCAAAGATGTGTCCGGACAAAATGCCCAACGGAGCAGCAACGGCAAAAACCAAGATCGTAAACCAGGACCGTGCGGAGCTGGCATGCGTCTGCTTAAGAATGACCGAAAGCGCAATGGCCATGGGCATTTTGTGGAGCAATACGCCGGCCACGAAGGCGGCATCCCCTCCCACCACCGGATCTGCAAAGGGCATCCCCTCCGTGAAAGAATGCACGAACAGGCTGAACAAGGTCACCAAGGGAAGGCTTCGGCCTGCTTCCCCGTGGACAGCGGCGTGCACATGGCCATGTTCAATGCCCCGGCTGAAAAATTCAAGCACTACTTGCAGCATAAACCCGGCCAGCACCCACAGGCCTATATGCTCATCGCCGCGTGAAAAGAGCTCGGGCAACATGTGGAGCACCGTAACGCCCAGCAGGAACGCCCCGCTGAAAGCCAACAGCAGCTTCACATTGGCCGCATTGGTGGTCCGGAAGCGCACCCATCCGCCAGCGGCCAAGGGTAAAGCGAGGAAAAGGAGGATGAGCAACAAGAGGTTCATGTTGGCTTTCTGGCCCAAACTACGATCCGGTCCGACAAATCGGGATCAAACGGGGCCGAGCAGGTACCGTCCGTGACATCCTCAATACGGAAACCCGCACGGAGCACCATGGACTTTACTTCTTCGGCGCTCCAGGCGTGCACCACCTCCTTGAAAAATTCTTTCCCGCCCGGATGTACAACCATGATTTCCTTCACAATGTCCCCATGTTCCCGCGACTTCCGTACTTCAAAATGCACATCACCGACCACATGGGTTTCCACCGCACCCAGCCCGCTGGTTGCACGTTCTCCGTTCATCAGGTCCAGCACGAACAGGCCGGACGGTTTTAACGCTGTTGCGGCAGCCGCAACAGCAAGGTCGTCATCCCTGCGGTCGCCGGTGTAGCCAAGACTGGTAAACAGGCACACTACGGCATCAAAACGTGCCGTTGCGAAAGGCATCCGCATATCGAACACTGCAAAGGTTGCAGCCGGTGCAATCCCTTGGGCTGCACTGATGCACTCGGGTGAAAGGTCCACGCCGGTTACACGCAATCCATTCCGGGCAAAAATTGCCGCATGCCTGCCCCGGCCACAACCCATGTCCAAGATTTCCATGCCGGGCACCAGCTTCCCTTTGGCAATGATCGGAAGCACCTGCGCTTCGGCATCGTGCTCATCCCGATGGCGGTAAAGCATGCCATACCAATGGGTTCCGAACCAACCTTTGAAGACCCCTGTGGCTTCCATTGCCGCGCGAATTTATGCCCGCCTAGCTTCCGGGAACCGGGATCTGTACACCCGCAGTGGCAATGGTCGTTCACAAAAACGTGGAAAACTCAAGTCGTGGTGCAGGGATCCTTGGGCATAGCATGGTTCCTTTGCCAAGAGCAGAACTTTGTTACCACCGATGAGCGGCATGCTGAACCGGATCTTCGACCTGTACGATGACCTCGAGAGACAACGGATCATGCTCTCGTTCAAGGGGGACTTGTCCCCGGACCTCATCAACGCCATCCTGGGCCTCATTGAGCACAAGATGGAACAAAGCGAGCCGGACCATCGCGTGCGCAAACGTGTTTTCAACGTTGTAATGGAATGCCTCCAGAACCTTTACCACCATCACAACCGGAGCAAGGATAATGGCGAAGGAGGCGTACTTACCGAAGAACCGCAAGGCGTGGTGATGATCGCGCATGCCGAAACGGGGTATTCCGTGCTCACTGGTAATTTCATGGCCAAACCGGAGGTGGAATCATTGAAATCCCACTTGGATCATGTAAACGGCTGTGACCCTGAACAACTTCGCGACCTGTACAAAAACAAATTGGGCGATGGCCGCTTCACTCCGTCCGGTGGAGGTGGCTTGGGCATTATTGACATCGCCCGCAAAAGCGGCAGAAAGCTTGAGTACGGGTTCGTTCCCCTGGACAACGACAATACCTTTTTCAGCCTGAACGTGAACGTTGGCTATTGATCTTTCGCACCATGAACAACATCATGCTCGACGGCAGTCCCAAGACGCCGACCGTCCACTTCGACAGCAGCACCGGCCTATTGGAGCTCCGTGGCCGCTCCATTCCGGAGAATTCAATCGAGTTCTACCGGCCATTGATCGACTGGATCGATCAGTATGCCCGCACACCGCAACCGTCCACGCAACTCCGCGTCCAGCTGGAGTACTTCAACACCAGTTCGAGCAAGTGCATACTGGACCTGTTCAAGAAGCTGGAAACGGTGCGGAATGCCGGCAACGAAGTTCAAGTGCTGTGGCATTACGAAGCAGACGACGAAGACATGCTTGAGGCTGGAGAGGACTACCAAGCGATCATCAACATTCCGTTCAAGATGATCCAGATCGAAGAGGTAAACGATAAATAGGACACCTCACGCCGGGCGTTGCCTACGCTCAAAGCGTGCCACCAATCGTGGGAAGAAATCCAGCTTCAGGGCCATGGCCATCAGCAAGGTCATTCCCCAGAGCACCATCATGTTTGCCCACAGCGTGGCGATGGCATGCCCAAAAAAGCGCTTGACAGGTGCATAGAACTGCGCCGCGAAAAAGCCTCCATCCACAGGGCGTACATAAATGGGATCACTTTTCTGCACCAGCTCGCCCTGGTACTCCGTGATCATGTTCACGTCATTCTTATTGGTCACGAAATCCGCCAAGCTCTCGTTACGGTTCCGGTCCAGCAGGTCGAAATAGGCTTTGCGCAATTCCGGGGTTGCCGTCATCCGGTTGATCAATGCTTCCTTGTTCCGCTCAGCCTGACGGTAGGCAGTGCGATAGTGCTGTTCCAACACATTAAGGGTTAAATCAAGTTGGTCCAGGGTGGCTGCATCCACCCGCCCAGGGACCAGCATGGCCAATTGCGGGAATTGGAGCCCTTGCATGTGCCTGATCTCCTTGGCCATTTCGTTGTGGAGCAGGTCCAGGTCGGCGGCCATGCCAGCCTCCCGCCCCCGCCCCTGCAAGGCACGCCGTACATCAGCGCTCCGTTCCTTGAGTTCCCGCAGCCAGAGGTCCTTTTTCCAGTTGGCGGTCTTCATCCGCCTGTCCAGGTCGTAAAAAAGCCGTTCGTAGTCGTTGTCGATGAACTGGGTTACGGCCAAGGCTTCATAGGCCCAGCGGCTGGCCATGATGTTGCCGATCCAAGGAACGCTCTTCTCCGAGGCGAACCATGGATGCAGCTTGTCGAAACGGACAATGATGCCGCTGAACATCAACTGCGGGATGATCAGGAGGGGGATCATCATGTAGATCACTTTGGCACTGTTGAAACTGGCGCTCACGTTGAGCCCCAGAACATTTGCAAAGCAGGCTGCAGAGAAAAGGATGGCCCAATGTTGGGCGCCCAGCCCAGACATGCCCAGCACGGCACCGCCCACCAGCACAAAAAGGCCGGTCTGCAAGGCGGACAGGAAGAAGAGCAGGCTGATCTTGCTGAGCAGGTAGCTTGCACGGCTGAGCGACAGGAACTTTTCGCGCTGCAAGATCTTGCGGTCGCGTATGATCTCTTCAGCGGCAACGGATAGGCCCAGGAACAAGGACACGATCACCGCGATGAACAGGTATTGGGGTATGTTGTCATTCTGGCGATAGACATAGTCCACGGCACCATCGGTACCCGTGCTGCGGTAGCGGAGGAAGAACGCCATCACCGCTGCGAGCACCGGGGCCTCCAGCAGGTTGATGAGCACATACTGCCGGTTGGCCAGTTTGGAAAGCATGTCCCGCTTGAAGAAGACGGCCATTTGCTTCAGCTTGCCGGGCGCCTTGAAGGTGCTCCTGGGGACGTCTGTCATTCGCGGCACCTGCGCTACGCGCACCTCCATCTGGGCCCGGAAAACCTCGTTCCAAGCTTCGGGGCCAATACGGCGTTGGTCCGTTTCCCGGCCGTATTCATCCACGATCTTGGCCTCCAATATGTCGAAGATCTGCTCGGGGTTTACATTGCCACAGGCCTCGCACTGGCCCATGTCGCTATCGGCCAGTCCGGTCACCTTCTTGAAGTAGACCACGGCATCCACGGGGTCTCCGTAGTATACTGGATGACCTTCCTGGTCCATCAGGAGCAGCCGGTCAAAAAGCTTGAAGATCTCCGAGGAAGGCTGGTGGATCACTGTGAAGATGATGCGTCCCTTGGACGCCAACTCCTTCAGCAGGTCCATGATGTTCTCGGAATCGCGGGAACTTAGGCCGCTGGTCGGTTCATCCACGAAAAGCACGCTGGGCTCGCGGATAAGCTCCAATGCAATGTTCAATCGCTTGCGTTGGCCGCCGCTGATGGTCTTGTCCAGCACGCTTCCCACCTTAAGGTCCTTGGTTTCGAACAAGCCCAAGGTTTGCAGCAATTCCAGCACCCGCCGTTCGATCTGGTCCTTGTCAAGGTCTCCGAAACAAAGCTTCGCGTTATAAAACAGGTTCTGGTAAACAGTGAGTTCTTCAATGAGGAGGTCGTCCTGGCTCACATGGCCGATCACGCCCCGAATGCGGTCCGCATCCTTGTGGACGTCCACCCCGTTGATCGATACGGTTCCCTGGCATGGTTTCAGGTTTCCGTTGAGCACGTTCAGCAGGGTGCTCTTGCCGCTCCCGCTGCCGCCCATGATACCGATGAGCTTGCCACCCGTCTCGGCCAAATGCAATTCATGCAGCCCCGTGCGTCCGTTGGGGAACCGGTATTGTATGCCGTCGGCCCTGAACACGATCCGTTGGTCTTCCGAAGCTTTGCGGAAATTCGCAAGGATCTCGCTGTAATAAACAGGGGGGCCTTTCGGCGCACGTATCGAATCGCCGTTGTTGAGGACATAGACCTGGCCCGGATTCACCAGTTTTCCGCTCAACCGCACCTCTCCTGCTCCCCAATAGCGCATCAAGTGCAGGTCTGCACCTGCCACGTTCAACACGCGCATCTCCCCATCCAGTCCGTGTGCATGAAGGTGGTTCGCCTTTTTCATGGCGGAGCCGGTCGCGGCATCCAAGTAGAGCAGGTCTTCCCGATCTTCCCGCACCCCGGCTTCCGCCTGGATGAATGCATCGCAGCGGAGATACTCATCGCGTGCAATGTTGAAGGTTTCGGCCACCGTTGCCGTGAAGTCCCGTTCCTGGTCCAGCACCTGGCCGTTGGCATGCACAAGTTCCAACAGGTGGAACAACACCACGAATTTCTGGCGTTGGTTCAGTTCTTCATTCACCTCGGTGCAGATCTTCAGGACCTTCACCGAGTTCATGCTGGTGCGCTTGCGGCCCTGGTTGCTGCGCCCCCCGCTGGTATGGAAAGCGGCGACGTAGGCCTCAAAGAGGCGCATGTGCTCTGCCGTTACTTCAGGGGTGAATTGCCTGGCCAGGAAGCGGTAAACGGCATCATGGCCGGACACCCCGACCAGGTCGCGTTCGGACTTCGCGATGATCGCGAACAGTTGCAGCAATGCCTTGAGGATGTTCTCCGTCATCTTCCCACCCGGCCCTTTCGGGCAGGTATAAGAACCTGATAATGGCCCCTTCCTACGGGAGGGCCTGCCACAATGTTCCGGGAAGCGGGAACCTACTTCTTAAAGCCGATCAAAAGCACCGCGCAACCGCTGTTGGCCTTGGAAGGGTCCAACTCGGCATTGATGGTGACGTCCAGGGTGTTTGCCACAACCAGGTCCCAGTAGGGGTCGTTGTTGAAATCCTTGTTGCTGTAAAGCAGATTGCGGTCCTTGTCGTACACGCTGAAGATCAGGTTGCCGTCCCCTGTTCCACTGCATGCAGCCACACGGTACGTGGTTCCACCAAAGAGCGTGAGGTCGAATTCCGCAACTTCATCGCCCCGGAGCAAGGCCCTGTAGAACTGCCCGTCGGGGATATAGGCCGCAGTGATGTTCTTTTCGCACAGGGTGGCAATGGTGTCGCATTGGGCAACCACCGCGCCCGAGCTGGCCAGGGCCCCGGCCAATGCAATGAATTGGATGGTCCTTCTCATGTTCAGGCGGTGATGGAGGAGCGCAGGGCCCTCACTTTTCGGATAATGGCTTCCAAGGTTTCGGCCGGCATTTCGGCCTTGGTAACGCTGTTGATGTAGGTGGTCCGGCTTGCTGCATCCACCGTGGGCTGCGCGTAGGTGTAGGTGTACTTCACCCCGTCAAACGAACCGGCAAGGCCTTGGAGGGAATCCACAAGGGCTGCCGGAGCCTGTGATTCCTTAAGCAGTGCGATCAAATTATCCAGGGACTTGTGCTGCTCCGCTATCCGGTCGATCACGCGGGGATCGATCTTCCCTCCGGTATTTCCGATGGTGAGGTAAAGGCTTTCGATCCATCCTCCGGCGAGCACCATGGCCGAGATGTCATTTCGCTGATCGTTCTTCAGGTACATGTCCACCGTGCGGAAGGCCGTTCCACCCATGCGCAGCAGGGAATCCTCATTGCCGATGTTTTTCTTGAAACCCTCCATCAGCTCGGCATTGAAGGCGCTCTTCAAGTTGAGCTTATCACCGAATCCTTCCACGGCCTTGAGGATCTTCAGTGCCCGCTGGCCGTCCTTGTGGATGGTGCAATACGCCAGGTCAGCGCCATGCACCCCCATTGCCAAGGCCATTTGCCGGTTGGTGGTGAACCGCTGCGCACTGTCCGTGGTCATGGGCAGTGCGGCATTATACGGCATGCCCAGCTTGCGCATGAGCAATGCGGCTTGCACGGGTGAGGGGATGCTGAACAGTTTTCCGCCCACGTTCACCAGTCCGTTTCCATTGTCCGTGGTCTTCAACGTATCGGCAGCCGTTTCGGGTGTTGCGGCAGTATTTCCACCACCGCATGCTGCCATGGCCAATCCCAGCACCATTGCAGCCGCACCAATTGTCAGGTTACGTGCCATCATCTATGAAAAATTCAAGTTGCAGGAAGTCACGGGGTCGAAGTTAGCCCCTTGGGCCAGCCGCAAACCCGGACCTACCGCCAGTTTTCAACACCGGTTCCCTGAATGAAGCCTAAAACGCGGGCTTTTGCCCTGGGCGGGCACGAGGTTGAAGCGCCTTCCGACGGGCAACGTGGGTAAACTTGCAGGGAATTCGCTGCACTTTGCCTTCTTACGCCGACCTGATCCTTCCCTTGGCCGTGCCGGGGGTATTCACCTATTCGCTACCACCCGAATTAGCGGGTCGGGCACGTCCGGGCATGCGCGTTTCCGTGCCGTTCGGGCGGGGAAACAAGCTGTACAGCGGCCTGGTGCTGCGCGTGCACAACAACCTTCCCGAGGGGCGGACGCCGCGCGAAGTGCTTGAGCTTCTGGATACCGATCCGGTGGTAACCACGCATCAACTGGCGCTTTGGGAGACCATTTCGGAGCACTACATGTGCTGCATGGGGGAAGTGATGGCCGCCGCCATGCCGGGGCCCTTGGTACTCAGCAGCTCCACACGGCTGATCGCCGCACCAGGCACGTCCGCCGCATGGTCCGGCCATGCCCGGCGCGATCTGCTGTTGGAAGCGTTGGAACGCCGCCACGAGATTACCTTGCAGGAAGCTGGTGAACTGCTGGGCATCAAGAACGCGATGCCGGTGGTGAAGCAGTTGATGGAGAGCGGGGCGCTGATGGTGGCCGAGGAAATGCAGGCTGCCTTCACGCCGCGCAAGGAGCGCTATGTGCGCCTGGCCGCGGAGGCAAGCGGCGAGGAAGCCCTGCACCGCTGGTTTGATGCACTGGAGCGTGCACCGCGGCAATTGCAATTGCTGATGCGCTACATTGAACTGAGCCGCTGCCTGGGCACCGATCCGCGCGAGGTTCGGCGCGAGGAGCTATTGAAGCGCAGCGGGGCCACCGCGGCGGAACTAAAAAAGCTCTGCGATAAGGGCCTGTTCGTGGTGGACGAACGCCCGGCAGGAGCGCCCTCCGATGAAGCCATGCGGAAACCGCCTGCCACGCTTTCCGATGCCCAAGCCGCAGCCTTGCAGGGAGTGCGATCTGCGTTCAAGGAAAAGACCACGGTATTGCTCCATGGTGTTACAGCGTCGGGAAAGACTGAAGTCTACATGGACCTGATCGACGGGGTGGTCCAAGGTGGAGGGCAAGTGTTGTACTTGCTGCCTGAAATTGCCCTCACCACGCAGATCATCACACGGCTGCGCGCAAGGTTTGGGGCAAACGTTGCGGTGTTCCACTCCCGCCTATCCCAACGGGAACGGACGGAACTCTGGCTAAGGATGCTGCGGGAACCGGCATCCCACCCGGTGGTGATCGGGGCCCGATCGGCACTGTTCCTGCCATTTCACAACCTGCGCTTGGCCATTGTGGATGAGGAACACGACCCCAGCTACAAGCAACAGGAGCCGGCACCGCGTTACAATGCCCGGGACATGGCCATGGTGCTCGCCCATCTTCACGGAGCCAACGTGTTGCTGGGCTCGGCCACGCCTAGCATGGAAAGCCTCTACAATGCACGCCAAGGGAAATACGGATTTGCGGCCTTGCGCACCAGGTATGGCAACGCCGCGTTGCCCGCAGTGGTGAAGGTGGACATCACGGATGCCGGGAAGCGCAAGCAGATGCGGGGCAATTTTTCGCAACCCCTGCTTACCGCCATGGAGCAGGCATTGGCCCGCCGGGAGCAGGTGATCATTTTCCAGAACCGTCGCGGCTATGTCCCCGCCTGGCAATGTGAAACATGCGGTTGGGTGCCCGAATGCGCGCACTGCGACGTAAGCCTTACCTACCACAAGCGTGACCACAGCCTGCGTTGCCATTACTGCGGCAAGCATTACAGCCCTCCGCCACAGTGCGCGGCATGCGGCAGCAACCGCCTGCGGATGGTGGGCCTGGGCACCGAAAAGGTGGAAGAGGAATTGTCCCTGCTGCTGCCCGATGCCCGCGTGGCCCGCATGGACCAGGACACCACCCGCGGCAAGCACGGTTTCGAGCGGTTATTGTCCCGCTTTGGTGAAGGGGCGATCGATATTCTCGTTGGCACGCAAATGGTCACCAAGGGATTGGACTTCGACCAGGTGACCGTGGTGGGCATCCTCAGTGCGGACAATTTGATGCGCTTCCCCGACTTCCGCGCACATGAACGCGCCTTCCAGCTCATGGCCCAGGTGGCGGGGCGCAGTGGCCGCAAGAGCGACCCCGGCACGGTGTTCATCCAAGGCAGGGACATACACCACCCGTTGATCAACCTTGTGGTGGCGCATGATGTTGACGGCATGTACGAACGGGAGCTGCCCTTGCGCCAAGCCCATGGCTATCCACCATTCAGCAGGATGGTCCGGATGGTGCTCAAGCACCGCGACGAAGCCCGGGTGCAAGCAAGCGCATTGGGCTTGGCCGATGCATTGCGCACGCAACTGGGTGACCGCGTACTAGGCCCTGAACCCCCATCCGTGGCCCGTGTGCGGGATAAGCACTTGCGGGCCATACTGCTAAAGCTGGATCGCCGGAACTACCGATTTGAAAAGACCTTTCTGCGCGACACCATCGACCAATTCTTTGCAGACCCGGCCCAGCGGCCAGTTCAGCTGGTCGTGGATGTGGACCCGTTGTAAATTCGCTTGGGCGAGCTATGCTTTCTGGCCCAGCATAACCGGCCAGATTGATGTGGTTGGTGCCGGGGCCTCGATCAACAAGGCCTCCCTGGTACCGGGATGAATGAAAGACAGTCGCCACGCATGCAGCGCGATGCTGCGATCCCGTTCCCCTCTCCGCGCACCATACTTCACATCGCCCTTGATCGGGAAGCCGGCCGCAGCAAGTTGGGCCCTGATCTGGTGGAAGGCCCCTCCACCGGGAACCACTTCCAGCAATGAATAACGATCACCGGCTGAACGCCTTACAAATTGCAGAACTGAAATACCCTCTCCATCCTCCTCCTCGTTTACCGCAATGGACTTTCTGGATCCGGCCGCATGCTTCAACCGGTGCATCAGCTTACCATCTTCGGGGGCAAGGCCCTCCACGATCGCCAAATAGGTCTTGGCCACTTTCCGCTCCCTGAACAACGCATCCATCCCTCGCAATGTGGCCGCATCCAAGGTGAACAAGGCAACTCCCCCCACAGGCCTGTCCAACCGGTGCGGTGAACCCACCGCTGCTCCGGGGCATAGCGCTTGAACCCTGTCCAGGAGGCACGGATCACCGGAGCGGTCCTTTTGCACAGCAATCCCCGGTGGTTTGTTCACGGCCAGCAGATGCCCATCGCGGAAAAGCACTTGTAGGCCAAGCGCATCAGTATTGTTCATCGGAGCTCGGGAAGTCCGAAGAACGTACATCCTGAACATAGTGCGCCACTGCGCCGGTGATCACTTGGTGCAGGTCGGCGTACCGGCGCAGGAACCTCGGGTTGAATTCCTTGGTGATGCCCAGCATGTCGTGCATTACCAATACCTGCCCGTCCACGCCTCCGCCAGCACCGATCCCAATTACGGGAATTGAAATGCTCTTGGCCACTTCCGCGGCAAGCTTGGCCGGTATCTTCTCCAGCACCAATGCAAAGCAGCCGGCCTCCTCCAGCAGCTTTGCATCGCGCTTCAGGCGCTCCGCCTCAGCCTCCTCCTTGGCGCGCACCACATACGTGCCGAACTTGTATATGCTTTGTGGTGTCAGCCCCAAGTGCCCCATCACGGGAATACCGGCGGTGAGTATGCGTTCCACACTGTCCAACACCTCCTCCCCGCCCTCCAGCTTAACGGCATGCGCCCCGCTCTCCTTCATGATGCGGATGGCGGAGTTCAGGGCACTTTTTGAATTGCCCTGGTAGGTGCCAAAAGGAAGGTCCACCACTACCAAAGACCTGGTGCATCCGCGAACCACACTGCCCGCGTGGTAGATCATCTGGTCCAAGGTGATGGGCAACGTGGTTTCGTGGCCGGCCATCACATTGCTGGCGCTGTCGCCCACCAAGATCACGTCCACGCCGGCGCCGTCCATCAGCCGTGCCATGGAAAAATCGTATGCCGTGATCATGGCAATGGGCACCTTCTTCTGCTTCATTTCCTGAAGCGTGTGCGTGGTAACACGCTTAATTTCCTTGACAGCACTGCTCATGGCTTTGGGTTGAATGAACTGCAAAGCTAAATGGCACAGGGATGAATGCACGAAGGGCCGCCCCTTTCGGAACGGCCCTTCGGCTTTGGTTTTGGAGGCGTAGGCTCCGGGGAGCCTCAGCCTACGGTTTTTACTTCACGATGCTTAACCGTTGCACGGATTTCACACCGTTCACGGTGATGTTCACCATGTACACGCCGCTGGCGATGTCCTTGGGCAGTTGCAGGATGGTGCTGAAGCGCTCGCCGCTGTTGCCGAACTCCCGGACAAACACCTGCTTGCCGTAGATGTCCTGTACGTCCACGGTGATGTTCTGGTCCGCATCCTGCAGGCCGCCGATGCTCAGGTTCACCAAGCCATCGCGCACCGGGTTCGGCCACATCGTGGTCTCACCGAAGCTGGCCTGTTCCATTTGGCCAC
>JAFDZY010000397.1 GCA_018266685.1 Bacteroidota bacterium
GCGATTGCCGCGTGGAAGTTGCGCATGTCCATGTTCCCAAGCCGGATGTGGATGATCTTGGGTGGTGGCTTGCTTAACAGGATCCTGCTCGTGAAGTCGCTGTCCTTGGTGATGATGGTGAGGTCGTGCACGCGTGCGTACTCCCAGATCAGTTGGTCATGCAGCGAAGCGTCGATGTCATGTTGGTGGAGGTAGTCAGCACTGTTCCATTGGCTGAATCAACGAGGCAGATTGACGTCCACTAAGAACCGGGGCATGCTATGCAGCGATGTCCTTCAGCGTGAAACTATTCCCCGTCAGTGACAGGGCGAACTGGCGGCAGGCCTCCAGGTCTGCGGCTTCAAGCATGGGATATTGCTTCAGCACTTCGGCTTCCGATGTTCCGGCCATCAGGAATTCAAGCACGGTCTGCACAGTGATCCGCATGCCCCGGACAACAGGCTTGCCGCTGCATATACGGTCGTCCACCGTGATCCGTTTAAGAAGTTCAGCGTCGGGCTTCATGCTATCAAAGTTAGGCAACAATGCCAAGACTGCGAGCAACTCCTTCTTCCTGGCCCGATGCTCAGGCTGGCTTTGCTGCCCTACGGAAAGCGGACTGGATGTCCTTGCTGTGCGCGGTAACGGGATATTCCGCGGCGGGGAAGGGATCGATGCCCATTGCGCACAGCTTGTGCAGGGCTTCGCGGCGATAGAGTTCCTGCTCGGTCAGTGATTCTGCCATTTTTCGGGAATGGCCGCGAAGGCACCGGCGGGGGATGGACGGGATGAATGCGAATGCGGACAGGATGGGCAGGATTTACAGGATGAATGCAGGTTCGTGACAGGATGAAGTAGAGCTCCCGGATTATAGCCGATCAGCTCCTTTGTCGGATGATCAGTCCTTGGGCTTCTTATTTGTTCCCTTGCTCCAATGGGCCAGCAACTCCAGCATGCGCACGCGGTCCGCTTGGGTTTCCTTCAGCAGCTCGGCCTGGTCGCGGATCACCTGGGCCATGTGCTCGGTGAGCAGCTTCACCAAGCGCTCGTCCATCAGGTGCTGCTGCTGGTGCTCCACGTTCACATGGCCGTTGTTGCCATGGTTGTGGTTCATCACCAGCGTGAACGGCGCGGGGTTGTTCAGCTCCTCCACGGGCACGTCCAGGATCTTGGCGATGGCCTCCACGCGCTCCTCCGTGAGGCCCTTCCCCTTCTCCCACAGGCTGTAGGTGTTCTGCTGGATGCCCAACTGCTGGGCCATATACGTCTGCGTGTAGTTCCGCAAGTTGCGCACGCGCTCGATCTTCCGGCCGATACGTTCATAGTTCATCGTTGAGGGGGGTTAAAGGGTTGCTGCTAAACTATCCGGACCGTTGGATACAGTATCAACCGTTAGCGATCCATTATCAACGAGTTGTCCACAGGTTTGCCGTGCCAACCAACAATGGGGGGCGTTAAAACCAAACAGAAGATGAACTATGCAACGAAATGGATTACCAAGGCTTCAGGCCTGCTCATCATGGTAGGAGCCATGTTGGGAGGCACCAGCCTGAAAGCCCAAGCCCCAGATCCGATCACGGTGGATAATGTGGGGCAGTATCACAACGAGATTGTCGGGGCATATCTTGCCGCAAAGCAACCATTGATTACATCCACAAACTATGCCAAGCAGACACCAGCATTAATTGCCTGGCTCTGCAATTCCATGATGCAGAATGGGATTGTCAATCTATGTAAAGACCAAAGGCAAGATGCCAACAGGTACATTCAAGCCTATGAACAAGGCTTTGGTTCATACCCACGTACTCAATACATAAATTCGTTGATTGATGGCATAACTGCCAAATTTCCGTTGAAAGGCGATGAATATTCCTTAGTTTCCCAGTTAAAAGGAGTGCTTCAGAAAGGGGGAACACCAAAGTCAATGGCAGCATCATTTTCGGCACTTGACCGATTGTTCAAGTCAAATTCCCATGACTTTGTATTCGCCGAATGGTTCGGCGGCGCAATTTCCATTGGGAAAAGCTCGGCAGAGTTCTGGGGCGGTGTCGGTGGCACATATGTTGACCCAACCCAGGTCGAAGGATTCTTGGTTGGGGATGCCGCAGGTTATATCCTTGGATGGAGCTACGAGGTTTTCGATGAATGGCATAGTGGCACCCTTACTAGGGATAGGGAATGGTACCGCATTGGTAAGGGCCTACAAGGTGCAGGATGGGGCAGCCTGCTTCCGGCGCCATAAGCGACGACTTAAGTCACGCTACATTTGACCCAAAGCCCCTAACGATGTCAACCGTCAAGCTGTACCTCCTCACTTGCTCATGGGTGTTCCTGGTGTATGCACTTACACGGTTTATCGACGTGGCATTTTCCGGTGAAGGAACCACCATTTCGTTGTCCTTGACACAACTGGGGCTGTGTTTATTAGGAGGAGTGCTTCTTGCCGCGACTAGGCGGTTTTGGAAGCCCTGGACATCCCGGTGGCTTTAGAAATGGGGACAAATCCGTTTGACAATTCTGAGGTTAAACGGACCGGGCGGGTTGGACAGCGATTGATTTTGCCGCACTGTAGAATCATGGGTCTTGTGATTGCTTGGGCATCCGTCACTGCCCTGCAAGCACAAGGCCCTGATTCTTCAAGCGCGGTGAGTTCTGCTGAACCGCGTTACGTCAGTACGGCTTTCTACGGTTCGCTTTCTGCGAGCTATGCCACCAGCGATAATTGGGCCGGGCATGACCAGCGCAATTTAACGGTGCAGGGCAACCTGTTCTATTCGCACAATTTGTTCGGCAATGGCCGTAGTCATTCCCACCAGGCAATGGCCGATTTGGGTTTCCTGAAGTACGTGGACAGTACTTGGGAGAAGAGCATTGACAATGTGCAGGTGAATCTGCTTTGGAGCAATAATGGCCACAAGTTCAACAGTTCTTACACGGTGGCCTTTGGCACCCAATTCCTGCCCGCCAGCTTTCCAGAATATGACTTTGAACAGGACAAGCTGGTGAATCGCTCCGTTGGCGGATTCCTCAACCCCTTCAATATGCAGGTCGGCTATGGGGGCGTTTTCCGCTTTTGGAATACCAGTACGGCCAATGTTGCCTTCGCCACAATCCAGTTAAGCAGTTCGCCCAAGGAGTTCGCCTCGCCCGCCTTTCTAGATGCCAACGTAATTGAGGGTAAACGGGCTTACTATTTCATGAACTACGGTTTCTCCTTGTCCACGGCGATCCGGAAGAAATTCGGCAACCACGTCGAATGGATCAACAACACACGCATCTTCGGCAACGGCCTGGACCGCGACCATGTGAACCTGCAGCTGAGCAACATGGTGATCGTGAAGCTGTGGAAGTACCTCCAGCTGCGCTTCGATACGCGCTTGGCCTACAACCCGCTGCTGAACTACAAGATGCAGTTCCGGCAGGAGGCGCTGATCGGGTTCTTCTACGAAAGGAACAAGTGAGGAGCCTGTCACGCAATGATCTATCGGGGCCAATTGCCAATTTCCCCAAGCGGCACGCATTCCACCTTTTCGCCCAAGGCATAGCGCCGTGTGCCCGGATACACCACCCAAAGTTGGTCCAATTGCAGGTCCTCCAAGGCGATGTGCATGCTGCGGGTGGGGCGAGGTGCGTCCACGCGCTTGAACTCCACGCCGATGCGCTTGCCTTGGTGCAGAATGAACAGGTCGAACTCGGAGCCGCTGTGGATGCCGTAGAAGTAGGGATCCACACCGGGGAAGGCACCATTTCAAATGCACTTGAAAATCGATACCGCCAGTATCAATTTTCACGTAAAACGGACAAAAATGCCACCGTTTCACCCCACCACCCGCCCGTCGTCCATCTAGATGATGCGGTCGGTGCGCTTGGCGAAGTCGTCATCGTGGGTAACGATGAGCAGGCTGCGCTTGTGCGCGTTGGCTGTGCGGCGGAGGATGTCGAAGGCGATTGCCGTACATCACGCATGCGTACATGGGATACAAAGGAGATCGAGCTACTTCGCCCCCGGGAATAGGAGAGCAACTCCAACATGCGGGCGGTGCTTGAGCTTCCCGTGCCGGATATCACCGGTCGTAGTGGTACCGGCACATCAGCACAATTACTTTCCGGTCCTTCTTGTCGCCAGTGATGGTGTACACCAGGCGATGTTCGCCATTGATGCGCCGCGACCAGCAACCGGCCAATTCATGCCGCAGTGCTTCGGGCTTGCCGATACCCTTGAAGGGGTCCCTGCCAATGTCCTTGATCAGCTCATGGATGCGCTTCACCACCTCGGGGTCGGCGGCGGTCCAATAGCAGTAATCCTCCCAGCCGGTGGGGGTGAACTCCACGCGCAAGGCCATCAGTTCAGCGCTTGGCGTTGAAGGCTTTGGGCGCTACCGTCTTCCCGGTCTCCAGTTCGGCGAGCGATTTCCGCAGGCGTTCCCGGTTTTTTGCCGTGGCCATCAGGTGGCCGGTTTCCACCAGCGCGTTGTACTCCTTCAAGGGCATGATCACTACGGCATCGTCCTCATTGCTGCCGCGTGAAACAATGATCACTTCCAGGGATTTGGAAACACGGTCCAAGTATGCCTTGAGCTTTTGGCGCAGGGAACTGGCGGGTATGGCGATCATTGTTGTACGTGCTATTGTACGTGCAAATGTACAAGGTGTTTTTCACCCCACCACCCGTCCATCATCCATTTCGATGATGCGGTCGGTGCGCTTGGCGAAGTCGTCATCGTGGGTAACGATGAGCAGGCTGCGCTTGTGCTCGTCGGCGATGCGGCGGAAGATGTCGAAGACGATCTCGGTGTTGTGGCTGTCCAA
>JAFDZY010000398.1 GCA_018266685.1 Bacteroidota bacterium
AGGACATCCTCAAGGGCCTCAACCTGGAAGTGAAGGCAGGCGAGGTGCATGCCATCATGGGCCCCAACGGCAGCGGCAAGAGCACCTTGGCCAACGTACTGGCCGGACGCACGGAGTATGAAGTGACCGCCGGAAGCGTGAGCTACCTCGGCGAGGACCTGCTGCCGCTGGCCCCGGAGGAGCGCGCATGGAAAGGCATCTTCCTCGCTTTCCAATACCCGGTGGAGATTCCCGGGGTGAGCAACATGAACTTCCTGCGCACCGCCCTGAACGAAAAACGCATCACCAACGGCCAGCCAGAGTTGGGCGGCAAGGATTTCCTGGCCCTGGTGCGCGAACGCGCCAAGCTGGTGGAGATGGACCCCGCGTTGATGAACCGCAACCTGAACGTGGGCTTCAGCGGCGGCGAGAAGAAACGCAACGAGATCTTCCAGATGGCCATGCTGGAACCCAAGCTCGGCATCCTGGACGAGACCGATAGCGGCCTGGACATCGACGCGTTGCGTATTGTGGCCGGCGGGGTGAACAAGCTGCGCAGCACCGACAACGCCTTCGTGGTGGTGACGCACTACCAACGCTTGCTGGACTACATCGTGCCGGACGTGGTACACGTGATGGCCGATGGCAAGATCATCAAGAGCGGGCCCAAGGAACTGGCGCTGGAGCTGGAGGAGAAGGGGTACGATTGGGTGAAGGAACACGCGTGATGGTTGATCAGATGATCAGAAAATCAGACGATCAGATGATGACGGCACCTGTGGCCGACCCAAGGTCATCGTTGCTTTCCCTATTGGAAGGCAGTAGCTGGCCCGGATCGGCGGATGCCATCGCCCGCGCTGTGGATCTGCCCATTCCCGGCAGGCGCACCGAGCAATGGAAATACACCCCGGTGGCCAAGTTGTTCAACGCGGCCTACGTGAAGCCGGACGGCGATGCACATGTTGAATTGCCCGCCCGCCTGCCTTTCCCCGTCACGCGCGTGGTCTTCGTCAACGGCCACTTCCGCCCGGACCTCAGCGACGACCTCAAGGCCGACAAGGGCGTGGTAATCGACAGCATTACGCACCACCTCTCACACGGTCCGCTGAAGGCCAACTACGGCCGCATCGCACCCATCGGCGACCGCCTTTTCACAGCGATGAACATGGCGGCGCCCACCGACGGCCTCATCCTCCTCGCAGTGAAGGGAGCGGCGGCCAGCAAGCCCGTCCACGTGCTGCGCATTACCACTGCGACCACCACCGGTGCACCGATGTTGATCCAGCCGCGCGACCTGGTGATGTTGCACGAAGGCGCCAAGGTGGAGCTGATCGATGAGCACATCGCCATCGGGAATACCGCTTCATCGTTGGTGAACGGCGTGCGCGAATGCGTGGTGGGCGAAGGAGCGGAACTCACGTTGCACCTGCTGCAGAACGAAGCCAACGGACCTGCGGACATCGGCCTGGATGCCGTGGAAGTGGCGGCGCGCGGGCACTTCAGTGCGGACACCGTCACACTGCACGGCACCTTGGTGCGCAACGACCTCAGTGTGGTGCTCACCGGTGCCGGTGCCCATGCCGAACTGAACGGCGCCTACCTGCTGGACGGCACCGCGCATTGCGACAACCACACCTACATCGGCCACGACGTGCCGGACTGCACCAGTGACGAGCTGTACAAGGGCATCGTCGGCGGAAAGGCCACCGGCGTGTTCAACGGCAAGGTCTTCGTGAAGCCGGATGCCCAGCGCACCCGTGCCTACCAAAGCAATGCCAACATCCTGCACAGCGACGACGCCCGCGTGTTCAGCAAGCCGGAACTGGAGATCTACGCCGACGACGTGAAGTGCAGCCACGGTTGCACCATCGGGCGGCTGGACGAGCAGGCCATTTTCTACCTGCGCTCGCGCGGGGTGAGCGAGGCCGAAGCACGGCGGATGATGGCCCACGCCTTCATGACCGACGTGCTGGAACGCATCGCGAACGCGGATTGGCGGAAACACTTGGAAGGCATGATCGATGCAAAACTCGAAGCATTGTGAAGACGAACGCCGACACGGTGGTCCGCAAGGAATTTGATGTCGAGGAGATCCGTGCGCAGTTCCCCATCCTCAAGGAACAGGTGCATGGAAGGCCGTTGATCTACTTCGACAACGCCGCCACCGGCCAAAAGCCGCAGCGCGTGATCGAAGCGGTGGGCCGCTACTACGCCACCATCAATTCCAACGTGCATCGCGGTGTACACACCTTGAGCAACCTGGCCACCGAAGCACAGGAGGCCGCCAGGGAAGCGGTGCGCAGGCACATCAACGCGAAGCACGCCCATGAGGTGATCTTCACCGCAGGCACCACCGCCAGCCTCAACCTCGCCGCGCACAGCCTGGGGCAACTGCTGCTTAAGCCGGGAGACGAAGTGCTCATCAGCGCCATGGAGCACCACGCCAACATCGTTCCCTGGCAATTGGCTTGCGAGCGGCACGGGGCTACATTGAAGGTGATGCCGGTCACTGACAGTGGGGAATTGGCATTCCCATCATCTGATCATCTGATCGCCCGATCATCTGATCGCACCCGCATCCTGGCCATCACCCACGTCAGCAACACGCTCGGCACCATCAATCCCGTGAAGGAGCTGATCGCGCAAGCGAAGAAACGCGGCATCACCACCGTGGTGGACGGCGCACAGGCCATTGCCCACTTGGATGTGGATGTGCAGGACCTCGGCTGCGACCTCTACGCCTTCAGCGGCCACAAGATGTACGGGCCCACGGGCATCGGTGTGTTGTACGGCCGTGAGAAACTGCTGGAGCAAATGCCCCCGTGGCAAAGCGGTGGCGAGATGATTGACCAGGTCACCTTCGAGAAGACCACCTACGCCAAGCTGCCCTTCAAGTTTGAGGCCGGTACGCCGCACATCGCGGGCATCATCGGGCTGGGGGAGGCTGTGCGCTGGATGGAGGACCAGGACAAGGCGGCCATGGCGGCGCATGAACAGGTGCTGTTGCACCATGCAACCAAGGAGTTGCTCACGATCGACGGCCTACGCATCATCGGCACGGCAAAGGAGAAGGTGGGCGTGATCAGCTTCATCGTTGAAGGCGTTCATCATTACGACCTCGGCACGTTGCTGGACCAACAGGGCATCGCCGTGCGCACGGGCCACCACTGCACGCAGCCCTTGATGGACCGCTTCGGTGTAAGCGGCACTACGCGGGCCAGCTTCGCACCGTTCAACACCGTGGAGGAGGTGGATGTATTCGTGGCGGCGGTGAAGAAGGCGATCAAGATGCTGCGATGAACACCATGACCCTGGCACAAGCACAACAGGAGGTGGTGGACGAGTTCGCCATGCTCAGCGATTGGCAGGACCGCTACGAACAGCTGATCGAGCAGGGCCGCGACCTTCCGCTCATCGCACCGGAACATAAAGTGGAGGACAACCTCGTGCGCGGGTGCCAAAGCCGCGTGTGGCTACATGCGGAACTTCAACACGCTGCCCTGAGCACCGCCGAAGGGCAAAACGGGTCACGGAATTCCGGCACCATCCACTTCACTGCCGACAGCGACGCCTTGATCACCAAGGGCATCGTGGCGTTGCTGGTGCGCGTGTACAACGACCGTAGCCCGCAGGAGATCCTCGGCGCTTCCACGGAATTCATAGACCGCATCGGCCTGCGCGAACACCTCAGCCCCAATCGCGCCAACGGACTCAGCGCCATGATCGACCAGATGAAACGTTACGCGCTGGCCTATTCCTCCGTGAAATGAGCGAAGACGAAAAGAAGCAATTGGAGGAGCGCGTGATCCTCACGCTCAAGACCATCTACGACCCTGAGATCCCCGTGGACATCTACGAGTTGGGCCTGATCTACGATGTGGTGGTACACGATGATGCCAGCCTCTATATCAAGATGACGCTCACAAGCCCTTCGTGTCCGGTGGCCGGTTCATTGCCTGGCGAGGTGGAGGAAAAGGTGGCCCAAACCATGGGCGCTACCGGTGCCAAAGTGGACCTCACCTTTGAGCCGCCTTGGAGCAAGGACATGATGAGCGAAGCGGCGATGCTGGAACTGGGGTTCATGTGATGAACAGCGACGGACCCATCACCAACAAGGTAGCCTCCAGTGGCGTGGTCACGCTGGACCTGGAAGAACTCTACCCGCAAGGCGAACGCGTGGTCTTCGACCTGAAGCCGCTGCTCTGGCAGGAGATGGCATTGCGCGAGGACGACCTGCGCACCTTCTGCAAAACGCATGACTGGGCGCAGTACAGGGGAAAGTTCGTTGCCGTGCACTGCTCCGCCGATGCCATCGTGCCCACTTGGGCCTTCATGCTGGTAGCCGTGTACTTGCAACCGCATGCGGCCTTCATCACGCAGGGCGACGCGGAGCAACTGGAACGCGCCATCTTCACCCGCTTTGTGCAACAGCTTGATGTGGAACCGTGGCGCGGTGCGCGCGTAATGGTGAAGGGCTGCAGCAAGCTGCCCGTGCCGCTGAATGCATACGTGGAGCTTTCGGCCAAGCTGCTTCCCGTGGTGAAGTCACTCATGTTCGGTGAGCCGTGCGGGGCCGTGCCGCTGTACAAAGCGCCGAAGGGCTGAACTATCTTCGACGGGATGCGCTGGTTTCTTCTTGCAGCCGTTCTATTGGTTTGGCATCCCCAGTATGCACAAACCACCACACCGGTTGACAGCAGCCAGGTGCCTAACAGCGCCAACGGCTGGTACCTCAGCCCGCGCGGCACCATCCGCATCCTGGTGATCTTCGCTGAGGTCGATTACGACAAACATCCCGATAAGGACCCGCAGCCCAACGCCACGGAACGGTGGCCCAAGGGCCAGCTTCCAGTGTGGAAGGACCAGTTGTTCGATCCCTTTCCAACGCAGAACCCGGCGGGGGAAGTAACCCGGTATTACCGCGACATGAGCCTGGGGCAGTTCACCGTGCTCGGGGACTACATCGATCGTTTGGTGGTCATCCGCGAGAGTGAACAGACCAGCCTGCGGGACTGGAGCGGCATGGCTTGGGAGGGCGCCAACAAGTTCGGGCAATTGCACACGGCGCACGGGCTTTCCATCACCGATTTCGACCTGTGGCAGGAAGGCGGAAAACCGGGGCTCCCGAAGATCAACAAACCGGACAACCCGCACAGTTACGACCACGTGATGGTGATCCTGCGCAACAGCAGCCTCACCCATGGCCAGGGCAGTACGGATGCGGGCAGCGCAGGCTTGCTCTACGGACATCCCAGCGATACCCAAAGCCGCTTTGGCGCCATGAACGGCCTGCCGTTCGAGATCCTGAAGCACGAATTCAACCACCTGCTATTGGGAAGCAACAACTTTCACAGCGGCGGCGGCAACGCACCGATCTTCACCGGCTACTTCATGGCCGTGCAAGGTGGTTGGAGCCTGATGGGCGCGGCGAACAGCTCGCTGCTCACGTGCAGTGGTTGGGACCGGGACCGCCTCGGCTGGTTGCCGGAAGGAAGCCGCTTCCGCATGCAGGCGCATGATGCGCGCGGCAACGCTGTGAACGGCAACCTGAACCCTTTGGCGGGGGACACAGGGATCTATGTACTACGGGATTTCATCACCAGTGGCGATGCCTTGCGCATACACATGCCATTCCTTCCGGATGATGTTTACCCCCAATGGCTCTGGTTGGAAAACCACCAGGGTGAGGCCCGGAACGGTTGCCCCAAGGACAAGTTCCACTACCAAGAAATGTCCTGTGTTACCCCGGCCGTGCCTGGGATCTACGCACAGATGCAGGTTGCCAAGGAGCAACGGTCCGGGGCGGACATCTACGGCGGCTTCGCGGATTATCTGCGGCCTGTACTGGCCAATGGCAATTATGACAGGCAACTACGCGGTGACACCATCACCTTCCAGTGTCTTTGGCCGGGCCCCACGCAGCCGTTCCTGGTGAAGCACAGCTGGGCAAATCCGCTCAGCGGATGGCAGGACCAGGAGTTTCCGCTCTTTGACCTGGACGGCAACGGAAAGCTCACGCGCAAGGAAGCCATCACGCCGCGCGTGGAAATCTTTGACGGCAAGACGGTGGACGAGGGCCAGTACTTGGGCAGTTCACGCCATGCTTTCACCGTGCAGGGGAACCACCTCATCGGCATGGGCACCAATCCTTCCAGCGCCAACATGCTCACCCTGGCCTGCAACATGACCAGTGAACAGAACCGCGGCAAAGCCCCCGATGTGCGCACCGTGTACTTGAACGGCATCTCCGTGGAGCTGCTGGAGCAACGTGAAGACGGCAGCATCGTGGTGCATGTGCGCAGCGGCGATACCCGCATCGCCAACGATGTGCGCTGGTGCGCGGACAGCATCGTGTTGCCCCCGCTGCATGGCTACAATGGAACAGCGCTCACGCTGGCAAAGGGCAGCAGCTTGAGACTGGATCGTTCAGGAACGCCCACGCGAATGGCCCAACAAGGAAAGGATGGTGCTGGTTACTGGTTTAGCCCTGCCACGAAGTTTACCGTTGCCCGTGATGCCCGGGTTGTTCTGGAAAGGAGGTCGAAGCTCCAATTGGTGAACAACTCGGTACTGCATGTGATGCCCAATGCCAAGGTTCAACTGGAACCCAGGGCAAAATTGTCCGTGGAAGCGGGTTCACGCATTGTGCTGCATGGCAATGCAATGCTTTCGGCAAAGAGCAGCATTTTGAAGAAACTGCGCCGAAAAGGACAGTTGAGCTCCCTTCCCGAATAAGTCCAAGCAAATGGTTGGTGCAGCAGGGCTGGTGCAGTTACCCCACGCTGCCCTCCAGGCTCACCGCCAGTAATTTCTGCGCCTCCACCGCAAATTCCATTGGCAGCTTGTTCAGCACGTCCTTGCAATAGCCGTTCACGATCAGGCTCACGGCCTTCTCCGGCGGGATGCCGCGCTGGTTGAGGTAGAAGAGCTGGTCCTCGCCGATCTTGCTCGTGGTGGCCTCGTGCTCCACCATGGCAGTGGGGTTCTCGCTTTCGATGTAAGGGAACGTGTGCGCCCCGCAACGGTCTCCCAGCAGGAGCGAATCGCACTGGCTGAAGTTGCGCGCGCCCTTGGCCCCCTTGCCGATCTTCACCAAGCCGCGGTAGCTGTTGTTGCTCCGGCCGGCGCTGATGCCCTTGCTCACGATGGTGCTCTTGGTGCCCTTGCCGATGTGGGTCATCTTGGTGCCGGTGTCGGCCTGCTGAAAGCCCTTGGTGAGCGCCACGCTGTAGAACTCGCCGATGCTGTTCTCCCCTTTCAGCACGCAGCTTGGATATTTCCAGGTGATGGCGCTGCCGGTCTCCACCTGCGTCCAGCTGATCTTGGCACGCTCGCCCATGCAGATGCCGCGCTTGGTAACGAAGTTGTACACGCCACCCTTGCCGTTTTCATCGCCGGGGTACCAGTTCTGCACGGTGCTGTACTTCAGCTCGGC
>JAFDZY010000039.1 GCA_018266685.1 Bacteroidota bacterium
CGGGGCCGCGGATAAGCCTTGTAGCTTAGTTCTCACAACGGAATAATCCTTATTGTGAAAGACTTCAGGTCGGTGCAAGTATAGTGGATATTTGCTTTTGCTGGTTCGGCATATTTTGTGCCTTCAGTCCTCAATGTAAAACCGTGACCAAGAGATGATGCAAAACGAAAATGAACTGATCGTAGGCCTGGACGTGGGGAGCAACAGTGTAGGCTGGGCCGTGGTGGAAATGAGCGGCGAACGCTTGGAGAAGATCCATGGCATCGGCAGCCGGATCATTCCCATGGGCGATGAGAAGAAAGAATTCGAGCAAGGCGCCAAGATCACCAAGAACGCTGTGCGGCGGCAGAAGCGCAGCATGCGCCGCAACCATCACCGCTACAAACTGAGACGCGCAAACCTGGTACAGGCGCTCAAACTTATTGGGGCATGGCCGGAAGGGCTGGGCGAGCAGACCGTACCCGATGTGCCGGTGCTCACAAGTTTGCAATTGTATGGCCTGCGTGCCTTGGCCGTGGAAGACCCTGTCTCACTTCCCGAGCTTGGCCGTATCCTGTACCACATGAACCAGCGCCGGGGGTACAAGGATATCGGCGACCTCATGGACGAGCAAGACGGAGCCGCTCCTGCCGACGAAAGCAAGGACGATGGCAAGAGCATCGAGAAGGTCTTCATCGAAAATGTGGAGCTGAATGATGAGAAGGGCAAGAAAACCAAGTACCTCGTCACTTTGGCCGATGGGCGCATCGGTACTTCAACGATCGCGAAGATCCACGAGATGAAGGGATCCGAGCAGGAACTGGAGATCACCACCAAGGAAACAAAGAAGGGCACCACCCATGAGTTCCGCCTGGCCTTGAAGACCGATTGGCGCAAAGGCATGGAGAGCATCAACCAAGCCATTGATGAAAGCCGCCTTACGCCCGGCCAGTTCTTCCACCAGCAACTGAAGGCCGATCCGCTGTACCGCATCCGTGAGCGCATTGTGCTGCGGGACACCTTCAAAGCGGAATTCGATGCTATTTGGAAACGGCAGTTAAGTGAACATGCCGAGCTGGGAAGCGACGGGCTTCGTGATACCGTGGTGAGAAGCCTGATCCCGAACAACAAGGCCGAACAGGTCAAATGGCTTGGCAAGGACCTTGGCAGCTTCATACGGGATTATGTGATCTACTTCCAACGACCGCTGAAGAGCCAGGCATCGAGCAAAGGCCAGTGCCGCTTCGAACCACAGAAGCCCGTGATGCCCGTGAGCAGCCCGACCTACCAGTTGTTCCGCATCTGGCAGCAGGTGAACAACATCCGCTTGATCGACCGGTATGGCAAGGAAACTGAATTGACGCTGGTGGAACGCAATGCCGTGGTGCAGCACCTGCTTGAAAGCAAGGAACTCAAGGCCGACAAATTATTGGATGCCATCGGTCGTAAAAATGAAGACTTTGGCAACAACCTGCGCGCCAACCTGCCGGGCCACCAAACATTGGATCCGCTGCGTGCACGGTTGAAGAAGTCCGCATTATGGAAGAAGCTCTTGCAGGAGGCCGCCACGCAAAAGGAACTTGACAAGTCCACGCTCTTCCACATTTGGCATATCCTGTACTCCATCCCGATGGAGGAGCATCGCAGGAAGGCGTTGCAAGCCATCTCCGGCATGCCCGAGGAGGCGGTCGATGCGCTCGCCAAGGTGCGTTATGACCGCAAGACCGGTGCCGTGTCTGCGCGCGCCGCCTCGCGTCTCACGCCCCTGATGGCATGCGGCGAAGCCTGGGCGTGGGAACGGATCAGTCCACGCGACCAACGGCGCATCGAAGAGGTGATTACCAAGGTGGCCAACGGCGAGGAGATCGAGCGCCTGCCCAACGAGGTGTACGGCCGCCTGACCGCCTACACAGATACAAGCCACTTCCAAGGTCTGCCGTACTGGCTGGCTGCCACTGTGCTCTATGGCGACCACCGCGCCGTCGCTGCCAAGCCCTTCGACAAACCCGAAGAGATCAAGACCCTTTCACGCGGCTTCCTGCGCAACCCCGTGGTGGAGCAAGTGGTGAACGAAACGCTCATGATCATGCGCGACATCTGGGCCACCTACGGACGACCCGCAAGCGTGCGGGTGGAACTGGCGCGTGAACTGCGGCAAAACCAGAAGGAGCGTGTACGCACGTTTGAGAACAACAAGAAACGCGATAAGGAAAGAAAGGGAGTGGTGGAAACGCTTACCACGGAGTTCCACCGGCCCAAGCCAAGCAGGAAGGACATTGAGCGTTACGAACTGTGGGTGCAGCAAGGAATGCGCTGCATGTACTCCAACAAACCGATCGAGAAAGGGCAACTGTTCGATAGCAGGGATACGGACATTGACCATATTATTCCGCAGAAGGTCTATTACGACGACAGCATCCAGAATAAAGTCCTGGTACTGCGCAAGGAGAATGCCGATAAGGGCAAGCAGCTTGGTGCGCTCTACATGAAGAGCAAAGGCAACGGAGAATGGGAAGCTTATGTGGACCGCGTGAACAAGCTGCGGACCGGCTGGACCAAAAAGAAGTACCTGCTGGCCGAAGAAGTGCCGGAGAACTTCATCAATCGTCAATTGCAGGAAACACGCTACATCGGCACCAAGCTCACGGAACTGCTGCAGCCCATCTGCAAGGTGAACAGCACGTTGGGGATTGTCACCGATGCGCTCAAGAACGAATGGGGCCTGAACACCGTGTACAAGGAAGTGCTGCTTCCGCGGTTTGAGCGCTTGGAAAAGATCGTTGGGCGGCAGTTGATCGAGGAGGTAAGCCGCACCAACGGCACGGGGCACATGGACTGGAAGATCGAAGGCTATGACAAACGCATCGACCACCGGCACCACGCATTAGACGCACTCACCGTGGCGCTTACCCGCCAAGGCTACATCCAGCGCCTCAGCAACGTGAACCAGCTGGACCTCTCCAAGGAGGAAAAGGAGGCCATGAAGCGGCCCACGTGGTACCCGCTGCCCCACCCCGACCTGCGCCGCATGGTAAAGGACCAACTGGAGCAGGTAATCCCCAGCATCAAGAACCGCCAGCGGCTATTGACCAAGGCCAGCAACCGCACCGCCTACTTGGACCCCGCAACCGGTGTGGTACGCAAGGGCGACCAGGGGAGAAAGCAAACCAAGGGGAACCTGCGCGCCGTGCGCGGGCCGCTGCACAACGAACAACCCTTGGGTGAGATCAAGGAACAACGCAAGTGGAACATCGTGAAATTCCTCAAACTAATCAAGGCGGCCCGAGATCCCATCGAGTTGGTTTCGGCCAACTATTCACGAGATGCAC
>JAFDZY010000003.1 GCA_018266685.1 Bacteroidota bacterium
AGGGTGGACTTGACCAGCTTGCGTGCATCGGTTTGCGAGGTTTCAAGCAGGGTGGTCATGGTGAAGCTCCTTTTCGTTTGAACAGGGCTTGCGGCACCATTTCCGGCGGCATGGACGGACCCCTGACGGCCGTGGCCGCCCGGAGCGTGTTCACTTCGGGTTGCAACCCAGCGGGCCACGGCCGGCCGCTTGAATCCGGCTGCATGGCCCGGTGGATGGGCGCGAGCGCCACCCGAAATGTCGTCAACAGGCTCTGCGGTATTGGACTGTGGCGCAGGCACTTGGTTCCGGCGCCCGCGCCGGCCGCGACAATCGGCCTCATGACCTCTGTTGCCCCGCACGCGCCCTTGCAGGTGAACGCCCTCACGCTGGAGTCGCCCGCCGGCGCCCGCATCACCGGCTTCAACGCCGCCTTCGCCCCCGGCCTGACGCTGGTCGTCGACGAAGAGGGCGAGCACAAGAGCGCGCTGCTGCACCTGCTGGCCGGCGAGGCGGCGCCAGCGGCGGGCTCGGTGCGCTGGGGTGGCATCGACGTCGCGGCGCTGAGTGCGGCCCAGCGCGCGGCGCGCATCTTCTGGCGCGACCCGCGCGAGCCGTGGCCCGAACTGTCGCCCGAGCAATGGGCGCGGCAGCAGGCCGCGCACCACCCCGGCTGGCGTGGCGCCGACTGGCAGGCGCTGGTGCCGGCGCTGGGCCTGGACGAACATCGGCACAAGGAGATGTTTCGCCTGTCCAGCGGCGGCAGGCGCAAGGTGCTGCTGGCCGCGGCGCTGGCCAGCGCCGCGCCGCTGACGCTGATCGACGAGCCCGAGGCCGCGCTCGACCGCCCGTCGATCCGCCAGCTGCGCGCGGCGCTGGCGGCCGAGGCGCGGCGTTGCCAGGCCAGCGGGCGCGTGATCGTGGTGGCCCACTACGAGGCCGTGCCCGACGTGCCCTGGGCGCAGGTGCTGCGCCTGGCGTGAGCACCGCCTTGCCGCGCGGTGATTTGAGCCAAATCGGCTTGCGACCGGTGCGGATCAAGCGCAATCAGCTATCGAAAACAAAGCATTCATCGATTGGTGGCAGCCATCGCCCGCGTGCGCCGCGGCAGGCCACAATGGCGGCCGTCCCTCTTCAGGCCCTTTCATGACCCGACCCCACCACGACCCGCACCGCGAATCCCACAACGCCCACAACGCCGGCTGGCTGCGCGCCGCCGTGCTGGGTGCCAACGACGGGCTGCTGTCCACCAGCGGCCTGGTGGTCGGCATGGCGGCCGCCGGCACCGACCTGCGCGTGCTGCTGCTAACGGCCACCGCGGGGCTGACGGCCGGCGCTTTTTCGATGGCGGCGGGCGAATACGTCTCCGTCAGCTCGCAGGCCGACGTCGAGCAGGCCGACCGCGCCGTCGAAGAGCGCGAGCTGGCCGACCAGCCCGAGCAGGAACTGCGCGAGCTGACCGGCATCTACCGCCGGCGCGGCCTGTCGCCCGAGCTGGCGGCGCAGGTGGCGCACGAGCTGACCGCGCACAACGCGCTGGATGCCCACCTGCGCGACGAACTGGGCATCACCGCTCACAACGAGGCGCGCCCGCTGCAGGCCGCGCTGGCCTCGGCCGGCTCCTTCGTCGTCGGCGCGCTGCCGCCGGTGCTGATCGTGCTGCTGTACCAGGGTGCGGGCCTGACGTCGCTGTTGATCGGCGCCACGCTGGCCCTGCTGGCCGCGCTGGGCGCCGTGGCCGCCAAGCTGGGCGGCGCGCCCATGGGCAAGGGCGCCGCGCGCGTGCTGTTCTGGGGCGCGCTGGCGATGGGCGCCTCGGCGCTGATCGGGCAGTTGTTCGGGACCGGGGCCGTGGGGTGATGGCGTGGCCCGGCCTATGAGCTGAATCGGGCTCTGGCACCCGTCTGGAAAGCGCGGGCAGCTATCAGAATGAGAGAATTTGCCAGAGGCCGGTGTCAGACTGGCAAGCCGCTGGCGGCGGCCTTGGTCATGGGCAGGGTGGTCTTACAGCAGTCCAATTGGAGTGGCCTATCCGGACACTTGGCAAGACGTCAGCGAATTTCGATCAATCTGAAAAACGCCAAATCGCCCTTCATATGATCGCAGCACTTCAGGCATGGAATCAGGACACAGTCGAACCAATTTCATCAATAGGCTGGAGTATGGGCCAATCGCATAATCTCCCGAAGATATGGCATAGTCAATTCGATTGATCAGTAAAAAATCTCGTAGCGACTCAGCCGTCCAAACTTTGCTTCCATGTTCGATTCGAAAAACTGACGTTCGTCCGTAAAATAATCCCCAAGAATAATTGCTTGTGACAAACACGTGTGCGCCATTTGTCACAACATTTTCAAAAAACTCTGTCGCTCCTTGCATTTTCATTTGTCTCGTAAACGCCATTTTTTGACCATCCTGTAGGTCAAAATCCGTTTGTCTCGCTCGCCAAGCGATACTTGTCCCCAGTGCTAAAATCAGAGCGATCGTGCAGGAGATTGTTTTTGTATTTGTCGGTCCTTTTGATGGAAGTTGCTTTAAATCAGGCTTCCAACGGTAATTCAATCCAATTAGCAAAAAAATGCCGGCGATCCAGATAACGTGCAGGCCTTGCCGCATTTCATAAGAGCCGAGGGTAAACCATAGGCCAATCATTGGAGCGAGAGTGATCCACCAAGCAAGGTGCCACAGCGGAACTCGACGCACGGACCACCAAGACGCAATTAGAACGAGAGGAATGTCTGGTTTTTTGATGAAATAGCGATCGATTGAGTATGCGAAGGTGCCCCACACGCCGCGATCCTGCAGTCCGGCAGCATAGACACCCTGATTATTTGTGACTTCAGGCATCAGTACGAAGGTTGCCCAAGCAATCAATGCCGCTTCGAGAAATGTGATTGCAACGACAGAAGGCGGCCATTGCTTCCAACGCCACCCGACCAGAGCCAAGAGAGGGAGACTTCCACAAGCCCATAGAACAGCCGGCTGTTTGGTGAGAGCTGAAATCATCGCCGCAATGATGCTCATCCACCACCACTGTGCGCCTCGATCATGTGTGTACACTACAAAACAGGCAATGGAGAGCACCAACGCAGCCGCCATCAAAGGGTCCGCGTACCCCAGTCGGACGTCACCCCAGGAGCGTGTCACCATCCAAACGATAACAAGACCACACAGCACCGTCTGACGCTGACTCAAACCGCGCGGCCAGAACGAAATAGCGGTAGCCATTAGCAAAATTAGCGGTATGGAAACTGACAGCCTCGGAGCGAGTTGGCTAACAAATCCTCCTTGTGCTCCGTAGATAGACGCTAACCAATAGGCGAATAATTGAGGATAACTAGCCTGAGTGTAATATCGATCGTAGGGTTTTCGTTCCCAGTGCTCAATTGCCCAAAGGTTCCAGCTGTAAATTTCGTCATGCCAACTAAATGCATGAGTGGCTAAATTGACGGCAGAGAAAAACCACGCTGCTAAAAGTAATATTAAAAATCCACGTGCCAGGACTGTCGAAGCATGAAAATAACGTATCCAATAGGAATGAATTAAACCGACTATGGCAATCAGAGAGGCGGCTTGAAAAACTAAAAACCACTCTTGCGTAATAGGATGAATGTTCGCATGCACGTAAGCGCTGCCTGCGGCCAGGCCAATGCAAGCAAGACATAGCCAAGTAAGTCGTAACAATGATTTGTCTACGACGATTTCCGGGTTTTGTGAAAAAATTTTTCCAGGTTCATTCATCGAAAATTTATTCTGTAATCTACTTGGCGGGGGATTGAGGTCGGATCAAGATTCTTCCCTCCTACCCGACGTTACTTTGGTGCCCGGTGTTTGGCCGATGCCTTTTCGGCGGCGGGCTCAACCGTCGGGACAGCCTTGCCAAATGCGTCGGCCAGGCGCTGCGCACGCTCGGCTGATTTGTGCAGGGCGGCCTTAAGCTGGCGCTTGGGCGGGATCAGGTTGGCGGCTTGTTTGCGGGCTGGAGTCGGTTCCATGACGGCACATCCTCGATCTGAAGGTGTTGATTTCTGAACTCGGCGATCAGGCGGGCGTCGCCGGCTTGTGAGTTGTCGAACAGCGCCCAATCATCGGCCAGCGGGGCATAAAGCGCAAAGAAGTTGGCCCGGCTGCGGGCAAAGCGGCGGCGCACAACGTCGGCCGGCACATCGTGGCCGCCCAGGCTGACGCGCAGTTTGACGCGGCGCACGGCCAGTTGGGCACTGTCGAGCGAGAAGTAATAGATGTCGCATCCCGGACGATTACATAGATGAAAACCGCTACCCGCTGTTCATGGCCCGAGCCGTATTGCGGGAGTTGATAGAGTCCTTGCAAGCCACCGGGAGTGCCACGCCATGCTGATAGC
>JAFDZY010000399.1 GCA_018266685.1 Bacteroidota bacterium
GATGGGCGTAGCAATCTCGTGGGTGAACCCGGTTGCGCCGTGCAGCCGCGTCGCCTGCTGCTGGGCGGTGCGGCGCAGCAGCGGTGCAGCCACCAAGACCGGCGGCAGCCGGTGCGCGATGCCGTACATCGATCGCTCGGCACGCTGCCAGACCACGCCCCAGCCTGCTGACGTCGCAGCGGCGTCCTGCTGGCCCTGAGTCGCGCCCTGTTCGGTCTGTGCTGCCTGCTGCCACTCGTGCGCCGTCTGGCTCACCGTCGGGCGCTGCGTGCGCGAGGCGTAGAGCACCTCGCCGGTGAGCACCACCCCGGGCAGGCTGGCGGCGCCGACGTTGAGCGGCACGCTCGGGCGCAGGATGAGCGTGCTGACCGTGAGATTCGGCAGCGCGGCCAGCATCTCCAGCCGCGCAGGTGGAATAAAGGTGATGCTGGCAACCGGTAACGGCAGCGTGGCCTGCACCGTCACGTCGTTGCGCGGCGGCACGTAGTCCGCGCCGAAGATCAGACCGGCATCGGTGGCGGCGGGTCGATCGTACAGCAGGTCGACGTTCTGGCCAGAGTTCGAAGGCATCGTTCACCCCACGACCTCAGCCCAAGATGGCCGACACCATCCGGGCGTCGCCGCCCAGATAGAGGTTGGTGCTGGCCAGCTTCACATCGCCCGCGCCGTCCTGACCGCTGCAATCCAGATCGAGCGCCGTCACCTCATCGCCGTTGACCAGCCGCGCCCAGGTGGCGATGCCGGTAGCGGTGATGAGGCCGTCCTCGGCTTGCGTGAGCGTCAGCAGGCCAGCGGAAACAGTGCCTGCTGGCTTGGTCAGCGCGATCTCGACCAGCATCGCGCTCGTGGGCGTTGCTGCCGGATTGGGCGGACGCGACCCGCCGTAGATGCGCAGACGCGCCGGGTTGGTACCCGCATCCAGAAACGACAGCGTACCCGCCAGCCGCGCCTCGTTGTGCTCTTGCGTGATGGCGACGGTCATGGCATCGCCTCCGGGCGAAGGTTGTCCGCAATCACGGCGCGGTACATCTGCTTGTAGTCGGAAGCGATCACGGTGTAGCGCTGCGCCGGGTCGAGCCGCTCGAAGCGGTAGTTGCCCTCCGCATCCGACCAGACGTCGGCCACCAGCTGGTGCGTGTTCTCGCTGTAGAGCAGCACTTGTCGCACCAGCGGTTGGTCGGGCTGGCCCTTTTCCTTGACGGTGCCGCTGATCTGGCCATTGCCACCGAAGTGGATGTTCCGGCGTGCGCTGGGCACACCACGAAACTGGCGCGGGTTGCTGCCGGGCTGACTCCACTGATCGGAGTTCGGGCTGTGCCAGCGGGCCAGGTGCGGGGCATGCGCACCTGGCGGAATTTGCGCCAAGGTCAAGCGCTCGTGCGGGCTGCTGGTCAATTCCTCGGACTCGACCAGGTCGCCGATGATCCAGTCCTGCACCGCATCCACGTTCACCTTACCCCACTGGATATAGACCGTGGCACCGCGCTGCACCGCATCGAGCCGGTAGTCCCGGTCGTCGCCCGAGCCAGACCAGTTGAAAGGGTTGGCATCAGGCAGGTTCTGGCTGGCAAGAAACGGCACGATGGTGACGGTAATTTGCGTCTCGCCCGTAGTGCCCCAGCTGTCCTTGCCGCCCGCAGTCGTCCAGACGGTTTTGAGCTCGTAACTGTGGCCTCCAATGGCGAAGGGCTTGAGCGTGATGCCCGTGGGCGAGCCATTGTCGTAGCCCGTATTGCAGGCAAAACGCAGGCTCAAGGGCTGGGCGGATACAAAGCCGAGCTCCACCTCACAGGCAAAGATGCCCGCCACAGCCCAGCCCGTGTAGATGCCCAGATCCACAGCACCGGCCCCCAGCGCCTGCAAGGTCTGGATCAGGCCATCGGCGCTGGTGTAGGCATTGCCGCCGAGCATCAGCCAGCCATTGGCGGTGCTGACTTGCACCCCTGTGGTGCCATCGAAGGTGTCGGCTCCACCATCACCCCACGGATTGCCGTCTTTGCTGACGACGAAGTTGTTGTTGAAGGGCACGGCGTTGCCCACGCCCAGGCGCGGCAGCAAAAGCACAGTCACGGCTTACCTCCAAGGCCCGGTGATATCAAACGCGATCTGCGCACCCTCGGCCTCTGAGCTGTACTGGGTTCTCACCAGCAGAAACTTGCGGCCAGCCTGGCCGACGACGTTGTCAACAATGGTCTGATCCGAGTACGGCCTATCCTGCGGCATCCACAGCATCCCCGGCATCAGGCCGCGCATATGGCCGTCCTCCTGGCGCACATAGGTCGGCAGCAGCCACAGGCTGTAGTCCGGGCCGTTCGGGAACGGCATGGGCCCGCGCCCACAGACCTGGCTGGAGTTGTTGGTGTTGAGCGACGTGACGCCAAAGCGCGCCGGGTTGCCGATTTGGGTGTGGCCGCGCAGCAGCACCTTTCCGGTGAACTCCAGTGACTGCGTAAAACCATAGCCGTTGTACTGACCCGGATAGCTGCTGTACTGGCCGTTGTTGCTCCAGTACTGGTCATCGGCGCACAGCACCGTGGCGTAGTTGTCCCCGGGCTTGAAGCTCTCAATATCGCCAAAGCAGTAAAAATTGCGTCCGTACCAGCCGTAGCCAGCAGCGTTGGTCACGAACAAGAAGAACAGGCGGTCATCGCCCACCAGCACCCAGTTGCGGCTGCCCGCACCGCCGTCGCCATAGGTGTCGTAACCGCTGGTGCGGGCGTGGTACCACTTGTGCCAACCCCACTGGTTGGTCTCGACCTGCTTCCAGTTCTGCATCGGTTTGTTCGGGTCGAACGGCGCTTGGGCGCCGACGATGGTGTCGATGTCCGACAGCCCTTCGACGATGCCGACGTTGGCCCATTTCGCCCAGGTATTCGTGTAGCCGGGCGTCTTGAGGCTGTCGTCGATCAGCAGCAGGTTTTGTGGCGAGGCGGGGTTCTGGCTGCGGTAGGCCGCCTTGTTCGTTCCCGAGAACGCCTTCTCCCAGCCCAGCGGCGCGACCTTGGCAGATAGGCTGGTGGCGCTGGTCGCGGGCGATACGGGCGTGCCAGTGACTATGTAGGTGAAGCTGGTCGCGGTCACGGCAAGCACCCTCACTTCGCCGTTGTACTCGGGCTGGTCGGCACCAGCGATCTCGACCACCTGCCCCACCTGGTAGGCGTGGCCTGCCGAGATGGTTGCCGTGGCAATCCCTGCCGTGCTGGCCAAGGTGTCGATGGCCTTGAGCGCGAAGCCATTGACCAGGCAGGCGTCGAGCATGGTCATCAGATCGCCCCAGTTGTTGGCAATCTGCGGCGCGCCGGTCATGCCGGAATGGAAGTATTTGACGGTGAGGTCGGTCATTTCGATTTTTTCCTTCGGTTCAAGGTGTGTCGACCCACGCCATCAAGGCGTGTCCACATCCCCGCGAATCAGCAACGTGAAGTGGTCGTCGGGCACGGATTCCGGCCCCTGCTGGACGGTGCGCACCACCCAGACCGGGAATTGGCTGCCGATGGTGTTGAAGCGCAGCACGTTGCCGGTGGCCCAGCCATTGCCCCAGCCCAGCGCGGGCAGGCGGAAATACGGCACGCCGGTCGCCGGGTTGTTGGGCGCGCAGTCGGCGCTGGTGTTGCCGGTGGCGATCACGCCGACGTTCTCACCGATGACCTCGAACGAGGTGCTGTTGGTCATCCGCACCACCCAGCGCTCGGTGAGCGCGCCGCGATTGGTGACGGTGATCGGGTACTGGGTGTGGTTGAAGGTGGCGGTCGCCGCCGACCCGGTCAGGTCGTCCGACCAGTTGCCGTTCCAGCTGCCCTGATCGAACACGAGGTTCACGCGGGCGAACAGGTCACCGGCCACCAGCGCGCTTGAGACAAAGCTGCCCGATAGCGGATCGCCCACATTGGCCAACGGGTACTGGTGCGTCAGAGGCCGCGTGAAACTAACTTCACCGTTGATCTGCACGTCGCGCACCACGGCCATGTCCTCGATGCGGTGCTCCACCGTCACAGGCTGGCTGTAGCCCGTGACGTCGGTGAAGGTGATCGTTCCCGCTTCCAGATCGGTGGTGTAGCCGGTATGGATCACCACACCGTTGTTGCCGACCACGCGCACGCGCGACAGACGCACGCGGGCACAGTCGATAGTCTGGCCGTTGCTCACCGATGCCGTGATGCGCCCGGTGTGGCCGACGACGGCGAAGCCCCCGGGTCGGAAGATCGGCACGCGGCCATCGCTGGGCAGGCGCACCGGGTCGATGCCCAGCAGCGCCGCGTCCAAGGGCAGATAGCTATAGGCCACGGCGCTGTAACGTAAGCTGCTGGCCGCCACTGGTTCAGGCCGGAAGATCTTGCCGTCTGGCCGCACGTTCTCGGCATCGAACCAGGGCTCGCCCTCATTGCCCGCCGCCGTGACCACCGTGCCAAAGCGCACCCGCACCAGGCCGGTGTCGTAATCCACGCTGCCGGACATCCCGGCCGCCGAGATCTGGCCATTGATCCCAGCAGTGACGGTTTGCGTGCCGCCCGCCGCCTGCGCAAACTGGATGGACAGCGACCCCGGGCGCAGCGGCGCAGCGCCGGTGCGAAACACATATTCGCTGGAAATATTCTCTCCCACCGTGGTCACGCAACTGGCGCGCACCCAGGAGTTGCTGGCGCCTGCCGCCCAGGAGGTCAGCGCGACCGTGCCCGACAGATAGTTGATGCTCCCGCGTGCCACCCAACCATTGGGAGTGAACTCACGCAGCAGGCCCTGGCTGTTGTCGCCCCAGGGCCCGTGATACCCGCCGTTGTGCAGCGCCACCGAGCCAGCCACCACCTGCGCATTCACGCCGGGCACGAGGCGAAACGACGGGGCGAAGGCGAACGTCTCGCTGTGGTTGCTGGTCGAGCCCGCACTGTTGTAGCGCAGCTTGACCCAGCCGGATTCGTCGTTGGGGTATAGCGACGGCGCATCGATGTATTCGATACCGCCATAGTTCAGGCGGAACATCTGCCCCACGCCAAAGGCCCAGCCCAGGCGCTGCGCGCCATAGATCGGGCGTGGGATTTTGACGGTGACGTCGGGCAGGAACTGCACCGCGCCGCTGGCGTAGTTGACGCTGCCGATCACCACGCCGGACAGGCGCAGATGGCCTGCGCCATCGTCCCGGGCGGTTTGGGTGGGATCGACGGCGTTCCACAGCGCCAGGCCCATGGCCTGGACTTGTTGCTGTGTGTAGACCCCCAGGCCTGCGGTGTCGGTCAAGGTGTTCCACTCGACCTCCAACGACCCCGGCTCGATGGAGCCCAAGCTGGCCACCACCGGCACCTGGCCCTGACCGTTGCGCGAGGGGTGGGCAAAAGAATCCTCCTGCTTGGGGCCCGCCACATAGTCCACCGCGATCTCGCTGCCCACCGGGGGCATCACGTTGGGTGCAAAGCTCAAGAGGTTCTGCGCCACGCTCAGTTCACCGCTGGCGTCTCCAATGAGCGCACCCGACAGGGTGGCAGACGCTGTGCGCGTGCCGCTGCCGCTTTCATGAGGCCAGGTGATGGAGAGCGTTCCCGGCTGCACGCTCTTGCCCTGGGGCGGCGTCAAGGCCAGCGTCTGCGAAGCCTTCAGGACGAAGGTCGGCTGCTGCGTCTCCTGTGTCGGCACGTTCCAGCTCAAGATCAGCGACGACCCCACATCCGGCAGCGCGCCCAGCGTCACCACAAACGCCCCGGTGTTTTTGTTGAAAGTGCCCGCGCCGTAGCTGGCGTCCAAGCCCTTGAGCGCACCGCCGCCAGCGTCTGACAGCACATACCAGCGCCCTTGCGCCATATAGCTGATGGACAGCGTTCCCGGCTGCGGCACTGGGTTCACCGTGCCGACGTAGGACTGGCTGCGCGATTCGGGCGTGACGGGGATTTCTGAGCTTTGCGGCGCACGCAGAATGTGGGCGGCAGGCTGGTAGGTGATGCTCTTGCTGCCCGACATCGCGCCCGCGTTCAGGCTCAGAATGCCGTTGGCGTAGTCGATGCTGCCGATCACGCCGCTGGCGGTTTTGAGCTGCCCGGCGTCGTCAAAGATGGCGATGCCATCGGTGGCGATGGTGAGCGACCCGGGCAGACAACCGCCCGGCAGGTTCAATTGGATGCTGGGCGTCCAGGCGTGGCTGGCGGTGTAACTCACGGGTGCCGCGCCCGGCACCGGCAGACCAGCCGCCGCGTAGGGCGGCACAAAGGAGATCGGCGTCTCGGTCTGGGCACTGGGCACGAGCTGGGTGTAGATGGACGCGGCCTTGATGGTGAAGTCGCCCACGGCAGCGGCTTGGATCAAAGGCACCACGCCGACGTAGGTACCCGCATCGGCCACCACCGTATCGCGCGTCTTGGCCGCATTGGTCGCCCGTGTGAAGGTGCGGCTGGCAGGCGAGCCGGTGAAGTCAAAGCGCAGCGCGTCGCTGATCGCCACCGTCACCACCGCCGCTTTGTAATCCTGGTCGTTGTTGTAGGTGAAGCTGCGCTCGACCACCGACACGGCGGTGGCGCGCACATACTGCTCCTGCTGCGTGGGCAAACCTTCGTTCTCGATCAAGACGAGGGTCTGACCGACGTTGGGCACGGCATCCGAAAGGCGCTGGAACAACTGCACCACGCGCTGGCCCGCGATGTGGTTCTCGAATAGGTAGCCCGCCCACTCCGGCCCTTTGTTGAGGTAGGCCTCGATGCGGGTCTGCGCCTGCTCGCGGGTGTCGAAGGTCTTCTTGGTGGAGAACAGCGTGACGCTGACGCGCTCATCCTGCGGCGGCTCGGCCACGATGACGTTGGCCCCGAAGTAGGTGTCGGTATCGTCGGTCGCCACCTGCACGAAGCTCTTGCGCAGATTGACGCGGCCCCCGGCGCGATCCAGCTCGGAGATGTCGGGGAAGATGGCGTTGGAGACGCCATCGGCGATCACGAGGCCCGTGGGTGCGCCGCCGCCTTCGGGCACATCGGCCATCACGGCGGACTTGAGCAGCTTCACGTCGCCAGATTGAATTGGCATCAGGCAATCTCCAAAAATCGAAGGGTCAGGCGGTAGAAGTCGTTGCCGGATCGCGCCGGGAAACCCAGCACCGGCTCGGCCTCGATGGCGACCTCCTGGTGACGGAAAGCGACCGTGAAGACCCGGCCATCGGCGAAAGTCAGTTCGAAGCGGCCTGTGCTGCCGCCCACCGGGATCGCCGCCCACACGCGCAACTGCTCGATGGCGGCACGCGTCACCCAGGCCATATCGGGTGCGCCTACCAAAGTGATCGGGCGACCGGCCTGCCGGGTGGCCGACTGGATCAGCAAGGCTCCGGTGATCAGGTAGGACGCGTTGGCGACCGCAGGCGACCACGCGTGCTCGTCGCTCCAGAGCAGGTCGTCCGGCAATGGCAGAGCCACCCCGGTGTCGAGGTTCTTCAGTTGCATCGGGGAACTCTCAGGCAGAGAAACAGGAGCGCACGGTCAAGCCGCGTAATAGGAACGCACGGTCAAGCCGTGCGAGCGCGTGCGGTGTCCAGCAGTTGCAGCAGTCGCGCTTCGTCGCGCGCATCCACGGTGGCGCTGACCTTCTGTTGTCCCGAGGACAGTTCCACGCGCACGGTGCGGGTGGGCGTACCTTCGGGCAACGAGGGACGTGGCAGGCTGCGGCTTGCGGGTTGCACCAGACCACCCGAGGCAAAGCCCTGAATGCCCGCCAGCGCACGCCCGGCCAGTGCCTGCGCCGGAGCGCTCAGGTTGTTGATGGCTTCGAAGAAGCCAGCGCCGTAGCGGGCGACGGCCTGCCGGTTCACAACAAACTCGCCCGGGGTGAGCATTGCCGCAACGGTATCGGACTTGGCGATACCACCGTGCGCAAAAAACTCTCCCTGGTATTGATTCATGTACTCGATCAGATCACGCTCGAGATCTTTTTTGGAGCGCTGCATCGCCCACTGCCAGCGTATGAGGGTCGTCTGGAGCGCACTTTTTTGTCGTCCGGTGAGCTCCTTGTCACCGAGCATCGATTCGAGCAAGGGCTTGTCCTTGCTGTACAAGAAGCCCCAGTGATTGCGCGTGGCCATGCTGGCGATTGGCCCACCCCAATTGCCACTCCTGATCACCTCCATGCCAAGTTCCAAGGTCTTGAGGGCCGCTACCACTTCACGGTTTTTCTTGGTGGTGCCGTCGCCCACGAAGCCGCCGAATGCGAACTGCTGGACACCCTTCGCCAGACGTGTCAACGCGCCGCTGCCGTATTTGCGCACCGCCGCCTTGCGGATCACGAACGCCCCGGCCTCCAGCGTGCGTGGCACGGTGTCGTGGTGGCCAGAACCTGGCACCGAGCCGCCCGCCATCCGGGGGAACGCCGGAGCCACCGCACCACCATCGGCAAAGCGCCGAATGCCGCCGCCGACCAGTCCGCCCGTGGCGTTGGTTTCCACCTTCGTCACGTAGATCGTGTGCGTGCTGCTGGTGTTCGC
>JAFDZY010000400.1 GCA_018266685.1 Bacteroidota bacterium
ATCCAAGTGAGTTACAGTGGTGACGACAGCTACGAGTGGTTCGGTGGCGCGGTGAACGCGAAGCACATCGTGGCCTTCCGCGGTTGGGACGACAGCTTCGACACCGACAACGGCTACCGCGGCAAGGTGCAGTTCGCCCTTTCCCTGGTGGACCCGGCCATTGCGGACCAGAGCGGCAGCAACGGCTTCGAAAGCGACAACGATGCCAGCGGCACCACCACCTCTCCCTACACCATGCCCATCTTCAGCAACGTCACCTTCTTCGGCCCGCAGGTCGTATCCGGCGGCGCTCCGAACGCCCAGTTCAAGCGCGCGGCCCACATCCGCCGCAACAGCCGCCTCAATGCCTACAACACGGTGTTCGCAGGTTACCCCACAGGCCTTTTGTTGGACGGCTCCTCCACGGAAGCCGCAGCCACGGCGAACACCTTGCAGGTCCGCGCCAGCGTGGTGGCCGGATGCACCACGCCCCTGGCCGTCGCCTCCGGCAGCACCTTCAACATCTCCTCCTGGTTCAACACCACGGGCTGGAACAACAGCGTGACCAACGACGCGGCAACGCTCGGCCTCTCCATTCCGATGAACCTTACCGCCCCGGACCTGCTGCCCACCGGTGGATCGCCCTTGCTCAGCGGAGCCGACTTCACCGGCAATGCCGCCGATCCCTTCTTCCAGCAAGTGTCCTTCCGTGGTGCATTCGGAACGGAGAACTGGACCAGCGGCTGGTGCAACTGGGATCCGCAGAACACGGCTTACTGAGGCACGTGGATCCTTGCGACCAAGGGCTGCCTTCGGGCGGCCCTTTTTCGTGCTTTGAACTTGCGCCTATGCCTTTGGAAGCGTGAAGGAGAACGTGGTGCCCTCCCCTTCCGTGCTCTTTACGGAAATGGTGCCTGGTGGGCGAAAAGCCAAGGCAGGTGACGAACACCACCACCGGTGCCGTGTGCGGTGTGCGCATTTGGTTTGGCACTGCTCACTCCTTCATGAACTTGGCGGAAAAGATGCGGCCGCCATCCTGTACTTGAAGCATGTAGGAACCGCTGGGCAATGCCCCCAACTGCACCTGCAATGTTCCCCCCGAAAGACGCTCCCGGCGCAACACCTCCCTTCCCGTCAGGTCCTTCACCAGCAGCACCGCATTTACAAAGGGTTGATCTGCCCGGCATGCCAGTACTCCGGCAACCGGGTTGGGATACAGGCCGATCGTTCCCTGGGCATTTCCAATTTCATGGATCGCTGTAGCCGTTGGCAACGTTGTCACTTCAACATCCTGCAGCACCCTGTTGTACAGGCGCACCTCGTCGATGATGCCGTCGCTGTATTCATCCGGCCCGCTGAGGCTGCGCCCGATGACGAACGGGTTGGACGTATCCGGCGTGAACAACTCGGCGTAGGGTTGCGTGCAAAGCAAGTTTCCATCCACATAGAATTTCACTTCACCGCCTACTGCGCTGTACGTCACCGCCAAGTGATGCCATTGGTTGAAATTCCACGTATAGTTGCAGCCGATGTAATTGACGTTGTACCCGGACTCGAACAAGATGCCCCCCGAACTCCAGTTGGCCTCCAAGAGCACGGACCCCCAGTCCGTCGAGGGGTCATACTGCTCGAAGACGGCGAACACGTTCCAGCCCTGGTACCAATTCCGGATGTTGATCCATGCGGCGATGGTCACCTCCGACGAAGTATAGATCCGGGACAGCGAGGAACTGGCAGGAATTTCAATGTAGGAGTCCACGCCATTGAAATCGTATGCCGCATTGGGCGTATTGAACCGGTCCGCGGTAAGCGTGGCGTTGTGTACCACCCCGTTGTTCCCGTTGCCGCTCGCATCATTCGCATTCCCATTGAAAGGCAAATAGAGCAGCAGGCTGTCATTGATGGTTTGCGCCAAGAGCGTATTCGTGCACAACGACAGGCAAAAAAGGAGTCCCAGGTTTTTCATGTGCTTTGGTTTTTGTGGTTGGCCGATAAGGGATTTCGGCATGGCCACAAGCTCGCCGATGTAGTACATTGAATCAAAGGACCGGCCTGGTGCTGCTTCCGGCAAGTCGCGCCAATTCCTGGAAATTCAGGGAAATGACCGCACGAAGATTTCGGAAGCACATGCATGGGCACGGCGATTTCAGTACCTTGGAATACAAATATAAAAAAGCCGGCAATCCACCGCCCACACGTCACTTGGCCGTGTTTCTTCCACCGCCTGCCGTGCCCTGCACCCGCGACTATGCCTTTGGAAGCGTGAAGGAGAACGTGGTACCCTCCCCTTCCGTGCTCTTCACCGCGATGGTGCCGCCATGGGCTTCCACGATATGCTTGACGATGGAAAGGCCCAGGCCTGATCCCCCTTCGTTCCGCGCGCGGCTCTTGCCCACGCGGTAGAAGCGCTCGAACAGGCGGGGCAGGTGCTCCGATGCGATGCCCGGCCCGTCATCGGCCACTTCCACCAACATCTCCCGTCCAATGTCGAAGGCGCGCACAGTGCAGGTGCCGCCTTCGCGGCCGTAGTGGACGGCATTGGCCAGCAGGTTCTGGAACACTTGGGCCAGCCGGTCGCGGTCGGCATGCACCCATGCCTCATCGCCGATGGCGTTGTGCAATCGGTACTTCCGCGGCTGTGCTTGCGCGCGCAGGCCGTCGATCATCTCATCCACCAGGGCCTTCAGCTCCATGCGTTTCGCCTGCACCGTCACCACGCCGCTCTCCAGGTTGGAGATCACGTCCAGGTCCTCGATGATGCGGATCATGCGGTCCGTGCCGTCGCTGGCGCGTTGCAGGAACACGCGGTTCACCTTGGGGTCCTCCAGGCCACCTTCCAGCAGCGTGAGGATGTAGCCTTGTATGCTGAAGGCGGGCGTGCGCAGCTCATGGGCCAGGTTGCCGATGAATTCCCGGCGGAAGCGTTCGCGCTCACGCAGGTCCACCAGCTCCTTGCGCTTCTCCTCGGCCCAGGCCGCCACTTCGGTGTCCGCGGCCTGCAACCCCGCTGAAGGTTTTGCTCCGTCACCACGCCCTTTGCGCACATCGTGCATGGTCCGGTGGATCAGCTCCACGCGGGCCTGCACGTACCGTTGCACCAGCCACCAGGTGCTGGCCCCGGCCACCGGGAACACGCCGAGCACCGCGATCAGCGCATGGACCGGTTCCGTGCCTGGGAAGAATGGCACCAACAGCCCTGCGGCCAAGGCCGAGCACAAGGCCACCATGGCGGCGATCCCAACGGGCGAACGGGGATTCATGGACCGCGAAAATACGGCGCGTCCTGCGCAAACCCCTTGTGGCCGTAGGCAAGCGGAACAAAAGGTCGCTTAACATTGGGGCAACATCGGCCGGGTAATTTTCGCCGCTTGTTCCGCACGATGCAAAGTTTCGGCCTGATGCAATTCCTGATGCTTGCCGGCTCACTGGGCCTGTTGGTGTTCGGCATGAAGCTGCTGAGCGCAAGCCTGCAGCAGGTGGCTGGGCCCAGCATGCGGCGGGGCGTGGACGCGATGACCGCAGGCCGTTCGCGCGGCGTTTTCACCGGCCTGGTCACCACCGTGGTGATGCAGTATTCCTCTGTGGTCGCCGTGATGGTGGTGAGCTTCGTGAACTCCGGCATCCTCTCCCTGCGGCGTGCCATTCCCGTGCTCATCGGGGCCAACATCGGCACCACGCTGAAGCTGCTGCTGTTCGCGGCGGTCGGCTTTTCCGCGCTGCAACTGTCCTCCGTGGCGCTGCCGCTGCTGGCCTTGGCCCTGCCGCTCTTGCTGCTCCGGGCCCGGCGCTACAAAACGGCCAGCAACCTGCTGGTGGGCATTGCGCTGCTCTTCCTGGCCATCGGCCTGCTGCGGGACCATGTACCGCCCCCTTCCGCAGCCACCATGGGCTTCTTGCACACGCTCCAAGGCATGGGCCCGCTATCGGTCGTCCTGTTCGTGGCCATCGGCGCATTGCTCGCCATTACGGTGCAATCTTCCAGTGTGGCGTTGGTGCTGACGCTCGCGCTGTGCGAAGCGGGCACCATCAACTACGCCTCCGGCGCGGCGCTGGTGCTGGGGGAGAACATCGGCACCACGTTCACGGCCATCATCGCGGCGCAAGCAGGCAACGCCTGGGCCAAGCGCGCCGCCCGTGCGCACCTGCTGATCAAATTGATCGGCGTGGCCGGTGCGCTGGTGCTCTTCAATCCGCTGCTCGCGGGCATCGCTGCGGCAACGGACCTGATCAACGGCGCCGATCCGCGCCATGACCCTGAAGTGCTCAAATGGTCATTGGCCTACCTGCACCTTGCGTTCAACGTGGTGAATGGGATCATCCTGCTGCAATGCGTGCCCTGGCTGGAAAAGCTGGCTTCCAGCCGAATGCCCGGCGGGGCCGCGCCGGACGAGCAGCACAGGCTCACCTATATCGAGGACCCCATGATGGCTTTGACACCGGAGCTCTCACTGCTGGAAGCGCAGAATGAGGCGGTGAACCAGGCCAAGCGCTGCGAACGGATGCTGGGCATGGTGCGCAAGCTGCTGCTCACCGCCGACCCGGAAACGCAAGCGGCGCTCCACCAGCGCATCGCCAAGTACGCACGGATCGCTGACCGGGTGGAGCGGGAATTGGGGCGGTTCCTGGCACAGGCGGGAAGCGGGGCGCAGGGGGAAGCCACCGCCCGGCGATCGGAGGCAATGCGGACCGTGGCACAATGCCTTGAGCGGACGGCGGCTTCGGTCTTGCACATGGGCCGGACTTTGGAACGCCGGACCGCCGAGGGCCTGTGGTTCGATCCCGACCAGCGCCAGGGCCTCATCATCATGATCGACCTGCTGGAACATGCCTTGCGCATTGCCTTGAACAACCTGGAGGAAGAGGCCTGCGACTTGCACGCGGCGGAACAAGCCGACAAGGCGCTGAGGCAACATTGTGGCAATACACGCAGCGCAACTACGCCGGAGCACGAGAACGGCCTGCAGGCATCAGGTTCAATTCCGGTCCTGGCAGTGTTGCTCAACATCGGGGAGGAAGCAGGCGGACATGTGCTGCGCATCTCCATGGCCCTGGCCGGGGCGCATTGAACCCGTGCCGGACACGGGATCGCTCCCCCTCACGCCTCGAACCGGTAGCCCATGCCCTTCACTGTGCCGATGCGGTCGTCGCCGAGTTTCTCGCGCAGCTTGCGGATGTGGACATCGATCGTGCGGTCGCCCACGATCACCTCATTGCCCCACAC
>JAFDZY010000401.1 GCA_018266685.1 Bacteroidota bacterium
CGAAGCGGCCTTTTGCCAAGCTTGGGTTCACACTTTAGCGCACCACGGTCATGCGCTTGGTGCTGGTGTTCTTGCCGGTGGTGAGGGTGTAGAAGTACACGCCAGCGCCGAGGTTGGCGGTGTTCACGTCCACGTGGTGCACGCCTTGGGCCATGGTGCCATTCACCAAGGTTTGCACCAGCTTGCCGCTGATGTCACGCAGTTCCATCGTTACCGGGGCAGCCTGGTCCAGGCTGAAGTCGATGCGGGTGCTGCCGCCATTGGCCGGGTTGGGGTAGTTCTGGCCCAAGCCCACGCCGTTGTGCGTGTTGCCTTCGCCGATGCCGATGTTGCTGTTGAAGTTCATGCGCACCATCGGGGTGCTGGTTACGTAATACCACGTGCTGTTGGAAGCGCGGTAGAAGTTCGAGGTTTGGGCGGGGCTGGTGCCGCTAACCCCGATCAGCACGTTGGCGCCGCCAAAGTGCTGCACCACGGCGAGGTAGTCTGAACCGGCAGCCAGGTCAACCGGTTGGTCGAAGATGAAGCTCACAAAATTCCCAGTACCGAGAGGGCTGAGTTCATTGGGGAGCAAGGTGTGGTAGGCTGTTTCGGCAAGGGGAGGATAGCCGCTGACTCCCGCGTCCAACAACTGGGCATTCAATTCAACATCCGTTGCAGACACGGAGGAGAAGGCCACGTCTATGCCATATAGTGTTACGGCATTGGCGATGTAGAACTTGTTACCGAGGCGGAAGGCATCACCTTGGTCGTTGTCATTGTACCCGCCGGTACGGGCACCGAGGTCACGGGCGTAAATGAAGTCGCTGACCTGCACCATGGCTGTGTCATAGTTGTTCGCGGTGTTGTCGTCGGTTTCATCCGAGGTGAGGGAGAAGTAGACGGTATGGTCGCCGATGGAGGCCGTAGGGGTCCACAGCGGGGCAAACGCCGTGTCGTTCACGCCAGGGGCAATGGTTCCCAGGTCAACGGTCTGGTCATAGCCGTCGGTGGTGGTGAAGTGCGCTTGCACGTTGGTGGAAGGGCTTGACCCATTGTTGAACACCGCCATGTTCAACGCGCGGCCCCGGAGCTGTGAAATGGGGAAGATGCTGTAAGGGATTGAGTCGAACGTGTAGGCGGTGTTGAAGTTCCAAATGCTTTCGGCGGCATTCGTGATCTTCATGTCGTTCGCATCCAGGGAAACGATCGCGATATCATCGATCTGCCAGTGGTAGTGAGAAATTCCATTGGCACCGTCCTGTGTGAAGCGGATCTGCACGTTGTCCAAGGGTTGGCCGGCGAGCGCGCCAGCGATGTTGACGGACATGTTCACCGTACCGGGGTCTGCATTGTCCAAGATGCCGTTCTCAGTAGGGTAGCGGTTGGGCCACGTGGTGCCACCGTCCGTGCTCACTTCCACAAAGTGGCCCGGGGTATCATTGGAGCAGCAATAGCGCATGCGCTGGGCAAAGTTGACCGTAACGGCGGGGTATCCCGTAAGGTCCATAATCGGTGAAACAAGGGAACCAACAAAAGGAATCGGGCTGGCCACGATGGTTGTGTCCGCCCAGTTCGTGTTGGCGGAGTCAGAATTGAAAATGGCGAAGCCATTGCCCACCGTTGCCGAAGCAATGATCTGGCTGCGTTGGCTGTATGCGCCGATGGGGCCCAGATGGGTGTAAGTCCAGATGTTGCCGTTGGCACCGGCGGTGGTCCAAGGGCCAATGCCGTTGTTGCCATCAAAACCATTTGCGAAGTCTTCGCTGAAGACGATGTCCTGGCCGTCGCGGAGACTGTTGCTTGCGGAATGATGTTGCGGAAGGGCCGCATCCAGGGCACCAACCTTGTTGAACGTGCGCAGCGGAGCATTGGCCACGCGCTGGGCGGAAAGGCTGCCACCGATAAGGAGCAGCGCCGCCAAAGAGTAAACTCTGTTCATGGAACGTGTTTTTGGGTTTTCAGGATCAACGATACTGGGCGAAGGTAGGCAGAAAGTCCCATCCATCCGCCAGTGTCAACCGGAAGACACCGGTAATGGGGCAAACGTTGCCTTGCACGGATCACGCCAAGCGGTAAATGCTAGCGGGGGGGCGGGGAGTTCCGGGCCGTGGTTCAGCCTTGCACCAAGGGTTCTTCCGCATATTCCTCCACGGGCGGGCAGCTGCACACCAAGTTGCGGTCACCATAGGCATTGTCCACGCGGCTTACGGTGGGCCAGTACTTGGAAGCCCGCAGGCTGTTAACCGGGAATGCTGCGCGTTCACGGCCGTAAGCATGCTGCCACGTGTCGGCGATCACTTCTCCGGCGGTGTGCGGGGCCATCTTCAGCGGGTTGTCCGCCTTGTCCAGCCTGCCTTCGGCAATGTCGGCGATTTCCTGGCGGATGCTGGCCATGGCCTCCACAAAGCGGTCCAGTTCGGCCAAGTTTTCGCTTTCGGTGGGTTCCACCATCAGGGTGCCTGCCACCGGGAAGCTCACGGTGGGCGCATGGAATCCATAATCCATCAGGCGCTTGGCAATGTCTTCCACCTCCACCCCAGCCGTGCGCTTGAAGTCGCGGCAGTCCAGGATCATTTCGTGGGCCACCATGCCCACGTCGCCTTTGTAGAGGATGGGGTATTGGCTTTCCAACTTGGCTTTCAAATAGTTCGCGTTCAGGATGGCGTAGCGGGTGGCATCGGTGAGGCCCTGGTCGCCCAGCATCTTGATGTAGGCATAGCTGATCAGCAGGATCAAGGCGCTGCCGTAAGGTGCCGAGCTCACTGCCGGGATGGCCTTGCTGCCACCGGTGGCCACCAAGGGGTGGCCGGGCAGGAAAGGCTTCAGTTTTTCGTTCACGCAGATGGGGCCCATGCCGGGGCCACCGCCGCCGTGCGGAATGGCGAAGGTTTTGTGCAGGTTGAGGTGGCATACGTCCGCGCCCACCTCGCCGGGCGAGGTAAGGCCCACTTGGGCGTTCATATTGGCACCATCCATGTACACTAAGCCACCGTTGGCATGCACGGTGTCAATGATCTCCTTGATGGCTGCCTCGTACACGCCGTGCGTGCTGGGGTAGGTGATCATCAGGCAGGCCAGGGTATCCTTGTATTGAACGGCCTTGGCCTTCAGGTCGGCCACGTCCACCTGGCCGTCGGCGGTAGCCTTCACCACCACCACCTTCATGCCGGCCATCACGGCACTGGCAGGGTTGGTGCCGTGGGCGCTGCTTGGGATCAGGGCCACATCGCGGCCCTTGCCGCCGTTGGCGTGGTGGTATGCGCGGATGGTGAGCAGGCCAGCGTATTCGCCCTGGGCACCGCTGTTGGGCTGCAGGCTGGTGGCCGCCAGGCCGGTGCATTTGGCCAGCATTTCTTCCAGTTTCGTGATCACCGCATGGTATCCTCCGGCCTGTTCCACGGGTGCAAAGGGATGCAGCCCGGCCCATTCGGGCCACATCAAGGGGATCAGGGTGGTGGCCGCGTTCAGCTTCATGGTGCAGGAGCCGAGCGGGATCATGCCGTGGACCAGGGAAAAATCCTTGTTCTCCAAGCGCTTCAGGTAGCGCATCAGCTCAGTTTCGGTGCGGTGTGACTTGAACACCGGGTGGGTCAGGAATTCCGAGGTGCGTTTCAGTTCCGGGTGGAGGCCGTCGCCGCTGGCAGCGGCTCCGTTGTGGCCTTGCTTGCCGCAGGCTTCGGCAAGGGCGGCCAGCAGGTCCTGCACATCGTTGGCGCCTGTGGTTTCGTCCAGCGCCATGCTGACATGCCGGTCCAAGTAGTGTACATTGATGGAGCGGGCTTCCATGGCCTTGCGGACCTGCGCCATCGCGGTGCCGGCGGGCAGGCCGAAGGTGACCGTATCGAAATAGTGCCCGTTCTGCAGGGCATAACCCAAGGCCTTGGCGCCTTGTACTAGTTGGTGGGTGTGGCGGTGGGTGCGCCGGGCGATCTCCGTAAGACCCTCGGCACCGTGGTACACGGCATAGGAGGAGGCCATTACCGCAAGCAGGGCTTGGGCGGTGCAGATGTTGCTGGTGGCCTTTTCCCGGCGGATGTGCTGCTCGCGCGTCTGGAGCGCCATGCGCAAGCCTTGATGGCCGCGGCGGTCCTTGCTCACGCCAATGATGCGGCCGGGGATCAGGCGCTTGAACTCTTCCGTGGTGCTGAAGAAGGCGGCATGCGGGCCGCCGTAGCCCATGGGCACACCGAAGCGCTGGCTGTTGCCCACGCACACGTCGGCGCCCCATTCACCCGGGGGCGTGAGCAGGGTAAGGGCAAGCAGGTCGGTGCATGCGGCCACCTTCACGCCGGCTTCCTTTGCCTTGGCGGTAAAGGCGCGGTAATCGAGTACGGATCCGTCCGCGGCGGGGTATTGCAGCGCCACGCCGAAGCAGTGGTCGGGCAGGGGGCCGGCAAGCACATCGCCGATCACCAGCTCAATGCCCAAAGGCTCCGCACGGGTGCGCAGCACGTCGATGTTCTGCGGCAGGAGCTTGGCATCCGCGAAGAAGGCGGTACGGTGCTCATTTTCCTTGCGGCGTTCGTTGTGGAACATCAGCATGGCCTCGGCGATGGCGGTGCCTTCATCCAACAGGGAAGCGTTGGCAATGGGCAGGCCGGTGAGATCTGCCACCATGGTCTGGAAGTTCAACAAGGCTTCCAGGCGCCCTTGGCTGATCTCCGCCTGGTAAGGCGTGTAGGCCGTGTACCAACCGGGGTTCTCGAAGACGTTGCGGCGGATGGGCGAGGGGGTGATGGTGCCGCTGTAGCCCAAGCCGATGTAGCTGCGGAACACGCGGTTTTTGGCGCCCAGTTCGCGCATGTGCTCCAACTGTTCGCGCTCGCCAAGCGCGGCGCCGATGCCCATGGGCTTGCTGGAGCGGATGCTGTCCGGCAGCGTGCGCTCGATCAAGGCTTCCAACGAAGGTTGCCCGATGGCTTGCAGCATGGCTGCGGTTTCTTGCGCGTTGGGCCCGATGTGCCGGTCCTGGTAGGTGTTGGAGGCCATGTGTGGATGGGTGCTTTGAAAGGCGCGCAAAGATATTGGGGCAGGGGGTTGATGGTTGTCAGGGCGTCAATTGGCCAAAGGGACAAGATGCCAATTCGCCAAAGGGGCAAGAGGCAATTTCACCGGTTCGCTGCTCCTTCGCGAACTTCGCCCCCCATGCGCGTGCTGCTGTTAGCGATCCTCGGCCTGTTGTTGTGCGGTGCCCGTGCCCAGGACAAGATCAACCTGATGAACGGCCAGGTAATCGAAGGGCGGGTGCTGGGCCAAAGCACCTTGGAGATCCGGTACCTGCTGCCGGGAAAGCACCTGAAGGAACGTTCCGAGCCCACCAGCGGCGTGTTCAGCGTTACAGACAGCCTGGGGCATGAAAAGGTGTGGTACTTCAAGGACACGCTGTTCGGCAACGACTACACCGTTCCGCAGATGCGTTGGTTCATCAAGGGGGAGCGCGATGCGCGGTACGGCTACAAGCCCTGGGGCCCCATGCTGGGCGGCTTTGCACTGGGCGCGGGCCTCACCATGGCGCTGGACCTGGAGGTGAATTCGTTGATCATCCCGCCGGTGTACGCGGGCTTCATGGCCTGGCCGCGGGTGTACGTAACGCGCGGCTCCATCACCGACCCCATCATGGAGGGCGACCCCATTTATGCCACGGGCTACAGTGCGGTGGGGCGGCCCAAGCGCGTGGTGAAAAGCCTGCTCTCCACTGCGGTGGGCGTGGCCGTGGGGCTGGTGATGAACCGCTACGTGATCGATCCCGCCCAAAAGCGCTGAACCATGGACGGCTCGGTGCGGAACCCGGTGCTGCGCTGGTTGATCTACGGCCACGTATGGGTGGCCCTGGCCGTGGGGGCGCAGTCCTGGTGGACTTCGCTGTTCCTGCACGAAGGCGCACTGGCCCGGCGCTATGCGCTGGCTGCCACGCTGGGCGGATTTGCCGCTTACGGAGTAACGCGGCTGGCCCGCATGGGCACCAAGGAAGCCCACGAGTATGCAAACCTGAAGTGGTACAAGGCGAACCAATGGACCATGTACGTGCTGGTGGGCCTGGCCGGTGTGGCGGCCTTTTTGCTGATGTGGCCGCTATGGCCCCGGATCTGGCAGGTACTACTGCCCATGGCCGCGCTCACCTTCTTCTATGTCACGCCGTTCACCTTTCGGGGGCGCGGCCTCGGCCTTCGCGAAGTGCCTTTCCTGAAGGCGCTGCTCATTGCGGTGGTATGGTCCGTGGTGGCCGTGGCAGTGCCGATGCTGCTGGACCCGGAGGGGCAGCCCATGGCGGCCATCATCGGCAATACCTGCATGCGCATTCCGTTGATCCTGGCCTTGGCCATCCTCTTCGACGTGCGCGACCAGCCCACCGATGACCCTGCGCTGCGCACCGTGCCACTGGTGCTCGGGGTGAAGGGTGCCAAAGCCGTGGCCTTCGTGCTGCTCCTGGTCTCGGCTGCGTTTGAAGTGCTGTTCCTGCGCGGGCTGGGCTATTCCACTGCGGCATGGACCATCCTTGCCGGGTATGCGTTCGCGCTGGTGCTTGCCGTGCGCGCCAGGCCCGAACGCGATGCCTTTTTCTACGCCATCCTGGTGGACGGCGTGATGATCGCCGTGCCCATCTGTGGCTGGTTGGGCACCCTGTGGTGAGCCACCGCTACTTTCGCTGCCCACATGCAACTTCCCGAGAACACCCTTGAATCCGCGCGGCAGTGGGATGCACAAGACCCGCTGAACGCATTCCGTGAGCAGTTCCTGATCCCCAAGGTGGAGCAAACGCCGATCGTCTATTTCACCGGGAACTCCCTGGGCCTCCAGCCGCGCGATGCCGGCGCGGCCGTGGAGCGCGAAATGGAAGATTGGGCGCGCTACGGCGTGGAAGGGCACTTCCACGCGCGGCACCCGTGGTTCAGCTACCATGAACGGTTTGCCGCCGGCGAAGCCTCCATCGTGGGGGCACGGCTGGAAGAAGTGGTGCTGATGAACCAGCTCACCAGCAACCTGCACTTCCTGCTCATCAGCTTCTACCGGCCCAAAGGCAAACGTGTGAAGATCCTCATGGAGCACGGGCCTTTCCCCAGCGACCGGTACGCCTTGGCCTCGCAGATCGCACTGCACGGGCTGGACCCCACGGAATGCTTAGTGGAGATGCAGCCCCGCGAGGGTGAACAACTGCTGCGCACGGACGACATCCTGGCCAAGATCACCGAGCTGGGCGATGAATTGGCGTTGGTGCTCTTCGGCGGTGTGAACTACTTCACGGGCCAGGCATTCAACATGGAAGCCATCACCGCCAAAGCGCATGAAATGGGCGCAATGGCCGGCTTCGACCTGGCCCACGCCGCAGGCAACATCCCCATGCAGCTTCACGACTGGAACGTGGACTTCGCGTGCTGGTGTACCTACAAGTACCTGAACAGCGGCCCGGGCAGCGTGGGCGGCGCGTTCGTGCATCAACGCCACCTCAAGTCCGAGCTGCCGCGGCTGGCGGGCTGGTGGGGGCACGACAAAAAGACGCGCTTCCAAATGGGGCCGGATTTCAGCCCCATGCAAACCGCTGAAGGCTGGCAGGTGAGCAACGCACCCGTGTTCAACATGGTGATCCACGGCATCGCCCTGGCGCAGTTCGTGCAGGCCGGCATGGAGCGCCTTCGGACCAAGAGCCTCATGCTCACCGGCTATGCTGAGGCCATCATCGATCAGATCAATGACAAGCACTTGGCCGGGCTGCAGGTGATCACCCCGCGCGATCCCGCGCAGCGCGGGTGCCAGCTGTCCATCGTGGCGCCCGTCAAGGGAAAGACCATCTACAACCGCCTCACCGAACGCGCCGTTTCCGTGGATTGGCGGGAGCCCAGTGTGATCCGCTTGGCACCGGTGCCCATGTACAACAGCTTTGAGGACGTGTTCCGGTTTGGCCAGGTCCTGAAGGAATGTTTGGGGGTGAAGTAGCAATTCGCCAATTGGTCAATTCGCCAAATTGCCAAAGGGAAAGCCAATCATTGCACGCCCGCACTTTTTCACCCTCGCACCCTCTCCCACATTAAAATGAAGAACATCACCATCGTAGGCGGAGGGCTGGTGGGCAGCCTGCTCGCCGTGCTGCTGGCCAAGCGCGGCCACAAGGTGGACGTGTATGAACGCCGCGACGACCCGCGCACCACCAAAGCGTGGGAAGGCCGCTCCATCAACTTGGTGGTAAGCCACCGCGGTTGGGAAGCCCTGCGCGTGGCCGGGCTGGAAGAGGCCGTGCGCGGCATCACCGTGCCGGTGTTCGCGCGGATGACGCACGACCCCGAAGGCAAGACCAGCCGCCAGCCCTACAGCATCGACAACAAGGCCAATTGGTCCGTGAGCCGGGGCCGACTGAACAACCTGCTGCTCGATGAAGCCGAAAAGGTGCCCGGCGTCACCCTCCATTTCGGCTACCGCTGCGTGGACGTGGACCTGGACAAAGCCGCAGGAATTTTTGTGCGGAAGGGGGAAGAGGCCAAAACGGTGCTCGCGGATGTGATCCTGGGCTGCGACGGCGCCTTCAGCGCGGTGCGCCTGAAGATGCAGTTCGGCCGCATGAACTACCAGCAGGAATACCTGGAGCACGACTACAAGGAGATTGCCTTTCCCGCAGGTCCGGACAGCAGTTCGCTGATGGACCCGCAGTGCCTGCACATCTGGCCGCGCCGCTACTACATGCTCATGGGCTTGGCCAACGGCAACGGCAGTTTCACCGGTACGCTCTTCATGCCCCACCAGGCCCTGCCCGAAGCCCCTGACGCCGGCTTCGACAAGGTGCGCACCGAGGCCCAGGCCGATGCCTTCCTGAAGAAGCACTTCCCCGATGCCTACGCCATCATCCCGGACATGACGGCGCAGTACATGCGCAACCCCGAAGGCAACCTGGTGATGGTGCGCTGCAGTCCGTGGGTCCACAAGGACAAGGCCGCCTTGCTGGGCGATGCCGCCCATGCCGTGGTGCCCTTCTACGGCGAAGGCATGAACGCAGGCTATGAGGATTGCCACGTGCTGGGCAAGATGCTCGACGCGCACGGCGATGACAATTGGGGCGCTGTGCTCCAAGCCTACAACGAGCAGCGCGTGGCCAACGGCCATGCCATCGCCGACCTCAGCGTGCGCAACTACACCGAAATGCGCGACCTGGTGGCCGACCCGCGCTTCCTGCTCCGCAAAAAGATCGAAGGCCACCTGCAAGCCAAGCACCCCGACCAATGGATGCCGCTGTACAGCTTGGTGAAGTTCACCAGCATGCCCTACGTGGATGCGCTGCGCGAAGGGCAGCGCCACGACCGCGTGATGGAGCAGGTGCTGGCCATGCCGGGAATTGCGGAAAAGTGGGAAAGTGAAGAGGTGGAGCGAAAGGCGTTGGAATTGCTTGGGAAGGATTGATTACAGCGACAAGGAAGTGAATTGAAGCCACTATCTTTGGGAAATAGCCACCGCTGCCATGACCACTGCCGCGTTGATCACCAAACTTAAGAAGCAGTTGGACCAAGAGACCGACCAAGGCATCTTGCGGTCCATTGAATTCCTTTTGGCCGAAGAAACGAAGGCCGAAAGGGCCAAGCGACGGCTCGTGCATGCCGCGGTACTGAGTGAAAAAGCCATCGCGGAGGGAAGAACGATGACCTTGGAGGAGGCAAAGGCGAAGTTGGCAGACTCCTTGAAGCGAAGGCGCAGCGATCAAGGCACGAAGGCCGGCAGGCCA
>JAFDZY010000402.1 GCA_018266685.1 Bacteroidota bacterium
GCATGGACCGCACCGAAGTGCTCTGCGGCCGTTGCGGCAGCCACCTCGGGCACATCTTCGATGATGGTCCGCCGCCTACGGGAAAGCGCTTCTGCATGAATTCCATCGTGCTGGATTTTGTGCCGGACGGGGGGAAGTGAAGTGGGGTGTGGTTGGCAATGGACAGTTGTTAGTTGGCAGTTGTTAGTTGGCAGGCTTTCTCCGACAGCTTCCGACAACCGGTCCTGAGCGGAGCCGAAGGACCGACAACTGACAACCGACAACTGACAACTGACAACTTACAACTGACAACTAAGCACCGTACTACTTCAAGTAATCGCTCACGGTCTGTGAGATGGACCGCTTGATGCCTTCCCAGGTTTGGCCCTTGAGGCTTACGGGGTCTTCGCTTTCCTCTGCGTCTACAAAGTAAGTGATCGCGTACGGAATGCTTATCGCTATGGAGTTATCGGGATATCGCTCCCGATGACGGTCAAGGATCCACGGCAACCCGTATGCACCAAGCAGTTCGGCGAGATCCCAGAAGTCTTTCCGTTTGCCCCTGTGCAAGATGGCCTCGATCTTCATCGGTGCAATGTCCTCATCGGCATAGAGCCGGATGCCATCCACCTGTTCGAGTTCGCGGATTCGTGGATGCGGGTCCTTCACAATATCAACCTTCAATCCACCGATCGTGCAGAATGCGGCCCATTTGATCGGGTCCCTCCGGTACTCGAACTGCGGGCCGAACTCCTTGCTCAACGCCTCCACCACTCGTGGCCTATCAAACTCGCCATGACAGAAAAGATCCAAGTCGATGGACTGCCGATGACCATACCGAAGTGACAATGCCGTGCCCCCGACCAGCGCGAAGCCGCTCAATGCCGGAACGCCCATCAGGCGCTTCAGTATGGCAAATGTGCCTGGTTCGACTGTCTCAGCGTGTAGCATCGGAACGCCGCCAATGGCTTGTTGAAGATCGCACTTACGAAATGAAGGGTGGCCAATGGCAGGAACTTCGCGTTCAGCAGCACCCCGGTGATTTTTTCATCCCCATAATACCGCCTGCAGTTGCGGATGTCGGGTACATCGCCGCGCTCAAAGACGCGCTCGATGATGAATGCCGCCTTGGCATCGTAATCCAGCTTGTCGAAGTCCACATCCCAAAAGATGCGGCGGTCCAGCTCGGGCTTGGGCATGGTTCAAAGGTATTGGTTGCCACGGTGTAGTTCAGGTGGTGGCATCCTTGGATGAAGGCTATGGAAAGCGCTTCCAGGAGTTTCCGTTGCGTTTGCGGGTGGTTTTTACCGCCAAGACGCAAAGCGCGCCAAGGAGGGCTCACGCGAAGACGCGAAGCCGCGAAGAATGGCATACCTCAAGGTTTTATCGCCAAGACGCAAAGAGCGCCAAGGAATGCGGGGTGCGGGAGGAGGGAACCGCCAAGACGGAAAGCGCGCAAAGAATGCCTCACGCGAAGACGCGAAGCCGCGAAGAATGGCATACCTCAAGGTTTTACCGCCAAGACGCAAAGCACGCCAAGGAGGCCTCACGCGAAGCCGCGAAGAGCGCGAAGGGGGATTGCGTTGTGCCTGTTGCGGTTGGGCATTCACCGCTCAGTACGCGCTCGCTTCGTCGAGTACCTTCAGGTCGTCCTGCGTGAACCGCAATTCCGCTGCGGCGGCCAGTTCATCCACTTGCTTGAGGCTGGTGGCGCTGGAAAGTGCGGCGGTCACCAAGGGGCGCGACATCAGCCAGGCGATGGCCACCGTGGCCTGCGTGCAGCGGTGCCTTGCGGAAACGGCGTCCAATGCGCCGAGGATCCGCATGCCGCGATCGTTCAGGTAGGCCTTCACATCGCCCTTGCGGGCACGGTTGCCGAGGTCAGTCTCACTGCGGTACTTGCCGGTGAGGAAGCCGCTGGCCAGGGAGTAGTATGTGAGCACGCCGAGGCCGTGCTGTTCGCATATCGGGGCATATTCACGCTCGAACACCTCGCGGCTGAACAGGTTGTAGCGCATCTGCAATGACACGTACTCCGCAAGGCCCAGGCTTTGGCTTACCTCCAATGACCGCCGCAGCCGCCCCGGCCCCAGGTTGGAGGCGCCGATCCAGCGCACCTTGCCCTGCTTCACCAGTTGGTCGTAGGCCGCAAGGGTTTCCTCCACCGGTGTGCCCAGGTCGTCCCAATGGCTCTGGTACAGGTCGATGTGGTCCGTGCGCAAACGCTTCAACGAACCTTCCACGGCACGCAGGATGTACTCCTTCCGCAGGTTCTTTCCCTCGCCCATGTCGCTGCCCACCTTGGTGGCGATGATCACCTTGCCGCGGTTGCCGCGTGCATGCAGCCAGTTGCCGATCATCGTTTCCGATTCGCCGCCCACGTTGCCCTCCACCCAGCGCGGGTAGGAGTCCGCCGTGTCGATCAGGTTGAAGCCCCGCTCCGTGAAGGCGTCCAGCAGCTTGAAGGCCGTGGGCTCATCCACCGTCCAGCCGAACACGTTTCCTCCGAAGGCCCACGGGGCCGCCAAAAGGTTGCTGTGGCCCAGTTTTCTTTTCTGCATGGGGGCAAGGTAGGATCCAGGTGCAAAACCGGTGCGGAACACGTTCGCTACCGGGTGATGGTGAAGCACATGGGGCGCACGACGCCCGAGAGGGCCGCCCGGGATTTCGCTTCGCGGAACAGCGTACCTTCACCTCTCCAAACCGCCTCCCATGAAACCTGCAATGATCTCCTTGATGATGCTGGGGCTGCCATTGGCGGCATGTGCACAGGAAACCTGGCCC
>JAFDZY010000403.1 GCA_018266685.1 Bacteroidota bacterium
AGGGTGATGGATGCACCTCCCGGCAAATAAACCACCAATGGAATTCCTGCGCCGAGCAATGCACCGATCACCAGTGCAGTGCCCAAGGCCAACATCTGCCCGCCCAGGATCTTTGGACGGCCCAATGGCTGCACGGCCAACAGCTCGGTGAACTCCATGGCATCGTACAAGTAAACAATGGTGAACACCGAGGATACCAGCGGTACAAGGGCCAACAACACCTGGGAAATGCTGAGCATGGCTTTCACCGGTTGGTCCTCCAGTTGGAACAAGCCCAGGCTGATGGCAAGCAGCAACAGGAGCCAGCCCGCCACGAACTTGTTGCGGGCCAGGTCGATCAAGGTGTACTTATAGACTTTCCACATGCTGGGGGGGCGTGTTGATGAGCATGGCGGGAATGGCGCGAGACAAATGGTTTTCGCCGGTGGCTGCCAGCAATTCCTCCGGCGGAAGCAGGAAGCGCAGGCGGCCTTCGTGCAGGTAGGCCACGCGATCCGCGAGGGCCTCCACCTCTTCCATCAGGTGGCTGGTGATGAGCACCGTGGTGCCGGTGCGCTTGATGCCGCGCACCGCGGCCAGCAAGGCTTCGGAACTGAAGGGGTCCAGGCCGGCAGTGGGCTCGTCCAGCACCAGCACGGTGGGTGAATAGCGGAACGCCAGCACGGCGCTCACCTTCTGGCGCTGGCCGCCGGACAGCGTGCCGAGGCGTTTGTCCATCATGCGGTCCACGCCCAGCTCGCGCACCAATGGCCCGTCCGTGCGCTCCAGGCCGCTGCCGCGGATGTCGTCCATCAGGTCGATCAGCTGGCCGATCTTCAGTTCGTTGGGGAAGCGCGAGATCTGCGGCATGTGCCCCACCTGGTGGCGGTATGCCGGATCACTGCCCACCGGCTGGCCGTTCACATGGATGCTGCCGGTGGTTGCGCGCACCAGCCCCAGCAGGCATTTGATCAGGGTGGTCTTGCCGGAACCGTTGGGCCCGATCACCGAAACGGCCTCACCCGGCTCAAAGCGCGCATTGAACTCGCGCAGTGCCCACATCTTACCGTATTTCTTGCCGGTGTTTTCAAAGCTTACGCGTGACATGCGGCGGTTTCATCAAAGGTTTGTCATCTTCCAGTCCTTCCGGCGTCATGGAGGGGACCAGTCGTTCAGCCTGGTCCAGCAGGCCGGTGAGCAGGCTGCGCGAGAGCACCACGGCATACGGCATGCGCTCGTTCACCATGGCAAAAAGGCTCAGCGGCCTGAACGGCACATCGCCTGTTCCATCGCGGTTCAGGTCATAGCCCTTGTAGCGGTCCCAATAGTTGCCGCTGAACTTGTTGTACTCCGGGTTGCCGTTCGTGGCCAGGTCGAACGTGTTCCCGGTGAAGGTGTTGTTCGTGAACGTGCAGGCGGTGGCATTGGAGAAGAGGCGGAGCGCCCAGCCATTGCTGCGGAATAGGTTGCCCTTGGCCTCCATCCGGTTGCAACCGTCCACCAGCAAAGCCGTGGTGTTGTCCGTGAACATGTTGCTGTCGATGGTCACATCATTGATCTCCTTCAGCAACAGGCCGTATGAGCTGGCGCCGCGGTTGCTGATGAAGCGGTTGCGGTGCATGTCCACGCTCTTGCTGTACATCACGGCCACGCCGGCTCCGTTGTGCATGAACAGGTTGTCCGTGTATTTGTCGCGGTGGCTGAACATGAAGTGCAGGCCGTAGCGGATGTTGCGCAGGCTGGTATTGTGCTCTATGTGGCTGTCCGTGACAAACTCGAAATAGATGCCGTCGCGGTGGTCGGTGATGGTATTGCCCCGGATCATGGCGCGTGTGCAGTGCCACAGGTGGATGCCGTTGGCCCGGTCGTTGTCCGCCAAGCCCGGATCGCCGTGGATGTTGTTCCGCTCCACCACCATGTCCCGGCATTCGGAGAAGTGCAGGGCGAAAAAGCAGTTTATGAATTCGTTTGCCGAGATGTGCACCCGGTCTGCCTTCACCACCTGGATCCCGGCATAGTCATTCATGCTGCTGATCTTCGTTCCGGTGATCCGGAACCCCTGCACCGTAACGTCCGGCGCGGTGATCATGAGCACGTCGCCTTTACCTCCCCCGTCGATCAACGGCTTACCCACACCGAGCAGGGTGATCGGCTTGTCAACGGCAATGGTTCCTTCTGCGTAGGTGCCGGCCAGTACCCGGATCGTGTCACCCGCGGACGCGGAGGCGATGGCGATGCCCAAATTCTTGTTCGGACCGTCGGAGCCAACGGTCCAGGTTCTCGCGGACAGCGGCCCCGTGGCCCAAAGCACCAGCAATGGTGCAACAAGGGGGCGCAAGGCCGTGATCATGTTCATTCGTCCGTAAAGAGCTTTTGCACCCCCTGCCAATCGAGGTCATCCCCGGGGAACAGCTTCTTGGCCGCCTGGCGGTCGGCATCGGTGGCAAAGGCGGCCACGTTGCCCCGCATGGGGCTTTTCAGTGCAGGGGCATGCAGGTAGAAAGCTTTGGTGGCATCGATCAATGTGCCCGGATGAGCAAAATCGGTGACATACCAGTGTGCCACTTCCTCTTTCACCAAGTGGCCGCTCCGGCCCGTGAAGGGCACCATGCACTCCGGGGCATCAAAAACATAGTCGCGCCCCTTGGTGGTTTGGATGGCTGCCGCAAACTTGGCGTCCACCACGTTCATGCGGCAATGGGCGCATTCATCGGCACCGTACTTGATCTTCGGTTGGCCCACGGTGCAACCGGTGGCCAGGAAGACCAAAGCAGCTGTGATCAGCATCTCCCTCATTTCAGTTGTTTACTATTTTGGTGTTGCGCGGTCTTCTCCACTCGTAAAGGAACACCATCACGGCGATTGCGATGGACCCGAAGAGCACGTAGCCCCCAACGTCGGGGAATGACCACGCCTCAAAGTTAAGGAGCGTCTTGTGGCCAATCAGCGGCGGCTGGTACGCCATGCCTTCGATGCGGATGGCGGCGTGGGGATCCAGGTTGTGGCCGTAGTTCCAGCCCCAGGAGTACATGTCCCACATGGCCCAGATCACAAAGGCAAAAAGGGCGAACAGCCAGCTGCCCAAGGCCCATCGGCGACCGATCAATGCGGCCAGCAGCCCCCAGCCCACCAGCAGGCCGATGGCATAACGCATGATGGCAAACTCGGGAAACATGTCGTTGTGAATGGTGGCCATGCCGATGTAGTGGTTCAGGCCGTTGATCTGGTCCACATTTCCCGTGAACCGATCATGGTAGATCTGCAGCAACAGGCCCTCCGGATATTGCGGTGCGAACAGGTCTATGCGCCAAATGGGCTGGAAGAGGTTGATCACCATGGCCAGTGCGGCAAAGGCGACCAGGATGCGGGAGACCGCGCGCATTGGGAACATGAGCCGTTGTTTTAGGAGTGAAGGGGAACTGGCCTTGTGCCGTTGGCTGGCAAATGCGGGGGAAAGTACTGTTGCCGTTGTGGTGTATTGCATTGTTCTTGCCGCCTTTTCAGGCTTTTTGGCGGCTGTGGGGTTGTCAACTTTGTGGTCCTTTCAAATGAAGCGCCCGGCCTTCCACACCGAATTTCAGTGCTTGGGGCCGGGCGTTCCAGTTTCATGTTTTCCTGTGGTCACAGGCCGGCGTCAGCGCTCTTGGTGTTGGCGGTGAGCGGTACTGTGCTGCCTGCGGGCGATACCCGGATATAGCCCTGCATCTCCTGGTGGAGCGCACTGCAGAAGTCCGTGCAGTAGAACGGTTTCACGCCCACGCTCTGTGGCACCCATTTCAGGGTTTGGGTCTCACCCGGCATGATCAGCAATTCGGCCGTGGGCGCGCCCTTGATGGCGAAGCCGTGCGGTACGTCCCAGTCCTGCTCCAGGTTGGTGACGTGGAAGTACACCTCGTCACCCATCTTCACGCCTTCAATGTTGTCCGGTGCGAAGTGTGAGCGGATGCAGGTCATGTACACGTGTACCTTGTTGCCTTCACGCACCACCTTGGCTTCCTTCTCGCCCTTGGTGGCGTATGGGTGCTTGTTATCCTCGATCTTGAAGAACTTCTTGGAGTTCCCCTTCACCAGGTCGGCAGGCAGGGCCTGGGCATAGTGCGGCTCCCCGGTGGTGGGGAAGTCCAGCAAGAGCTCCATTTTCGGGCCGTCGATGCTGTAAAGCTGGGCGCTCTGGGTAAGTTCCGGGCCGGTGGGCAAATAGCGGTCCTTGGTGATCTTGTTGTAGGCGATCACGTACTTGCCCCAAGGCTTTTGGCTGTCGCCGCCGGGCACGCACAAGTGGCCAATGGAGTAGTAGGTGGGCACGCGGTCCACCACCTCCAAGGTTTTCACGTTCCACTTCACGATCTCGCTGCTCACGAACATGGAGCTGTATGCAAAGCCGTTGTTGTCGAACTCGGTGTGCAGGGGGCCCAGGCCGGGTTTCTTCACCTCGCCCTGCAGCACGCTTTCGTACTTCAGCACGGGTATGCCGTCATAGTCACCTTCAAAGGATTTGTCCGCGATGGCCTTCTGCATTTTCGCAAAGGAGAACACCGGCAGCGTGGCGGCCAGCTTGCCGCTGCCCACGATGAATTCACCCGTGGGGTCCACGTCGCAACCGTGCGGGCTCTTGGGGCAGGGCATGAAGTACAGCAGGTCGGTGAGCTCGGCGGGGTCCAATTGAAGCACTTGGTCAACCACTTTGCTGGAGGCCATGTGGGTGGACTCGTCGTAGTGGTTCATGTAGTGCTTGCCGTCGATCATCTTGCCTTTGCCTTCCTTGGCGTACTGCTCGGCCTTCTTCCAGTTCACCGCCATGATGAAGTCCTTGTCCCGCTGGCTGGCATTCACCTCCAGCAGGTCGTGGGCCTTCTCGGTGTTGTAGGTGCTGAAGAAGAACCAGCCGTCGCTGGGGCCCTTGCCGGCGTGTGCCAGGTCGAAGTCCACTGCGGGGGTCTTGATCTGGAAGGCGATGGCCATGGTGCCTGCCGCCGTGTCCGGCTTTACGAAGCTGATGGTGCTCTTGAAGTTCTCCTTGTAGCTGTCGATGGGCACGTCGCGCTGTGCATCGGTGCCCATGGGCACGCTGAAGCGGGTGCCGGCCACCAAGTATTCGCTGTTCGGGGTGATGAACGGCGAGCTGTGGTTGCCAGCGCTGTTGGGGATCTCAATGATGCTGGCCGTGCGGAAGGTCTTCAGGTCGATCATGGCCACCCGCGGCGTGTTGTTGCCGTTGATGAACATGAACTTACCGTCCGGCACGCCGTTGCTCATGGAAGCTTCCACATGGTGGCTGTCATCCCAGGGGATGAAGCCATGCGTGGTCATCAGCATGGGCTTGGTTTCCTCGCTGTAGCCCCATCCGTTCTCGGGGTCCACGGAAAACACGGGGATGTCCCGCAGCAACCGCCCGGAAGGTAGGCCGTACACGGACATCTGCCCGCTGAAGCCGCCGCTGACGAAGTTGTAGAACTCATCATACTTTCCGGGTGCTACGTACACCTTGGAGGCTGCATCGCCGGTGACGGCGGTCTTGGTGTTGGTGGGCTTGCAGCCCTGCATCAACGGCAGCGCGAGGCCCGCTGTGATCACGAAGGGGATCGCTGAATGTGACGGTCTCCTTTTCATGTGGTTTTTGGTTGGTTGTTTTCAGGAACGGCGATCAGGCCGGTTTTTCAGGTTTCAGGGTGCGCATGAACTCAAGCACGTTGCGCGCAT
>JAFDZY010000404.1 GCA_018266685.1 Bacteroidota bacterium
CACTGTCTTGAACCACGGACCTGCCGGCCGGCAGGCGGGTCCACACGGATGAACACGGATAGGGAAGGTTGTTTTGCTTGGTAGGTGGGTCCGTGATCCGTGTTCATCCGTGTCCATCTGCGGTTTGAATTCTATTGGAAGCCCCGCCCGCAGGGCGCTTTAGACCCGATGACCCTGGCATGCCCATTCAGGCAACGGCAACGGATGCCCCGGATTCCGTTATTTCGCGGTGGAATGCCGCAGCGCCAGACCGGCTTTGCGGCAGATGGAACAGTTCCCCGTGCATTGCCCCATGGACCACCCGGCCCGTGCCGCCCGCTGACCGTGGCGGCTTTTCCATTTCCAATCACCTCCAAGCTTAGCTGAACAATCCCAACAACCATGCGCAAGTCCTTTGTCATTGGTTCCACCCTGCTGCTGCTGGTTACCTTCCTGCTGGCGCGATACCTGAACCCCAACTGGTACGTGGTGCTCTTCGTGCTGTTGGTGCTCACCCTGGTGGGCTACTATGACATGGTGCAGACCAAGCACTCGGTAATGCGCATTTATCCCGTGTTTGGAAGGTTGCGCTTTGTGATGGAGGAACTTCGCCCGAAGATCTACCAGTACTTCATTGAGTCTGACATTGACGGGCGGCCCTTGAACCGCATCGACCGCTCCACCATCTATCAGCGGGCCAAGCGGGAGAACGACACCATGCCGTTCGGCACCCAGCTGGACGTGTATTCGGAAGGCTATGAATGGATGTGCCATTCCATTGCGCCCAAGGATTTCAACCTGCTGGACCACAACCCACGCGTGGTGGTGGGGAACAAGGACTGCAAGCAGCCCTATTCGTGCAGCATCTACAACATCTCCGCGATGAGCTACGGCGCGCTGAGCGCCAATGCCGTGGAGGCGATGAACGCGGGCGCCAAGATCGGCGGCTTTGCGCACAACACCGGCGAGGGCGGCATCAGCAGCCACCACCTCAAGCACGGCGGCGACGTGATCTGGCAGATCGGCACGGGCTACTTCGGCTGCCGCACGCCGGACGGCAACTTCGATGAGCAACTCTTCCGTGAGAAGGCCCACCTCCCGCAGGTGAAGATGATCGAGGTGAAGATCTCCCAGGGCGCAAAGCCCGGCCACGGGGGCATTCTGCCAGCCTCCAAGAACACGCCGGAGATCGCCGCCATCCGCCACATTGAGCCGCACACCGTAGTGGCTTCCCCCCCGTACCACAAGGCGTTCAGCACCCCGCGTGAACTGGTTCGCTTTGTGCAGCACTTGCGCGAGGTTTCCGGCGGCAAGCCGGTGGGCTTCAAGCTCTGCATCGGCCACAAGAGTGAGTTCATCGGCATTTGCAAGGCCATGGTGGAGCTGGACCTGTACCCGGACTTCATCACGGTGGACGGCGGCGAAGGCGGCACCGGTGCCGCGCCCCAGGAGTTCTCCAATTATGTGGGTGCGCCGCTGCTGGACGGCCTGGACTTTGTACACAACGTGCTCACCGGGTTGGACATCCGCAAGCACATCAAGATCTTTGCATCGGGCAAGATCACCAGCGGCTTCCATGTGATCCGCGCCATGGCCCTGGGTGCTGATGCCTGCTATTCGGCACGCGCCATGATGATGGCCGTGGGCTGCATCCAAGCGCTGCTGTGCAACACCAACCGCTGTCCGGTGGGGGTTGCCACGCAAGATCCCCGGCTCACCGTGGGCCTGGTGGTGGACGACAAGAAGACCCGCGTGGCCAACTTCCACAAGAGCACCGTGGAAAGCGTGGTGGAGTTGCTCGGCGCCTCCGGGCTGGACAGCAGGGAGAACATCACCCGCTCGCACATCTACCGCCGGATCTCGCTGCAATCCATGCTCACGTATGAGGAGATCTTTCCCTCCTATGCGGTGGGCTCATTCCTCAAAGAGGTCCCCGTGCGGTACCGGTCGGATTTCGAACACGCCCATCCCGATCATTGGGGCTACACCAACGTGGGCAGCTGGAGCAATTGAGCGCGGGGGTCAATCTTCCCCCAACAATTGTGCATGGAGCGCGAGCAGCTCGGCGCGCGCCTTGGCATCACCCGTCACTAAGCATTGCAGGGCACCGCTCTTGCACGCTTCCACGGCCTCGGCGGTGCGCCCGAGGTCCGCCAGGATCACGGCCAGTTGGTAGTAGCAGGCAATGTATTTCGGGTCTTCCCGCAGCAGCGATTCCAGGTCCGCCGCGGCTGCTTCCATGTTACCGTTCCGCTTGTTCTCCAATGCGATGGCATAGCGCAGAAAACGGTCGCCGGGCTCATCGGCGAGCATGGCGTGCAGTTGGGCGAGGCGTTCGGAGGGCATGGCACTCAGGGCTTGGCGGTCCGGGCAAAACTAAGCGCGCGGTCAAGGCCCCACGGCCCAGGCTGGGTATTCACCATTTGCGCCCCATGCGCTCCATCACTTGCGCCGTGGTAAGGCCCTGCGGGTGCAGCAGGTGGAACCTATCAGCCGCAACGTTCAAGATTTTGAAGGCGGGTTGTGCACCGTGCTTGCGGATCCACAAGGCCGGCGTCAACAGGGTTCAACGGCTTGTGCGGAAGCCAAGGCGCACCATTAATGAGTCAACAGGCTGTCCAGGATCCGTGATCAGGTGGGCCGTTAAGGTTTCTGCCCCAACTGCTTTGATTTGGAAAGGGCCGTGCATTGCTTTCCGCCACAGCGAAGTGTCGCCACCGACAACCAAGAGACGATCTTTGGCAACCTTGGATTCTTCCTCAACCCGCCATGAACGCCGGTCTCCATCGGGCATGTATGTGGGTGGAAGTTGGGGTTCGCAGATGGGGCAACCCGTATTGAGGAAAAAGGCCGTTCCGGTATTGGGTTGGCGGATCACCACGATGGCTTGGGCCGAGGTCTCACGCGCGAGATGCTCCAGAAGCGCGCATTGTGCGCGAAGCACAGGTACCTTTTCCAGGAAGATCGGAACCCCTTTCGTCTCCGCCACGGCTTCCTGCCAGGCAGGAAATGCGCGCGTGAAACGCAGCATCGAGGTGAACACGGTTGCGATCGCAATGGCAATGGCTACGGCCAGTTCCCGGCGCCCCAATGCCCCGAACTGTGCAATGCCCCAACACAAGAGCAATGGCACGGACAGAAACATCCTGGAATAGGGAAAGAGCACGGACATGGTGCCGTCGTGGATCTTTGCGAAGCCAAAGGAGCACAGAATAGTGAACAAAGCGGCAGCTATTGCCCACCCAGCGGTTCGATGGCCCCGCAGGAAAAGGCCGAGGAGCACGGCACCAAGCATCCATAGCACCACATGGCCGTTTGGCCACCACAAGGGGCAGAGCCATGCAAAGTGTTGGTCCAAATTGGCGAGTGCCTCCGGAATGAGACTGGCGTGGAATACCATGCGCCAATCAAAAATGGTATGAACCACGTGCCCAGGCTTATCCGCATGGAAGTGCATGGACCACCATGCAATAAGAATGATGGGCAGCGTACCCAGCAAGCACCAGAGCCATTGTGCTTTTGACTTTGCATTCCGAAGCAGGAAATAGGTGCCGAAAGCTGCCGCAAGAACCAAGGTGTTGAGGTTGATGAATGCAGAAAGGGCCAGGGTTGCCCCGATCAAGGCGGAGCGCAACGGTGCAGCACGGATGGTAGCAACCCACGGGTAGAGGGCCAACATGGCCAAGCCGTTCAAGTTGGTGCATTGCAGCCCGTGTTCTACGGGCAGTAATAGCGGCATGGCCGCAAACAGAATGGCTGCTGCCCGATTACGCAGGCGATATTCGAGCCATGCGAAAGACCAATAGGGCAAGAGGGCAAGGATCGCCATTACAACCGGTACTGCGGCAATGGGGCCTGCGCCAAGCCGGATGAAGGGTGCGGCGATCAGGGCCTCCAGCATTACACCATAGTCCTGGCCATAGAAGAAAGGTTCGTGAATTTGGCCGTGTGCATAGTCACGGGCGGCCATCCACACAATGGTCAAATCATCGGTGGCATAATCCCAAGTGATCCAGGTCAAATGCAAGCGGTCCAGAGCACCCAGCAATAGCACGAGAATGAATACTGCCGCGAGGAGTCGTTCAGAGCGCTTCATTCACAAGTGCCATGATTCGCTCAAGGTTCTTTGGGGAAGTAAGTGCCCAGCTTTTCTCCCTCCGGATCCACGTCAACTGCCGCTTGGCGTAGTTGCGCGTATGCTGTTTGATCAGGTCAACGGCTTCCGCGAGGCTGGTCTTCCCGTCGAAGTGCTCAAAGAATTCGCGGTAGCCTACGGTGCGCAAGGCATTCAGGTCGCGGTAGGGCAGGAAGGAGCGCGCTTCTTCCTCCAGGCCGTCGGCGATCATGCGGTCCACGCGGGCATCGATGCGGGCGTAGAGTTCCTCGCGCGGCAGGTCCAGGGCGATGCGCACGATGCGCAGGTCTTCGCGCTGGCG
>JAFDZY010000405.1 GCA_018266685.1 Bacteroidota bacterium
CAAACCTTGGTGCTGGCCGTGGTGCCCGGCATGAAGGAGCGGCACAGGGGCCGCATCATCAACGTGATCAGCACCAGCGTGAAGGTGCCGCTGCCGAACCTGGGGGTGAGCAACACCATCCGCGGAGCCGTGGCCCAGTGGAGCAAGACCTTGGCCAACGAGCTGGGGCCCTTCAACATCACGGTGAACAATGTGCTGCCGGGCGCCACGGCCACGGGCCGCCTGCAGGCGATCATCGCCAACAAGGCGAAGAAGACCGGTGGCACCGAGGCGGAAGCCGCCAGTGAAATGCTGGCGGAGATCCCCCTGCGGCGCTTTGCCGAACCGGAGGAGGTGGCCAACGCCATTTGCTTTCTTGCGGGTCCGTCGGGTGCGTACATCAACGGCATCAACCTGCCGGTGGACGGAGGCAGGACGGGTTGCCTGTAGCTCGGACGGGTAGCGGTGTTTCCGCGCAAGTTCTTCCCTGCGGGCCCAAGTGAAAATGAGGGAAGCCGGACACCTGGGCGTCCGGCTTCCCCCATTTGGTATTTCCGTTATGCCTACTTCACCATCACCGGGCGGCTGCTGATGCCGTTGGCGGTGATCATGCGCAGCATGTAGGTGCCCTGGGCAAGCTTTCCGGCCAGGGGCAGGTTCAGGGGTTGCCCTTCAGCCATGGTGTACTGCCCGGCGAACACGGTACGGCCCGTCATGTCGGCAAGCTCCACCTGCACCTTGCCGCTGATGGCGGCGCCGCTGATGGTGAGGTCCCCCCGGGTGGGGTTGGGGTACACGGCCACCTCGGCGCCGTTGGGGGCATGCACGCCCGTGGGCAGCACGATCTCGATGCCGTAGTCCTCCGTTTCGCCGAAGGTGTACGGGTCGCAGGGGTCCATGTCATCCGCACCGTATGCACAGCGCACATGCAGGCGGGTGGTGCCCAGGCTGGCATCGGCCGGTACGGTGAAGGTGAACTCGATCACCTCGCCGGGCGTGGTACCGCTGAACTCGCCGAGCTTCTCGGAAGGTTGGTAAATGGAGTCGCGGTTGAAGTCGATCCATGCGGCGAACACGTCCTCGCCGTAATCGCCGTTGGTGATGGAGATGGTATAGGTGGCCCCGCGCTCCAGGTTGGTGCTCATGGCGGTGTAGTCCTCGTACCCGTTATCCCCGCCGGTGGAATTGTTGATGTCGCCCAGGGTCACGTTGGCGATGAAATCACCCTCGCTTCCCCCATTTTCGGGCGACGGGGTGCAGTAGGCGGCCGGCGGCGCACCAATGGTGACGCAGATGTTGAAGCTGTGGCCGGCGGACCAGTGGCCATAGTCATACACCCGCACAAAATAGGTGTCGCCCACGGTGAGGCCCGTTAGGACCATCTCCTCGGTGGCCGGGCCGTCCGAGGGGAAGGTGGAATCTTCGCAGCCCATGGAAACCAGTTCTGCGCAGGAGCCTGAGAAGGCCTCCAGCACGGCATCAAAGTCGTTCATGCCCTCCACGGTCACGGTGTGGGCCACATCGGTGGCGGTAAAGGAGTACCATACATCCCTTGCCACCAAGGAAGTGGCGCCATGGCAGGCGATGGAGGGCATGGATTCGTTGGCCCCTTCGGTAGTACCGGCCACGGGGTTGCAATCGGCAGCGGGCACCAGGTTGGCGGCCTGGGCGCAGTCATCATTGGCGGGTGGCGGGGCGCAGGCCTCGGCGGTCACTGAAATGGTATATGGGCCAATAGCATTGTTTGCTGCATCGAGCATCACTGGGTAGTAGTACGTGCCTGCTGGTACCTCAGAGTAGAATATGGTGAAGTTGCCATCAGCACAGGTGGTATCGTCAAAGTCTGCCGCTGCGATGAAATCCGTGAACGGGCAACCCATGTATATGTTGGAAAAACCGTTTCCGAATGCAGGGGCAGTACCACAGTATGTAATTGTCAGGTTTGCACACTCAGTAGTGGTGAACATTTCCCAGGTCGCAGGCATTCCCAGGTTGTCATTATCCGTGGCATTCGTGTTGTCCCCTGTAAATAACACCATGGAGCCAACAGCTAAGTCGTGGTTCACGGCACCGGCGCATGCATCGTTGTCTGGGGGTGTACCACCACGTATTGCGGAAACATTATGATCGGCTCCGCGATTTATTATTGACCGTAATGGTGCCGATGCCGAACCGGTTAAATTCGGAAATCCAGCCCGACCCCCCACTATAGTATTCGGATAGACATCGGCAGAGGATGGTTCATTAGCAGATACCCACAATCCGACAATGCCATTATTGCCGGTGCATGGTAGATTTTCATTAAACTCCGCAAAATTCGTCCATGAGCCGGTCGAGCAACTCCATTTTGCAATCAAATTCCCTGCGGATGTAATCATGACATGTGATAAAACCTTGCCTTTCGATGTCGAATAGGTCGCTGATTGATTCAACCCAATTTGGACAGTGTATGCCGGGACTATAGAGCTTCCCGAACAAGATGAAATTTGAGAATTTTTTTCGTAAAATTTCACGTCTAGCACGCATGTAAAATGATTATTCACTGTCATCCTAGACAGTGCAATCGTATGTGTTGCGAAATTCACAGAGATGATTAGAGTCAGCAAGGTCTTGATTAGTTTCATCTTCGATGTTTTTTGTGATTCGAGATTAAGCTGATGCCCTAAATGAGCGTGAGCAAATTAGCTCAATCATTGGATTCCTATCGCAATAACACCGTCATCAACCCGGCACCACAAGGCGGAAGCCCTTGCCATGCACGTTGTCCACCATCACCTCCGGGTCGTCGGCCAGGTACTTGCGCAGCTTTGCGATGTACACGTCCATGCTGCGGCCGTTGAAGTAATTGGCGTCGCCCCACACGGCACGCAATGCGGCGGGCCTGTCCAGCAGGGCATTGGCATGCTCGCACAGCAGGTGCAGGAGTTCGTTCTCCTTGGTGGTAAGGCTGCGCTCCCCGCCCGGCCCGGTGAGGGTTTGCTTGCGCGCATCAAAGGTGTAGCGGCCCACGGCGAACACGGCCCGGCGTTCCTTGGGCGGCGCCTCCCCCCAGGAACGGCGCAGCACGGCGTTGATGCGCAACAGCAGCTCCTCCATGCTGAACGGCTTGGTGAGGTAGTCGTCCGCACCGCTCTCAAACCCGGCAAGCGTATCCTGCCTCATATTTTTGGCGGTGAGGAAGATGATGGGCGTCTGCTGGTCCTGTTCACGGATCTGCTTGGCCAAGGTGTATCCGTCCTTCAGGGGCATCATGATGTCCAGCAGCAGCAGGTTGTACTTCCCCTTGGTGTAGGCCTCCCATCCGGCTTCGCCGTCCTGGAGCAGCTTCACGTCGTATCCCTTGGCTTTCAGGTATTGCGCCAGCAAGGTGCCCAGGTTGGGGTCATCCTCGCACAGCAGCACCTTGGTCTTTTTGGTCATGTTCGAAAGGTAAGGTGATAATGAAACAACTACCGGGCCCTCCACCATGTTCATCGTTGCCTTCCACACGGATCGTGCCATGGTGGCGTTCCACCACTGATTTCACGTAGCTCAGGCCCAGCCCGAAGCCTTTGACGTTATGGACATTTCCGGTAGGGATGCGGTAGAGGCGGTCGAAGATCTTCTTCTGCTCGCTGCGGGGAATGCCGATGCCATTGTCGCGGACCGAAATGATGACGGCCTGTGCATCACTGCGGGTGGAAATATGGATGTCCGGCGGCCCCGTGCAATACTTCACCGCATTGTCGATCAGGTTGTAGAACACGCTGGTAAGGTAGGTGCGGTCGCCGCTCACATGGGCCAGTTCGGCATTCGGGTGCAAGTGGATGGCCCCTCCCCGCTTGGCCGCCTGCAAGCTGCCGTTCCGCACCACTTCGGCGAGCAGGGCGTGCAGGTCCACATCGCTGAAGCGCAGCTGCATTCCGCCCTGGTCGGCCACGGCGCTCAGCAGCACGCTTTCCACCAGCATGCCCAGGCGCTTGTTTTCATCCCGCACCATGCCCACCAGCATGCGCACCTCCTCCTCGCCCTTGGGCATGCCGGGGTCCATGAACGCCTCACAGGCC
>JAFDZY010000406.1 GCA_018266685.1 Bacteroidota bacterium
CCGGTGATCTCCGCCGACCTGGGCGTGAAGGCATTGAGCATGAAGGCCGTGGTGACGGCCTATACGCTGAGCTTGGCGGTGTTCATCCCCATCAGCGGCTGGATGGCCGACCGCTTCGGCACGCGGCGCGTGTTCCGGGCGGCTTCAGTACGCATCTTCATTACCTTCCCAAGAACTTTCGAGCATGTATCTCGCATGTTGCGTGGCTACACATAGACCTGTGCTGGGTGCCACAGGAAGGCGCTCCTTTATACGTGCTTGTAACACGTGGATCCGCTCAGTACATGGAGGTGAACACGGTGCTGGTATAGTACTTTCCATTGATAGCGAACCGGACAAACATCGGTTGAATGGAGCCGCCATTCGGTAAGGTTACATCCCTGCCCGTAACCTGCGGGAAAAAGGAAATGCGCCCTATGAGATCTATGATGGCCATCTCTGTGATGCTTCCGGCATCGGAATGGAGTTTAATGCCTTCAGCGCTAGTGGTTATGGAATAGGGAAGAAAGGTTTGATGCTCATCTATGGCAGTAGCGGAAAGCGTTCCATCCGGACCCATCAGGGAAGCATAGATATCACCTTCAAATGCCGTTAAGGGAATCTTATTCCATACCGCTACGGTGCCATTATCCATGGATAGTAGCTGGTTGTTGGGCGAACTGCCCGGTGAACTCCGCCATGGTCGTTCATGCTTCCGTTTGCGAGGGGTACGCCATCCAAGGCCCATTGGGCTACGCCCATAGGCGAAATTCGTTGCATGTACAAATCGTTACTTGTGCCGTTGCGGGCATCCAGCCAGGCGATCACGGCATTACCGTCCGGGTCCACCACCACCTTGGGGAACTGCTGGTACAGTGGAGCACCACAGACCAAGGTGCCCTGTGCTTCCCAATGGGCGTTGCCAGCATCATCCAAGAATTGCGCTCGGATATTATTGTCCAAATTCACTGAGTCCGGTGGGGTATCCCAAGCAATATAGGTTCCCGTGGCGCCAGCGCGGGCCATGGCAACCGCACCTTGTTGCCCCACGCCATCATCCAACAGCACACCCAAGGTGTCCCATTGCAATGCTCCCCCGGCATTTACACATTGGGCATATAGATCACCAAGGCCATCATTGCGGCGGTCATCCCAGGTAACTAGCGCACCGCCGGTTCCTGTTGCGCAAAGTTCCACCAGGGCTTGTGGAGAGTTTAGCGGGCATAGGCGAATGCCCGTTCCGCCCCAAAGCAGGGTGCCATTTGCCGCAACGTTCTGTATGCGTGCCCCGCCGGGCACCGCCCCGAAGAAGCCGCCGTACCATGCTATCAAAGCACCGCCTGCGCCATTGGAAGCAATCCTTACGCCGGCTTGGCCACCATCACCGGTGGCCACGGCAATCCCGTTCGTGGCCCATTGCGCAATACCGTTCGCATCCAAGTGCTGCGCGAAGACATCTCCTTCATCGTTGCGCAGGTCCCACCACGCTATGATCAGGCCTCCGTTGCCGTCGCTAACCGCCACGGGCTCCATCTGTTGAAAATTGTCCACGCATACGTTTGCGCCTGCTGCATTCCACAGGGGAGTGCCATTGGCATCGATCCTTTGCGCAAGAATGTCATGGTTGCCCGCGTTGTCGGTGCGCAGGTAGATGGCAATGGCACCGCCGTTCCCGTCATTTACTACATCCTGGAGCAATTTTTCACCGGTGGGCTGGGTAACCATGGGTTTTCCGTTGGTTTCCCAGAGGGGCAGACCATCCGCATTGATGCGCTGTGCATAAATGCCTCGTCCGTTGCATTCACTTCGCGTATCGTTCCATACAATGAGGGCACCTCCGGCATCATCACTAATTATCTGCGGGTCACTTTGGTCGTTTGCTCGCACGGCAATGGGGGTGTTTGCGGCCGGGTCGCTGTTCCATTGGGCTGTGACAACCTCGGGTATGGCCATGCAGCAAATCGCAGCTATGCGCAGTAGGGCTGGAGCGTTCATGGAAGCAAAGCTACGCTGCTGCGAAAGAACACCTGAGTACCCGCTTTTGCAAGTGCCAGGCTGCGCCGCATGGTTGGTGGTGAATGGCAAATAGCCGAACAATTGTAGGCGATCGGGCGTAACCATGCGGTCGCTGTCAAAGCTGTAACGCTCAAGGAGGGTGCGGTGGGCTATCCGCTAAACAGCGCTCGTCTCGTATGAACACAGGCATTGGTGGCAACTTGAATAGGGATGCCATAGGAGTACGCCGTACTCGTGGGCCATCTGCTCGGAGCTATGCCAAAGTGGTCAGCTTGCGGACCTCTGCCGTGCTTAGTGAGTCCTTGAAACCCTTTGCGGCAAGTCCTTCGCGGTGCTTTGTATCACCGGTCTAAATCTGGCATTTGTGCATGAGGGCCAGTGCCGCATACGGGATGTCATCGGGGGCCGCGAGTGCCGTAGGTTCAGCGGCCATTGGCCAATGATAGCGCGCGACCACCTCCTCCGAGGCCAATTTAACCTGAGCTAAATCATAGCGTTGATGCACATCCGCATCGATCAATATCAAACGTGCGCTTTGGGCCATCTTCGGCTGCAGGCCGACCAGCTTCATGCGTGATGTATGCAGGTGAAGTCATTGTGAAGGCCAAAGGGGCTTCACGGAACGTTTCCGCGACGCTTCCATCCCTGCTCAATATCGCACTGAACAGGATATTGGCATCCACCACCAGTTTCACGGCATGAAGCGTTTCCTGTTCTTCGTCCACCAGGAACTCTTGGCTTCCATCGCAAGCGCATCGATCTCCTTTGCACTTGCCTTGGACTTTTTC
>JAFDZY010000407.1 GCA_018266685.1 Bacteroidota bacterium
CCAAGCAGCGCGTGCTGCAGATCTTCGAGGAATGCAAAAAGACCCTCACCACCAAGGTGGACGTGCTCGGCTTTGAATTTGAGCTGGGCCTGCTGCCCAACACCTTCGATGATCTGCGCCAACAAGGCGTGGACATCACCGCCAAGTACATCCCCAAGGACGTGTTCGACCCGCGCGCCGTGGCCAAGGGCCAAGTGAAATTCTTCGACGTGGCCTACCTGGACGCCAAGGCCCACATCACCAAGCGCAAGGTGAAGATCGAACTGGTGGATTTCGTGACCAAATACACCCAGGACGACCTGGAGGAAGTGGAAAAGCAACTGAAGAAAGGCAGCAAGGTGGTGATCGAGAACGGCAAGATCATCAAGCTCACCAAGGACAAGAACGACTTCACCGAGCGCACCGTGCTCACCCAGAACTGGCAGGATTGGGTGGACTACTGGGCCATCGACTTCAACTACCGCGACAAGAAGGAGGTGATCCGCGTGCCGCAGGCCGATGGATCGGTGAAGGAGGAGTGGACCGGCAACTACCTCTTCGAGAACGAGTGGCAGAGCTTCCGCACCCGCAAGGACCTCAAGCTGGAATACACCAGCGCAGAGCACGAATATCCTGCCGCGGGCACCTACCAGGTGATGGTGAAGGTGATCGACATCCTGGGGGTGGACACCAGCCGGGTGATGGAGGTGCGGGTGAAGTGAGGGAGCCGTTGTCCGTTGTCAGTTCCAAATTGTCCGTTTGAAAGGTAAAAAGAGCATCCCATGACCCCCTTCTCCCAGAACAGCATCAAGGGCCGCGTGGCCGAGACCATCATCCAGGAGCTTTTCCTGGCGCACGATTTCAATGTGTTCCACTACGGCATGGAGCGCAGCATACCGGGCATTGCGCAACTGACGCGCAAGACCAACGGCCCGGTGAACCACCGCATCCGCACCATGCCCGACTTCGTGGTGCAGGACCCGCGCAACCACCGCTTACATTTCGTTGAGGTGAAATACCGCGCCAACGGACAGTTCAGCATGGACGACATCAAGGGCGATTACCCTTGGCCGCATGCTTACTTCATCGTGGTGAGCAAGGAGCACATCAAGTGCCTTACCTACAAGCAGCTCGCGGCGGGCAAGGCCATTACACCGGAATGCAACAACCTCCTCATCGTCCGCAAGGACCTCGGCCTGGACCGCACGCTGATCGTGGACTATGGGCGAATGGCGAAGAATTTTTTCGCGGGGGTGTGAGGGGGAAGCCGTCGGTAAGTCAAACTTCCGTCCGGCACCGGATCTATGCAATCCAACAACCGGGTTTCTGCGCCAGACGGGAGTCTGGCTTACCACGTTGTTGGATCATGCGCCTGACGGGAGTCTGGCTTACCCGGCTGTTGGATTACTTCTACCCCTCATCTCCCGCCCCGGCCGAAGACCACCGCCAATCCTCCGCCCTTTTCACTAATCCCGCTTTCACCGGGTTGTTGTGGATATAATCCACCACGGTGTTGAAATGCCCGTTGTCGCGGATGTAGCGGTCGAAGTAGTCGCGGTGCCAAACGGGTGGCAAGCCAGACTCCAGTCTGGCGACAACACCCGTTGGCACCGTACCCATCCCATGCTCCTTCAAGTACGCATTGATCCTCCTTCCCGTGAACTTCTTCCACGAGCCCACGATACTGCCCATCGTCCAACCTTCCGCCACTTGGAAGAGCACGTGGACGTGGTTCGGCATTACGCACCATGCGAATAGCTGGTAGCGTTCGCCTTGGAAGTTGAGGAGCGTGTGCTGCACCAATTCCGCCAGTTCAGGGATCTGCAGCACGCAACTGCCCCTTCCCGCATCCAAATATGCCGCAACCCGCTTTTCCTTCTCCGTGTCACGAAGCGATGGCGGAATACGTTCCAGTTCCGCGGCCATCTTCTCCACTACCTCCCTCGGCAGGCTATCGGCCAAATGGAACGTCACGTGCTGGATCAGGCGCGGACTTTCCACATGCGGATGGTAGCCACGGTCCCACCAGACCGGATCACCGGAGTTTCCGGCTGCCTTCAGCCCTTTGCCCAAGCGGCCATAGCCGGGTGCTCTCTTCTCCTTCAGTCTTCGGGCTGATGGCCTGGCATCCCCACCAGTTCCCGATATATTGGAATCATCGTCCATTTCCTCTGTCATCACGCACCGATCCGAGCTGTAGCCCAAAGTAGCATACAACGGGATTTATCGCCGGACTGGAGTCCGGCAGCACCCAGTGTGTGCTACTTTGCAGCAATCCTTTCTTCTTTCGCCGATGAACCGACTCTCCTTCCTCCGCAACCTCATCGGCAGCGCCGCGTTGCTTACCCTGCCCCCCCGCGAACTGCTCGCCGAGCACCAGCCCGGCCTGCTGGACTGGACCGAGGAATGCGAGCTGCTCCACGCCTGGGACGGTTACGTGAAGGGCTTCCGCTTCCACGACGGGCCCAATGTGCTGGCGCGGATCAAGGACGAGGACGAGTTGGACCTGCTGCGCGAGTACGACAACGAACACGACCCCGATGCCGTGGCCGTGTACTGGCAGGGCCACAAGCTGGGCTACCTGCCCATGAGCGAGAACCGCACGCTGGCCAACCTGATCGATCACGGCATGAAGCTCTCCGCCTACGTGATCTATACCCAGCCCAATGAAGACCCCTGGGTGCAATGCTTCATCGGCGTGCAGCTCATCGTGCCCTCCAACCCTTCCTTCCAGCGCTACATCGATGCGTACATGGAGCGGCCCGATGCGGGGTACAAGCGGCATAGGCATTGTGGGGGGGAGGGATAGGTGTTGGTTGTCAGTTGTCCGTTGTCGGTTGTCAGTTGTTCGTGGCACCGCCTGACAACTAACAACGGACACCTGAGTCCTTGCCCTATCTTTCACCCACTCCCCCACCAATGAACAAATTCCTCCGCGCCCTCATCGCCGGCTACGGCGCCAAGAAGCTGGGCGGCGGCTGCGTGAGCACCGTGGTGATCTTCCTGTTGCTGTACTGGCTGCTGGGCACGTGCAATTGAGGGCGTAGTTCGTAGTTGTCGGTTGTTCGCGGTGCACCGGAGGTGATCGGCTGTCGAGACTGATCAATAACGTGTGTCCGCACCTTCCCTTTGCCCTTTTTCTTCTCCTCCACAAACCACGCATGTTCCCCCTGATCGTTGGATCGATCGTGCATAACCCGTTACGCGGAAGTGGCCCGCGCATGCATGTGAAGGATAGTTTGCGATCGAACCAGAAGACGAGAAATGACGTTGACATCCCAATTGGACGAGCTGTTGATCGCACTGCGCCAAACGCACGCGCGCCTGCTCGCACCCATGGATCACCAGCAACTGCTGCTGCCCAATGATCCGGAAATTTTCGTGGAGGACGTGCTGCACTATGTGATGGACGAGTGGCGCAGCGACCTGCTCAAGGAAGGCCATGTGCTGGAGGAGGTCACTTCCTGGAAGGACCCCGTGAACCACTACCCCCGCTTTGAACTGCGCGTGAACGGTGGTGCCACTCTGGACCTGCTCTTCAGCGGCTCCTATCCGGAAACCCTGTTCCTGCACGTGGGCAAAACCATGGCCAACAAGAACCAGTTCAGCGATGCCCAGTCCGTGTGCGTGCCCTTGCGCGTGAGCAACGACCCCAATGCACTGCTGTTTTCCGTGCTGGGCGGGTTGAAGGAGTTTGCCAAGGCCTGACCAGCTCGTACTGCGGCTTGTGCATTGCCGGTCCAGGGCCGAGTAACTTGCAGGCTTTGCCAACACTCCACGTCATCAAAACGCTCTACCTCACCCGCCACGCCAAAAGCGATCCCGCAGGGCCGGGCCAGCAGGACTTTGACCGCCCGCTAAGCCAGCAGGGCAGGCTGGATGCCGCGCGGATGGCCGAACGCTTTGCCGAACGGAAGGAACCCGTGGATGCCATAGTGAGCAGCACCGCCAGGCGGGCGATCACCACCGCCCGGTTCTGTTCCGCCGCATTGGGGAACATGCCCGTACATGAAACCCGCGACATCTACCATGCGGACCTCTATGCATTGGAAGCAATCCTGCGGGCACTGCCCGATGCGCACGACCGTGTGATGATCTTCGGGCACAACCCCGGCTTCAGCGAACTGGTGGAGCACCTCGCAGCACCGCACCTGTACCACCTGTCGCCGTGCACTACGGTCCGCATCGACCTGCATGTGGGCCAGTGGCACGAAGTGGCTTCCGGCACGGGAACCATGGCGTGGTGGGATTCACCAAAACGGGACCGGGCAGACCTATAACCGTTCGCGGTACACCGTGCGCTTTTGGAGCGAACCCGCAGGCCGCCAGATGTAGTACACCCAGCCGTTGTGCACCTGTACGCGTTCCGGCCACTGCACGGCAAGCTTGAAGGGAGCAGCCATTCCCCCAGTTACCGGATCAATGGCCCGCAGCCAAGTGGTGCCATGGCGCTGAAATTCGGCAAACACCTTTCCGGTGATCCAGTCCTGCACTAGCCGGCCCGTCCATTGCTTCACCTCTTCCTTTCCCCGGTAGGCCAAGGGCACCGATGGCTTCTCCGCCAAGGCCAGCGTGAATTTCCGCAATCGGCCGCGCGGGTTGTCGAACACCAGGAGCGTATCGCCCACCACGAACAACGGCGCATACAACGGTTGGTACCAAATGTTGTGGCTGAAGCCGGCCATGTACCCCGCAACCGTCTCCTTGTCCAGGCCGAGCTCCGCAGCCAAGTTCATGGCGAGCACCTTGTCCGGGCCTTTCAGGTATTTGTACTCACTGCGGAACAGGCCCATCATGAAGCTGTCCACCACCGAGCAGATGCGCTGCAGGGTGTCATGGACGGGATCGTACGCCAGGTGGTCCAGCGCGGGATAGTCCGCATTGGCGTTGGAGCCTACCACGCGCTGCGGAATACTGTCGGTCCAGGGCAGCACGCGTTGGCGGAGATCTTCCAGCCCAAACGGCTGCAACCCGAGTCCTTCCGATGTGCGGCCCACGGCAAACGCATGCCGCGTGCCTTCAATCACCACGTCGTAGCGCAGGTCACGGCGCAAGCCAAGCACATCCTCCGGCACCGGACAGGAAGCCACTTCATGGAACAGCGTGTCCAGCAGCACGAGGCGCACATCGCGCAGGATCTCCTTGCCTGCATCGCCTTCTGCACGCAGCATGCGCGGATGTTCATAGGCCAGCACCCACAGGCCGGCATCGTTCACCAGCAGGTCGGCGGCATGCAGGTCTTCCCGTCGGTACACCTCTTCGGGCACGGCACGGCCCACGGTAATGGTAGGAAGAAGCTCGTGCCGCGCTTCCAGGAACACCACGCGTTCCAACCCTGCCTCCGCTTCATTCACCCGAACTTCCCGCGGCTGATAGCTCGTGTGGGCAAAGGATAGGACCACCGTTCCCGTTCGCTCCAATGGCACATTGGCCCGTCCGATGGCATCTGTGAGGACCAGTACGCTGCCGTTCACGGCAATGGCCACGCCCCCAATGGGCGTGTGTTCCACGCTATCCAGCACCAGCACGGGTTGCAACCGCTGGGCGCTTGCATGCAACAGGCAACCGAACGTCAGCACAAGCACCAAGCAGTTGCGCAGTTTCATCCTCATCCCTGCATGCAAGATGCAGCCATCGCGCAAAATGCACGGCGGCGACAGGAATAAAGGTCAACGTTTGTTTGCCGGTTGCCCTCCACTTCGGAACATCGCCACCAACGGCACCGTGGCCAGCACACAGGCCCCCAGGAACAATCCCCATTGAAAAACTTGCGGCACATAGGCGTTCAGTGCTTCCATGGCCGGCGCACCCATGGCGCGTTGCGGGGCTGTGGCGGCCAGGTAGCGCACGGGTTCTTCCATGAAGGTAAAGAGCATGATCGCACCGGAGAGGAAAAGCACCGCCCATTGCCAGGCCGAAGGCCCAAAGCCCGCCCGGTGTTCCCTTCCGCGCAAGATCGCCACGGCCAAAACCATCAGGCCCGCCGACACCATGCAGGGCGCCAGCACCGGCCCCACCCACACGGTGGGCAGCAGAAAGAGCACGTCCCAGGTGAGCCAACTTTCCGGCCAGCCGAGGATCAACTTGAGAAACACGTAATAGAACAGGTCCCACACGGCGAAGGCCCAGCAGAACCAGGCAAAGCGTTCCATGCGCATACGGGAAACCAATGCGCCTGGCGCCAGCAGCATCACCAGCGTGGCCGCTTCGCGCAGTAGCTCGGTGATCACCAACTTCGAATCAAGCGGTGCCAATGGAAACTTGAACCCATCCGGGTAGGCCACGGCGCGCAAATACACCACCACTGCGGCTTCCAGGAAGCCCATGGCCACGGCAAATGCCGTTACCCAAGGCAATACGGAAAGCCAATGGCGTTTGTTGACATCCATACCTGGGGCAACCGCTGCGTGTGTTACCGTGGAACGCAGATCAACGCCGAATCGTGTGCAGCTCAGGCGCGCACCACCCAGCCGTGTTTGTCCGTTGTCAGGCCCCGGCGGATGTCGTCCAACATTTTGCCGATGAGGTTCACTTCGCTATCGGCCTTGAGGTCCGGCAGTTCCAGGTCCTCGCCTTTGTAGCCCACCACCTTGATGGGCGCGATGGTGGCCGCCGTGCCCGCACCGAACGCAGCGCTCACCTTGCCGTTGCGGATGCCGTTCACCACTTCCTCAACGGTGATCTTCCGCTCGGCCGTCTTCAAGCCTCTTTCGCGCGCCAGGGTGAGTATGCTGTCCCGCGTGATGCCGGCCAGGATGGTACCGTCCAAGCTGGGCGTGGTGAGCACACCGTCAATGATGAAGAACACGTTCATGGTGCCGCTCTCCTCGATGTACTTGTGCTCCATGGCATCGGTCCACAGGTTCTGGTGGTAGCCTTTGTCCTGCCCCATCTTGGAGGGATAGAGCCCGCCTGCATAATTGCCACCGCACTTCACCTCACCGGTACCGCCGGGAAAGGCGCGGCTGTACTCCAATTCCAGCTTAACGCGCAAAGGTTCCTGGTAGTAACCGCGCACCGGGCATACGAAGATCATGAACCGGTAGCCCTCGCTGGGCTTCACGCCGATGTACTCATCACTGGCGAACATGAACGGGCGGATGTAGAGGGCGGCATCCTTGCCATCGGGGAGCCACGCTCCGTCCAGGCGCACCAGCTCCTTCAATCCATCCATGAACAGCGCTTCCGGAATTTGAGGCATGCACATGCGGTGCGCACTGCGGTTCATCCGCGCAATGTTTGCCTGCGGGCGGAAGAGGTTCACGTTGCCCTCTTCATCGCGGTAGGCCTTCATGCCTTCAAAAATGGTCTGCGCGTAATGCAGCACCAGCGTGGCCGGGCTCATCTCGAGGTCGGCATACGGCATGATCCGCGGACGTTGCCACCGGCCCTCCTCATAGTCCATCACGAACATGTGGTCGGTGAACACGCGGCCGAACTTGAGGTGCTCCAGGTCGGTTTCCTGCAGACGGGACTTCTTCACGCGCTCAATATCAATCGCCGGTGCTGTACGGATCATGTCCATCTGGTTTGGTCCAAAGGTAACCAACACATGCCGGATGCGTCCAGCGGGCCATCCCGTATCCTTGTGGCCACGAATGCCGCGCGACATCCACAGCGTGCTCCGCGAAGTATGGGGCTATCCCTCCTTCCGCCCCGTACAGGAGGAGGTGGTGCGCACCGTAATGCAGGGACGCGATACCCTGGCCCTGCTGCCCACCGGAGGGGGAAAGAGCCTTTGCTTCCAGGTGCCGGCACTGGCCTTGGGCAAATTGTGCATCGTGGTATCGCCCTTGATCGCCCTGATGAAAGACCAGGTGCAACGCCTGAAGAAGCTGGGCGTGCGCGCCGTGGCCGTAACAAGCGGAATGGGTTCAGCGGAGATCGACAATGCGTTGAACAGTGCTTGCTACGGGAAGCTCGATTTCCTCTACGTTTCCCCGGAGCGCATCGGTTCAGAGCTTTTCGCTGCGCGCCTTGCAAGCATGCCCGTGGGGCTGATCGCGGTGGACGAAGCCCATTGCATCAGCCAGTGGGGCTACGATTTCCGGCCGGCATACCTGCTGGTGCACAAGCTGCGCGAGTCACACCCGAAGGTACCCGTGCTGGCGCTTACGGCTTCCGCAGTGCCGGAAGTGGTGCAGGACATCATGGTGCGGCTGGAATTCCGAAAGCACCATGTGGTCCGAGGTTCGTTCCACCGCCCGGAACTTACCCTGTGGGCCAGCCATGGCGAGGACAAATTGGGCTATTTGCTGAAGATCGCGCGCCGCAGTGCCGGCAGCGGGATCGTGTACCTGCGGGACCGGCGCGGAACCGTGCGCACCGCGCAGTTCCTGCAACAGCACGGCATTTCGGCGGCCGCCTACCACGCCGGCCTGCCCCATGATGAACGCGACCGCGTGCAGCAGGAGTGGCTTTCGGGGGCTGTTCGGTACGTGGCGGCCACCAACGCCTTCGGCATGGGGATCGACAAGCCCGACGTGCGCTGCGTGGTGCACCTGGAACCACCGCCGGACATGGAAAGCTATTACCAGGAAGCGGGCCGTGCCGGCCGCGATGGCAAACCATCCTTTGCCATCCTGCTGGCCCACCCCGCGGATGAGCAGAAAATGCGCGACAAGCTGGAAGCCTCGTTCCCCTCGCTTGCCGAAGTGCGCCGCGTGTACCAAGCGTTTGCGGACATGCACCGCATTGCCATCGGTTCCGGCCAGTTCGAGGCCTACGACCTGGACCTGGCTGCATTGGCGCAGCGTTGCGCCCTTGCCCCGGCCAAGGTGAACCATGTGCTCAAGGCATTGGAACTGGATGGCCGCCTGGCATTGTCGGACAGTGCACATGCGCCTTCGCGCGTACTGATGCGTGCCCAAGGCGATGCAGTCCACCAGGTCCGCGTTTCCAACAGCCAGGCAGGCCCGTTGCTGGAAGCCTTGCTCAGGTCCTACGGAGGTTTGTTCGAAGTGCCGGTTCCCATTGACGAGGAACAACTGGCCACGGCAATCGGCAAGTCCGTGGCACAGGTTCGCAAACTGCTGCACGAACTTGAACGGACCAACGTGCTTTTCTACCGGCCCCGGAGCGATGCGCCCACCGTTACCTTATTGTTGCCGCGTGGCGATGCCCAATCGCTCACCTTGAAGAAGGAGGCCTTGCATGCCCGTGAGCAGCGCGCCAGGCAGCGCTTGGAAGCCATGGCGCATTATGCCTTCCGGGAGCGGGGCTGCCGTGAATCGGCCGTATTGAAATACTTTGGCGAGAACGGCGGAACACCTTGCGGCAGGTGCGACAACTGCCGCGCCAACGCCCCGGCGAACTTGTTGGCCGAGCCGCCTGTTCGTTGGCTAATGGACGAAGGCCACATTTCCGGTTGAACATGCCCAGGGGCAAACTTCCACGCTCTTTCTATGCCAGGCCCGACGTGGTTGCCGTAGCGCGCGACCTGCTCGGCAAGGTGCTCGTTACCCGGATCGGCGGTGCAACCACGGCTGCCGTGATCACCGAGACCGAGGCGTACATGGGCGCGGTGGACAAAGCCTCGCATGCCTACGGCGGAAAGGTGACGCCACGCAACAAGGTGATGTACGGCGAGGCCGGACATGCTTATGTCTATCTCTGCTACGGCATCCACCATCTGTTCAACGTGGTCACCAACGCGCACGGCGTTGCCCACGCGGTACTGGTGCGGGCGGTGCATCCGTTGGAAGGCCTGGACGTGATGCTGAAGCGCCGCAACATGAAAAAACTCACCACTGGTGGGCCGGGCACGCTTACCCAGGCCCTCGGCATCCTTACTGCGCATACCGGTACCGACCTGCTCGGCGACCTGATCACCATCGAAGACCGTGGCATCGCCGTACCGCGCAAGGCCATCATCACCGGGCCCCGCATCGGCGTGGACTACGCCGGTGAAGATGCGCTACTTCCCTACCGGTTCCACTTTGACCCCTCCATCCTGAAATGAACCAACGTATCATCTTTATGGGTACTCCCCCCTTTGCGGTGGCATCGCTCAATGCCCTGGTGGCTGCCGACATGGAAGTGGCCGCCGTGGTCACCGCCCCGGACCGCCCGGCAGGACGCGGTCAACAACTGCGCATCAGTGCGGTGAAGGAACGTGCATTGGAACTGGGGCTGCCGGTACTGCAACCAACCAACCTCAAGGCACCGGAGTTCCACGATCAGCTCGAAGCCTTCCATGCTTCCTTATATATAGTGGTGGCATTCCGCATGCTGCCGGAACTGGTATGGGGCAGGCCCCCGTTGGGCACGGTGAACTTGCACGCCTCGCTCCTGCCCGACTACCGCGGTGCCGCACCGATCAACTGGGCCGTGATCAATGGCGAGCAGCGGACAGGCGTCACCACTTTCCTGCTCAATGGCCGCATTGACACCGGCGACATCCTGCTCCGCGAACAATTGGAGATCGGCGCGGAGGAATCCGCGGGCTCGGTGCACGACCGCCTGATGAACATTGGTGCCGAACTGCTCACACGCACGGCCAAGAACATCTTCGACGGCACCAGCACCCCTGTTCCACAGAATGAGTTTGAGGGCAGCGCCATGCATGCCGCCCCGAAGCTCACTCCGGAAAATTGCCGCATAGATTGGAACGCAAGTGCACAGCGCGTACATGACCATATCCGCGGCCTTTCACCATATCCGGGAGCATGGACACAGTGGAAGGAAGACGGCCGGCCGGCGAAACAATTCAAGGTGCTTGCCGCTGAGCGTGCACGGCCGCACGGAAAGCAACCCGCCGCCGGCGTGGTGGAAGTTCACGGAGAGCATCTATATATAGGATGCGGCACAGGTTGCATTCGGGCCGTGGAGGTGCAGCTTGAGGGCAAGCGGCCCATGGAGGCCGGTGCCTTCGTCCGGGGCCTGCACCGCCGCGAGGGGATCACATTGGAATAGCACATGAGCTGATCATTGGCGATGCCGGACCAACAGGAAATCACCAAACTGCCACTGCCTGGAACCCTTGGTATCAGTACAAATCCGGCCGACTTATGAACAAACACCCTGATTTTTCAACATTTTCCGGCCATTGCCCCGGAAACCCTTGACAGCAGGGGCTTCGCGGATACATTTGCGATGAGTACCGAAAACAAACCAACACTCAAAACCAAAACGAACATGGGACTGAACAAAGCTGAACTGATCGAATCCATGGCCGCTGAGGCCAAGATCTCCAAGGCTGACGCAAAGCGCGCCCTGGATGCCTTTGTGAGCAACACCACCAAGGCCCTGAAGAAGGGTGACCGCGTGGCCCTCGTGGGCTTCGGCACCTTCAGCATCTCCAAGCGCGCCGCTCGCAAGGGCCGCAACCCCCAAACCGGCAAGGAGATCAAGATCGCTGCCAAGAAGGTGGTGAAGTTCAAGGCCGGTGCCGACCTCGCCAAGAAGGTGAAGTAAGCACCCCCCTCCGAATTACTGAAAGGGTCCTCCATCCGTGGAGGACCTTTTCTTTTGCACCCAGCCCAACACCTCACCATGGCCTCCGACGCCGAACTCTACGCCCAGCTCGCTCCCTTCATTTCCGACAACAAGCGGGCACTCTTCGACCGCATCTCGCGCGAGCGCACCCGCCACGTTACCGTGGTATTGGAGGACATCTACCAACCGCACAACGCCAGTGCCGTGGTGCGCACCGCCGACCTGCTCGGCGTGCAGGACATCCACATCATAGAGAACAGGAACAAGTACACGGTGAACCCGGACGTCACCCTGGGCTCATCGAAGTGGACGAACATGATACGCTACCGCGAGCGCGACGCGGACAACGCACAACGTTGCATCAATGCACTGAAGGCACGCGGCTACCGGATCGTGGCCACTTCGCCGCGCGCGGACAGCGTGGCGCCCGAATCCATTCCGCTGGACCAGCCAATGGCCTTCTGTTTCGGCACCGAACTCACCGGACTGAGCGATGCGATGATGGCAAACGCCGACACCTTCCTCCGCATACCCATGCACGGCTTCACCGAGAGCTACAACATATCGGTCTCCGCTGCGATCGTGCTGTATACCGTGGTGCAGCGCCTGCGCAACAGCGATGTGCAATGGCGCATGGGAAGCACGGAGCGCGATGCGCTCCTGCTGGACTGGGCGCGCAAGACGGTGCATTCGGCGCAGCACATTGAAGCGCTCTTCATCAAGGGCGATCAAGGTGGAGCAGCACCGCGCGAATAGTGCACCGCGCGTGCACTGATCCAATTGCAGTTCATACTGCATTCACCTCGCTGCGCACTTTTTCCGATCGCCGCAATGCATTCCGAAGAACGCCGGTGAAGCGTTGCAATATGCGCGAAACGCAGATCACAAATAATTGTGCAACCTTCTGAACAAGGCCGCCACCAAGCCTTTCAGCGCAACATCACCTTAAGGTGCGCTATCATCACCGCTGTTCGGAGCGTGGTCGTGCAACACGGTTCTCAACACATCATCGTGGAGAAATGAAACCATTGCACCGCTGATCGCGTTGCAGCATCCCGGTAGATTTGGATCAAATCCTAAACACTCCATACAATGGGTAAAGGTGACATGAAGACGAAGAAAGGTAAGCGTACCGCCGGCAGCAAAGGCAAGGCCCGTCCTGCCAAGCGCACGGTAGCCTCTGCCAAGAAGGCCGCCGCCAAGAAGGCCGCGCCGAAGAAGAAGGCCGCGCCGAAGAAGAAGGCTGCCGCCAAGAAGAAGGCCGCGCCGAAGAAGAAGGCTGCCGCCAAGAAGAAGTAAGTAAAGCGCGACAGAAGCAAAGACCCCCGATCATTCGGGGGTCTTCTGCTTTATGGCACTTCCATGCACGCCCGTGCAGCCGAAGTGGTACTAAGGTTGCAACCGCATGCGTTGCCAACTGCCATCGCTGAAGCGTTCAAACACGATCCTGTCGTGCATGCGGTTGGAGCGTCCTTGCCAGAACTCAATCCGCACGGGCTTCACCAGCACACCGCCCCAATGGTCCGGCCGTGGAACCTCGTGGCCCTCGAAGCGCTGCTCCCAGCGGCTGAACCGTTCCTCCATGGTCTTCCTGTCCTCCACCACGCGGCTCTGGTCACTGCTCCATGCACCAATGCAACTTTCCCGAGGGCGCGATGCGAAGTAGGCATCGCTCTCTTCCGTTGGCAAGTGCTCCGCCTTTCCTTCAATGCGCACCTGGCGCTCCATCGCGGGCCAGAAAAATGTGAGCGCCGCACGCGGATCGCGCTCCAGGTCCATGGACTTGCGGCTGTTGTAGTTGGTGAAGAATACGAAGCCCCTGTGGTCCACATGGCGCAACAGCACCACGCGGCAACTGATGCTCGCGCTGCCCGCCGTGGATAACATCATTGCATTGTGCTCCGGCACCTTGCCCTGCTCCGCCGCGTCCAGCCACGCCACGAACAAGTGCATGGGATCCATCCCCGCATCCTCTTCCTCCAAGCTCATCTTGTGGTAGTCCGTCCGTGTTTCCACGATCCTATCCTCGCTCATGGTTGTTGTATTTCCAACGGCGAAGTTACCGGCGCGCACGCCAGCACCGCATGCACTATCTTTCATGCGTCATCCAATGTCAAAAGACCCGCTCGAACTTTCACCGCCTAACCCGCTTGCTCCTTCACCGGGTACCCTGCTCGTGAGCGGACCTTACCTGTCCGACCCCTATTTCCGCCGCACAGTGGTGCTGCTATGCATGCACGACCCCGACGGCTCCTTTGGCCTGGTGCTGAACCGGCCCCTGGAAACCAACATTGCCGACCTGATGACGGAGCTGCCCAACCTGCCCTCCCCCGTGGGCATTGGCGGTCCCGTGCAAAGCGGCAACCTCTTCTTCCTGCACACGCTGGGGCCGCGCATTACCGGAAGCCTCAACGTGGTGGACGGCATCAGCATGGGGGGCGACTTCCAGCAGTTGTGCGCGGTGCTCAATGCCTCGCCGAAGCTGGCCAGGCACGTGCGCTTTTTTGTGGGGTACAGCGGCTGGGGAGCGGACCAGTTGAACAGCGAGATCGGCAACAACTCCTGGCTCGTAACCCCCGCCAGCAAGCGATCGGTAATGGGCACGGAAGCCAAGGACCTCTGGGCTGGCACATTGCGCGGCATGGGGCCGAAGTATGCGCCGCTGGCAAACTTCCCGGAAGATCCCTCGCTCAACTGAGCACCTTCTTCACCAACAGGTCCTGCAGGCGCAAGGCCATGCGGTGCCCATAGCGCTTGGTGCGGTACGATCCCACCCATTGCACGCCCTGTGCGGCGTTGGTGAAGAACAGCTCATCGGCCACCAGCAAGTTCTGCGGGTTCAACGAACTCTCATACACCTTGATGCCGTTTTCCAGCGCAAGGTTGATCACCTGCATGCGCATGATGCCGCCCAAGCATCCATCCGCCAAGGAAGGCGTGTACAGCACGCCGTTGCTCACTATGAAAATATTCGCGGAGCTGCTTTCAATGATGTTGCCCCGGTCGTTCTGGATCAGGCAATCGTCCAAATGTTGCGCGATGCTCCACAAACCAGCCATGATGTACAACTGCGATCCGAGCGTTTTGTGCACGGCAAGCATGTTCACCGGCTTGCGCATTTCCGGGTACAGGTCCACCGCATTTCCGCGTTCGTTCAGGATGTACGTATCGCGCTCCACCGCCGACAGCTCGATGGTGAACGCGCCCTGGTTGCTTTCCGGCTTGAAATAGCCGGGCGAATCACGGAACACGGTGAGCCTGCAACGCGCATTGGGCATATCGTTGCGCGCCACCAGTTCACTGATGGCATTTTCGAGCTGCACACGGCCCAAGTTCTGGGGCATGCTGATGCGGAGCACCTTCAGGCTCTCCTCCAGCCGAAGCCAATGTGCATCCAGAAAGCAGGTGCGCCCACGAACGATGCGCATCGTTTCAAACACCCCGTCGCCGTAATGGAACGCACGGTTGTTCAGCGTGATCACCGGCATGTCCGCCGGACAAAGTGCACCGTTCAAATTGACGAATGCGGCCATCAGATCATTCGTTCCTGTTGAAGCAAGGGAAGCAACGGCGCGTCCGGTTCCACCAAGATCCCACGCACTCCCGCCGCATTGGCCGCATCCACGTCGCGTTGCCGGTCGCCCACCATCACCGAACGCGTTGGATCAATGCCGAAACGCGCAATGGCCCGTTCAAACAACAGGCTTCCGGGCTTCCTGCACAGGCAGCGGCCTTGTTCCGGGTGGTGGGGACAGTAGTACACGGCATCGAGGTGCGCGCCCTCATTGGCGAGCTGCCGGTGAAGGTAGGCATGGACGCGCTCCACATCGGCATGGCCGTACAGGCCAAGGCCGATGCCGCTCTGGTTGGTGATGACCAACACCAGCAGACCCGCGGCATTCGCCGCATGGACCGCTGCCGGAATGCCGGGCAGTACCTCAAACTCCTCCAGGCGCCACGTGTGCATGCCCCGCTCGCGGTTGATCACGCCGTCGCGGTCCAGGAAGAGCGCCGCCTTTCCGCTTGCCATGCCTCAGAAGCCAACGCTATTGAAAAAGTCCGCCACCACGTGTGGGCCGAGCATGGCGGTGAACGCAATGCCGTACAGCGCACCGAAGTAGTGGGCATCATGCGCGATGCCGTCCCGCCCGCGCTTGCTCATGTACCACTCATAGGCCAGGTAAAGGCCGCCGAAGATCCATGCGGCCATGGGGATGGGCAGGAAAATGAGCATCAGCTTGGAATCGGGGTGCAGCAGGATGAAGGAGAACACCACTGCGGAAGTGGCCCCGGAAGCCCCAACGGCCCGGTAGCTCGGATCGTGGCGGTGCTTGAAGTAGCCCGGAATGGAGCTCAGTACAATGCCGCCCAGGTATAGCGCGAGGTACGGAACCAGCGGATCGCGTCCGGTAAGCTGCGCCAAGGCTTCTTCCACGGCGGTGCCGAACATCCACAGCACGTACATGTTCACCGCCAAGTGCATCACGCTGCCGTGCACGAAGCCGTGCGAAAGGAAGCGGAACCAGTCGCGCCGTTCGTGGATAACGAACGGCTCGAACAGCAGGTTTTCAAAAAGGGCGCGGTTGTTCAGTGCCGCAAGCGATACCGCCACGGTGACCGCAATGATGACCAAGGTGATGGACATGGGCGCAAGTTAGCCGCGCTGCTCAGTAGGTGTGGTCACGGATTATCCGCCATCCTTGGGCAGTGCGCAACCAGAACAGGCTGAAGCCCCCCGAAAGCGTATCGGCGGTGCGTACCAGCCGCCAGGTTCCGGTGCACCAAGCATGGTCCGTGCCGGCAGGAAGCACTTCCAGGTTGCCAAAGTCCAGCCGCCCCATGGCCGCCGCATTCGGGTACCTTTTCATATAGCGCGCCGTCACCAACGCCTTGCCACAGGTCCGTTCCTTCAATGAAATGAAACAGGCAGTGTCCGCATACGCCGCCATGAAGCCGGGAATGTCGCCCCGGTTCCAGGCTTCCGCCTGCCGATGCATCCCGCCTCGTATGGAGGCATCCGCGCCCAAAGAAGCCTGGGGCGGGCTGCACGCCTGTATTGCAAAGGGGCCGCAGGCAACCAGGAGCAGGAGGCGCAATACCCCATGCCGCCGTGCCCTACCCCAATGGGCCACTGCAGGCGCCTCCTGCCTTCCGGCGGTGATGGCACATGGAAAGTCCGGCAAGCTCGATGATCCATCGTGCCATTGCATGGGTGCCGCCATAGATGCATGGTTTAAGGCACGAAGCTAACTGCCCAGGCAAGGCGCAAAAACGACAAAGCCCCCCAACCAGTGCTGAAGGGCCTGCCATTACCAAGGAGTAGCGCGAGAGTGACTTGAACACTCGACCTCGTGATTATGAATCACGCGCTCTAACCAGCTGAGCTACCGCGCCATTTCGGGGCGCGAATATAGCACGGTCAATTTCCCCCAAAAATCAATTTTCCCTTGCCTGATATGGGGATCTACTTATCTTTCCCCGCACCCACACCCGCGCATTCCCAACATGGCAAAGCAAAAGACCAAGGCCGCAAAGAAATCGGCAAGGACGGCCAAACGCACCGGAAGTAAAAAGCCGCAAAAGCGGAAGGCTACCCCTGCAAAGGCTGGCGGAGGCACCGCGAAGAAGCCGGCCGGCACGACCGCGAAGGCGAAGCGGGCCAAAGGCGGAAAAAACGTTGAGATGAAAGCCGCGCGGAAAAAGCAGCCTGCGCGGAAGGCTGCCGCGAAGCCCAAACCTGCTGCCTTGAAAAAGGCTGCACGCCGGAAACCCGTGAAGCCGGCACCCGCGAAAAAGGTGGCTTTGAAGAAACTCTCGCCCAAGCCGGCAGTGGGGAAGAAAGGTCCTGCAAGGAAACATGCAGCGCCCAGGCCCGCCAAACCGGCAACCACCAAAATTGCCGCAGGGAAAAAACCGGCAACCGCGAAACCACCAGTAAAACAAGCCGCCGCAAAGCATGCACCGGTGAAGAAAGCACCCGCAAAACCGGCTCCGGCACCCAGGCCTGCAAGCGTGGTAAAGCCTGCCTCCGCCCTGGCGCAACCAGCCGGGGCACAGCAGCCCCAGGCCCGGCCCAAAACGGCCAAGGCCGCGCTGAAGCAGCGCTACCAGTTGGAGTTCTACCTGAACGCCACGCCCTCCTCCCTGTTCGACCTGATCAGTTCGCCCAGCGGGTTCAGCGAATGGTTTTGCGATGACGTGAACGTGAAGAACAACATGTACACGTTCAAATGGGGCGATGAAACCGAAACTGCCGAATGCCTGAGCCAGCAGCCCGGTGAGTTCATCCGGTTCCGATGGACTGAAGATGCCGTGGAAGATCCCGGTGCCTATTATGAACTGCGGATCCGCGTAGACCCCATGACCAATGAGATCTGCCTCGTGGTAACGGACCATGCCTGGCCCATGGACCTGGAAGAGGAAAAGGCCCTGTGGGCCGCACAGATCCAAACCCTGATCCGCGTATTGGGCGCCTGACCGGCGCGTACAACAGGCCGGGCGCCCGCATGGGGCCGCACATTGCTTGTTGCCCGGAACCAGCGATGCACCCGGATATGGCGATCTTTGCGCACTGCGCATGAAGCGTTTGCACCGCATGATCCTTGGGGCCTACGTCGGCCCCCTGGCCGTTACTTTCATCATCGTGCTCTTCCTCTTCAGCATGCAATGGCTGTGGAAGTGGGTGGACGACCTGATGGGAAAGGGTTTGCCTTGGGACGTGCTCACCAAGCTCATCGCCTTTGCCACCTCCGCGTTCGTGCCCGCCGTGCTGCCTTTGGCCGTGCTGCTCAGTTCCATCATGACCATGGGCGGCCTGGGCGAGCGCTCGGAGCTCACCCCCATGCGGTCCGCCGGCCTCGGCCTGTTCAGGATCCTGGCCCCTTTGCTGGTTTTCGTACTGGGCTTGGCCGCCTTCTCCTTTTACTTCAGCAACAACGTGCTGCCCGTGGCCAACCTGAAATTCCAAAGCCTGCTCTGGGACGTTACCCGCGCCAAGCCAGCACTGAACCTGCGGCCGGGCGTGTTCTATGGCGGGCTGGACGGCTTCTCGATCCGCGTGGGCAACAAGGACGACGCCACCGGCACCCTGCGGGACGTGCTGATCTATGACCATCGCAAGCCCTTCCAAGGCAATAAAACCGTGATGCGCGCCGAAAAGGGCACCATGGGCCGCAGCACCGACGGGCACTACCTGGTACTGGTGCTGGAAAACGGCAGGGTCTACGATGAAAAAACCGACGGTCCGTCCATTCGCCGGCCTGGCGCGCCGTTGCTGCGCGGCCGTTTCCAGCGTGAAGAGATCCGTCTGGACCTCTCCGGCATGGGCATGAAGCGCACCGACGAGGAACTCTTCAAGGACCATTACAAAATGCTCACCCTGGGCCAACTGCAATACACCGGGGACAGCCTGCGCAAGCGCCTCGCGGAGCGCATGGGCGAACAAGGGCAGCGCATGCGCGGCAGCCTGATGGTGCTCCGCGACAGCACAGGCGGAATCGGCGGTGCCCTACCGGCCGGTGCTTTGGCCATGCCGAACACGCCTGCGGAAAGCCTTTATCCCGCAGCCATCGAAATGGCGCGCAGTTCCATCAATGAGCTGGACCAGATGGAAATGGAGCGCAAGGACCGCACCGCGCAGATCGCCAAGTTCGAGGTGGAATGGCACCGCAAGCTGATGCTCGCCTTCGCATGCGTGGTGTTCTTCTTCATCGGCGCACCGCTCGGGGCCATCGTGCGCAAAGGGGGAATGGGCCTGCCTGCGGTCATCGCCATCATCTTCTTCCTGGTATTCCACATCCTGAGCTACTCCACTGAGCAGATGGTGAAGGCCGGTACGCTCCACGCCTGGCCCGGCATGTGGATCAGCACCATGGTCCTGCTCCCCATCGGCATCTTCATCACCTGGAAAGCCGCCACCGACAGTCCCTTGTTCGACCGTGACGCATACGCACGTACTTGGCAGCGCCTCCGCTCCGTCATCCCCTTCCGCCATGCGCATCCTCCAGCTGTGCAATAAACCGCCCTACCCGCCCATCGACGGCGGCGCAAAGGCCATGTACAACATTACGCAGGGCCTGCTGGACGCGGGCCACCAAGTGAAAGTGCTCTGCATCAGCACGCACAAGCACCCCCTGAAGGTGGCCACCGTGCCCGAAAGTTTCCGCGAGCACACACGCATCGAGGGTGTGTTCGTGGACACCTCCCTCAACGTGGTGGACGCCTTTACCGACCTGGTGACCGCGGACAACTATAACATCAGCCGGTTCTTCTCCCCGGACATGGACATCCGGCTGATCCAATTGCTCAGCCAGGAAAAATTCGACATCATCCACCTCGAAAGCCTCTTCGTTACCCCGTACATCCCCACGCTGCGCCGCTACTCCAAGGCCCGCATCGTGCTGCGCGCGCACAACCTGGAACATGTAATACAGGAGCGCATTGCGCAGGGCGAACGCAACATCATCAAAAAGCCGTACCGAAAATTCCTCGCCAAGCAACTGCGGAACTATGAGCGCGGGGTGATCGACCTTGTGGACGGCGTGGCGGCGATCACTGGGGCCGATGCCCGGGAAATGGCCTCCCATGGCAGTAAAACGCCCATTGCCACCATCCCCTTCGGCGTGGACGCAAGGGAGTACGAGGCAGTGTACCCGCCAGGGGCCCCGGTCTTTTTCCACCTGGGCAGCATGGATTGGCTGCCCAATGAGGACGGCATCCGCTGGTTGCTCCGTTCGGTATGGCCACGCATCATCAAGGAACACCCGCAGGCCAAGCTCCACCTGGCGGGCAACCGCATGCCCAAAGACATGATCCGGGCCAAGTTGCCCGGCACCACGGTGGTGGGCCGCGTGCCCGACGCCAAACGGTACATCGCGCAGCGCCATGTCATGGTGGTACCCTTGTTCAGCGCAGGCGGCATGCGCGTAAAGATCATCGAGGGCATGGCCATGGGCCGGTGCATCATCAGCACCAGCATGGGCGCGGAAGGCATAGACCACCAGCCCGGCAAGAACATCCTCATCGCGGACACCGCAGCGGAGTTCACCGAGCGAATGGAACAGGTGCTCGCTGAACCACTTTTGGCCGCGGAGATCGGCACCAACGCCGCAGAACTGGTGCGCAGCCGGCACAACAACGCCCGCATCATGCAGGACCTCACGGCTTTCTACGACCACTTGTTGAAACGATGAAGCTGCTGGTGGTCCTCTCCCGCATGCCCTATCCACTGGAAAAGGGGGACAAATTGCGTGCTTACCACTTAGTAAAGCGCCTGGCAAGCCGCCATGAGGTGTACTTGTTCTGCCTGAGCGACCAGCGCATCGCGCCGGAAGATGAAGCCCACCTGCGCAGCTTCTGCAAGCACCTGCAAGTAGTGCCCCTGCCCCGCTGGCGCATCCTGCTGCGCATGGTAACCGCTGTATTCTCACGGTTGCCGTTCCAAGTAAGCTACTTCCACCACCGCCACGCCCAGAAGGCAATAGACAACGTGATCGACACCTTCCGGCCGGACCATGTGCTATGCCAGCTGGTGCGCACTTCCGAGTATGTGCGCCGCCGATATACCCTGCCCAAGACGCTCGATTTCATGGACACCCTTAGCAAGGGCATGGAGCGCCGCGCCGAAACGGCCCCGTTCCACCTGCGTCCCTTCTTCAAGGCCGAAACGCGCCGGCTCATTTTCTATGAGAACCTGATGCTCGACCTCTTCGATCACCAGGCCATCATCAGCGCACAGGACCGCGACCTGCTCTACCACCCCCGCAGGGGCGCTGTAACCGTGATCCCCAACGGTGTGGACACCGAATATTTCAATCCGGAGCACCTAAAAGGCGATCGCGCCGGAGCGGACAAGCAGTACGACCTGCTCTTCACCGGCAACATGAACTATCCGCCCAACATCGACAGTGTGATCTTTCTGGTGCAGCGCGTACTGCCCTTGGTGCATGCCAAACGGCCGGGCACCACCCTGCTCATTGCCGGCGTGGACCCGGACCAGCGTGTACGGGAGCTCGCGGAACAAAACGGAAACGTAGCGGTGAGCGGATGGGTGAAGGACATCCGCACCTCCTACGCTTCGGCGCGCATCTTCGTGGCCCCCATGCAAATAGGCACCGGCCTGCAGAACAAACTGCTGGAGGCCATGTCCATGCGCATGCCGTGCGTTACCTCCGGCCTGGCCAACAACGCCGTGGGTGCCGAACCCGGAAGCTCCATCCTCATCGGCCACCAGCCGCAGGATTACGCCGACCACATCCTGCGCCTGCTGGAACATCCCGAGGAGCGCGAACGCCTGGCCATCAACGGCCACCGCTTTGTCCGCAGCAGTTTTGACTGGGACCGCTCCGCGGAACGTTTGGACCGCCTGATGGCCGGGCAACCGGCCCACGTGCCCGTGCCGTAATTTTGCGGTCCCGCCAAGCGCCAATGCAGGCGGGCAACCCATGCACACGGAAAGCAAGTTCGACACCATTGAAAGCGCCATTGCGGACATCCGCGCCGGCAAGCTCGTGATCGTGGTGGACGACGAAGACCGCGAGAACGAAGGCGACTTCATCACGGCGGCACGCAATGCCACGCCGGAGGTGGTGAACTTCATGGCCACCCACGGCCGCGGCCTCATCTGCACGCCCCTTACCGAGGAGCGGTGCGAACAGCTGGGCCTGGACCTGATGGTGCAGGACAATACGGCACTGCATGAAACGCCCTTCACCGTAAGCATAGACCTGCGCGGCCATGGCACCACGACCGGCATCAGTGCCAGCGACCGCAGCAAAACCATCAAGGCCCTGATAGACCCCGCCACGCGCCCGGCGGACCTCGGAAGGCCCGGCCACATCTTCCCCCTCAAAGCCCGCAACGGGGGCGTGCTGCGCCGTACCGGCCACACCGAGGCCACCGTGGACCTGGCCCGCCTGGCCGGCATGGAACCCGCCGGCGTGCTGGTGGAGATCATGAACGCGGACGGCACCATGGCCCGCCTGCCCGAACTGCGCGAAGTGGCCAAGAAGTTCAACCTGAAGCTCATCAGCATTGAGGACCTTGTGGCCTACCGCATGCGCACGGAGCGCAGCGTGGAGCGCGTGGTGGAGGTGAACATGCCCACCGAACACGGCGATTTCCGCCTGATCGCGTACCGCCAGAAGGACAGCGGGGAAGAGCACTTGGCACTGGTGAAAGGCACTTGGAAGGAAAATGAGCCCGTGCTGGTGCGCGTGCATAGTAGCTGCCTTACCGGCGACATCTTCGGCAGTTGCCGCTGTGACTGCGGTCCCCAGCTGCATGCCGCCATGGAAATGGTGGAGCGCGAAGGCAAGGGCGTGGTGCTGTACATGCAGCAGGAAGGGCGCGGCATCGGCCTGTTGAACAAACTGAAGGCCTACAAATTGCAGGAACAGGGGGCGGACACCGTGGAGGCCAACCTCATGCTCGGCTTCGACATGGACGCCCGCGACTACGGCGTGGGCGCGCAGATCCTGCACGACCTGGGCATCCGCCGCATGCGCTTGCTGACCAACAACCCCAGGAAGCGCACCGGCCTGATCGGCTACGGCCTGGAGATCACCGAGAACGTGCCCATCCAGATCGCCCCGAACAAGCACAACAGGAACTACCTGCTCACCAAGAAGCTGAAAATGGGCCACCACTTGGACCTGTAGGTCCGGTTAGCGCCCCGCCGCTTTTTTCCGCTTGCCGGTGATTCCGCCCCAGAACTTGCGGAAGAACTCGCCCAGCGTATCGAACTCCTCACGGTAGGCCAAGCCTGCACCCTGCGTGGTTTGCGCCTGGTCCACCTGTCCAAGGTTTTTGTCGTTGCTTTGGCTGAAAGCCTTGAAGCGCAGCTTGCCGTCCTGTGTCAAGGCGTATTCTGCGGAAAAGTCGCCGATCAGGTTGTTGCCCTGCTGGTTTCCGCCATTACCGTAGGCCACGCCCACGTTGGTGCTCAGTTGCAGGCGGTCGTTGAACATTTGGGTGCTCAGGGCCACTTCCACCTCATCCTGCGAAACCACGTCGCCCGTGCGCCAGTTCACGCCCACGTCGAAGGTCTTGCTCAGCGCACCGAGCCAGTTGCTGATCTGGTTGCTCAGAAGCTCGGTGCCGGTGGTGGCCGCACCTCCGCCCAGGCCGCTGTTCTCACTTTGGCTGGCGGTGGCGTCCGTGGGCATGAAACGGTTCAGCACAATGAGCGAAAACACCTGCTTGTTCATGTCGTCCGTGTTGGCCAGCGCGCTTCCCACCAAGGTGCGCACGGACTCGTCCACGGTGGGCAGCTTCACGTCGAACCCGATCTCCGGGTTCATCAGCTTTTGGGACAGGTGCATCATCACCTCCACCGGAAAGCGCTTCTTGTAGGCCTCGGTGCGGAGCCCGGCGGGGATCACATCGTACAGGCTGGCGCGCAGGCGGTAGATGGCATCCACGTTGATGATGGCATCGAACGGGTCGCCATACCACGTAATGTGGCCGCCCGGCTCCACGCCGAAGCGCTTGTTCACCAGGTTGCGCAAGGTGAAGAGGTAGTCGCCGTCCACCAGTTCCACGTCGCCCTTCATGCTGAAATCGCCCGAGGGTGTTACGGACATGGCCAGGTTGCCATTGCCGCGCCCGCGCATGATGTCGCCCACCGTGGGATCGAAGATCAGCTCGAACTTGGCATCGGGTGTTACGGCCACCTTCATGTTCAGCCGGATGCCGCTAAGGTCCACTCCCTGTTCCGCCGTATCGGCCGCTAGGCCATTGTCGGTGAAGCGCACAAAGGGAATGCTGCCCACGTCCGTGCTGGCCCCGAGCGGAAAGTGGATGTCGGTGCCGGAGGCCGTGGCCGCATCCACATCGATGTCCAGGTTGTCCGTGTAGCCGCTTACGCCCATGGAGCCCGTGGCATAGGCCTTGCCGTAGTACAGCTCGTTGTTCTTTTCATCGGTGTCCAGCACCTTGAAATTATCCATGTCCAGGCTCACGTCGAAGTTCCAGTCCTTGAGCCCGTGGTGGATGATGGTGCCGTTCGCAGTGGCGGTTTGGCCTTCGTCATCCCGCACCTTCACCTGGTCCAGTGCGAACATGTCCGGCTGGATGTTCACCGTGTGCGTAAAGCTGTAGAACGTGTTCAGGTAGTTGATGCGCAGGCCCGCGTTCACCAGGTTGGCCGTTCCGTTGATCTGGGGCTCGGCCAGTTTGCCGGTAACGTTCACCACGCCGGTAACTTGCCCTTGGATATCACTGATGGATTCGGGCAAATAAGGGTTCAGGAAGCGCAGGTCGAACCGGTCCATGTGCAGCTTCAAATCCAGTTCCTGGGCCTTGCCAGGGGTGAGCTGCCCGGCAAAGTTGAAGGCTCGCAGGGTGTCACGGTCCAGCAGGCCACTTACGTTGATGGCATCTCCCTCCTCATTGTAGGCAGCCGCAAAGCGCAGGTTGCCCACGGGCTTGTCCTGCACGGCAAGGCTGTCCACGCAGAGGTAGCTCAGCAGGTAGGGATTCCCGAAGAGGTCGAAGAGGCGCCCGTCCCCGCTGATCAGGCCGTGTACTTCCGGGCCGGTGTACAAGGGCTTCAAATTTTCCATCCGCACCTCGTTGAGGCTGAAGGCCAGCGCCAAGGTGGAATCCCGGCCGGCGCTGCCGTCCAGCAGCACGGTTTGCGGCCCGTTCTCCAACAGGAGCGAATCCACGCGCACGGTGCTGCTGTCCAAATGGACCGTGGCTGGTTGCGGATTGTGCCATTGCCCCTGCCCAAGGTCCACATGGCTGGGCTCCAGTTCAACCGTTACGGATGAGGGTCCGTTCACCAATGCGTTCAAGTTGATGGTGCCACTGGCCTTGCCTCCGTTGGTTGCGCGGCCCGCCCAATCCGCACTTAGCCGCACCTCGTCCTGGTAGGCCTGCCCGGTTACATAAAGGTTTTGCATCGCCACGCTGTCCGCCGTATGCCCGTTGCCCTTCAGGCTGAAGGCCAGCAGGTCCATGGTTTTTGAGAGCGTGATCACCAGGGAGTCACCGGCAATGCCCTTGTAGCCCAGGTGTGGAAACTGTGCGTCCAAGCCGAGGTCGAACGTTTTGCTGCTGAACTTGCCATTGAACATGGCGCCCGGCTCCAGCTCCATTCCTGGGACTACCAGGTCCAGCACGGGCTGCGCCTGGCCAATGGCACCTTCGAACGTGAAATCCTGCGCCGCTTGTTTGTACTCCACCTCATCCTCCAGTGCAGGAAAAACGCTGTAAACGGCACTTTTCACGGCACCCGGCAACAAGGTGGGATAGAACACCCCGCGCACCGTGGCCGTGGCAATGTCGCTTTGCAGCTTCACCACCGGCTGTCCGCCTTCATTCGCGGCATCCAGCGCAATGTTCCCCAGGTGCAGGTCCACGGTGTCCTGGCAATAGGCCACATCCTTCATGCGGATGGAGCCCAGCAAGCTGTCAGGCGCCAGGCGGCCCTTGGCTTCCACCTGCATCACAAGGTCGCTGTAACCCTCACCGCCGATGAACCCCAGCGCCCGCAGGTCCATGCGTTTCACGTTGGCGCTGAAGTCCACCGCAGGCCACTTGCCGCGCAGGTCCGCCAACCCGTTGAAATCCAGTTGCACCTTGGGGTCTGTGCAGTGAAGTTCCCCGTTGAAGAGGTCTTTTTCCAACTTGCCGTTCAGCGTGATGCCGCCAATGTTGTATTTGGCAAGGCCCAGTTCCGGCACGCTGCCGTCAATTTCAGCCACCAGGGTCTTTAGGCTTTTGCCGGAGGCTTTCACATCCACGTCCACCGCCAGGTTGCCAATGGCTTCGGTGGCCAGCACCATGCCCAGGTTGAAACCGTCGGTGGCCAACCTTCCCTTCAACTGGAAGAACTTGCTCACCGTGTCCCGCTCAAAGGAGATGTCGCTGCGCAGGGTGCCCGCTGCGGAAGTGGCGCTTCCATAGGTGGTGAAGGAGTTGACGAAGCCGGTGAAGTTGCCCGCAAAAGCCATGCGGCCCAAGCGTTGCACTTCTGGCGGCACCGCCAGCCTGCCTCCCGCCTTGAATGGCGGCATTGGCAGGGTGGCCAGGTCTGCCGGGTCCGTAAGGATCTCCGATGCGTCCAGCACGATGAACGTGTTCTGAAAATCGGGCAGCCCGGTCATTTCCACATCGCCGCGGAACACGGACCGGCCCCCAAAGCGCAGCTCCATGCCGCGCCCCTTCAAGGCATTGATCCGGCCCTGCACTTTACCGCTCAGGGCAATGGCATAGTCCACGCCTTCCAGATCCGGCGCGAAGAGGGCCACGTCGGCAAATTGCAGCCTTGAACTGTCAAGGTCCGCCGCGATGATCACTTGGCTGGTGAACTCGTCCAGGTCGTCCAGGCTGTGCGTGCGCAGGTCCAGGTCGCCGCGGATGTCGCTGCCCAGGGATCCCTTGCGCTGGCTTCCGGTCATTAAGTGCATGCCGTTCATCCGGATGCCCACGGGGGCCACGCGGGCCGCGCCGCTCAAGTGTTCCACGGCCAAGCCGCTCCTGTCCGTGAACCGCATGTCATCAAACTGGAACAGGATGGAATCGCCAGCCACCAGCAGGTCATGCCCGTGTATCTGCGCCGCCGGAATGTCCACATGGTCCAAGTCCACACCGAAGGGCAGGGTGTGGTAGTTGTGGTCGTTGTAGGTGAAGTGCAGGTCGCGGATGTCCACTTGCCCGCACTTGATGATCCAGGCTTCGGAAGCCGCAGTGTCCGCGCCGGGTGCACCCTTCAGCTTGCTGAGCAGGTTGGTGAGGTTGCTGTGCTTGTCACCTTCGGCCTTTTGCAGGTTGAAGCGCGAACGGTGCAGCTCCAGTCTTTTCACCTTTATCTGCAGGCCCGTGCGGTGTATGCGCAAGCCGCGCACCCATACTTCATCCGCAGCGATCAACGTATCGCCCTTCAGGTCGGCTATGAAAAGGCCGTGGAGGCGGTTGGCCCCGAATAGCCGCAGTTCCACGCGGTCGATGTGAAGTTCCGTGCCCAATTGCCTGCTTAAGGAGGCGCTGAGCTTGCCGGCGAGCCAGGTCTGCACTTCGGGCGTGAGCAAGGCCAGCACGGTGGCTGCGAGCACAAGCACAAGCAAGGCCAGCACGCGGAATATCCGGCGCCCTGTGCGCCAGGGCCGCTTTGGCCTTTCAACTCCCCGTGCCATCTCTGCTTAGTTTCGGGCCTCCTTTTGCAACAATCAGGCCCAAAGGGCCAAATTTATCCGCTGCTCCACTCCCCGTGCCCTCCATCCTGCTTGGCATAGAAAGTTCTTGCGATGAAACCGCCGCCGCCGTGCTGGTGGACGGCTTGTTGCGCAGCAATGTGGTGGCCGGCCAGGATGTGCATGCCAAATGGGGGGGCGTGGTCCCGGAACTGGCCAGCCGCGCCCACCAGGAACACATTGTGCCCGTGGTGGCAGAGGCGCTCCGCACCGCAGGCGTTGCCAAGGAAGACCTGAACGCCGTGGCCTTTACCCGCGGTCCTGGCTTGGTGGGCGCGCTGCTCGTGGGCACCTGCTTTGCCCGCTCCCTGGCGCAGGCCCTGAACATCCCGCTACTGGCCGTGAACCATGTGCAGGCCCATGTGATGGCGCACTTCATCCGCGACGGAAGCGACCGGCGCACGCCTTCATTCCCGTTCCTGAACCTTACCGTGAGCGGTGGCCACAGCCAGTTGGTGCTGGTGCACTCCCCCTTGGACATGGAGGTGATGGGCTCCACCTTGGACGATGCCGCCGGCGAAGCCTTTGACAAGGGGGCCAAGGTGCTGGGCCTGCCCTATCCCGGCGGCCCGCTGGTGGACAAGCACGCCAAGCTGGGCAATCCCCACCGGTTCCAATTGCCCAAGCCGGCCATTGAAGGCTTGGACCTGAGCTTCAGCGGGATCAAAACCGCATTTGTGGCGCTGGTGCAGCGGGAGGAAAGCAGGCAGCCTGGTTTTGCCGATTCGGAACTGAACGACCTGTGCGCATCACTGCAAAATGCCATCATCGATCATCTGATGGCAAAGACCCGGCGGGCCGTCCGCCAGCACCAAGTTAAAGCGGTGGGCATTGCAGGCGGCGTGGCGGCCAACAGCGGTTTGCGCGAAAGGCTCAAGGAGTTTGGCGAACGCGAGGGCGTGGAAGTCTTCATTCCACCCTTCGCCTATTGCACGGACAATGCGGCCATGATCGCCGAAGCGGGCCGCCACCTGCTGGAGGCTGGCCGGACCGCCCCACTGGACACCGTACCTGTACCACGCACCAGTTGATCCGGTCGGCAAGTTTAACTTTGTGGAACATGCTCCACCGCATCCTGCTCCTGCTCTCCCTGCCCCTGGTGGCCATTTGTGCCGCCGCGCAAGGTGCACCGGATGCAAGCCGCTTCATTGTACAGGGCGACAGCCTGCTGGAGGCCAACCAGCCATCGCGGGCCATGCAGAAATACAACAAGGCGGTGGAGCTTGGTGCCACTGCCAATGCCTTGGCCGCGCGTGCCAGGGGCTGGTACTACCAAGGCAAGTACACCCAGTTCCTGGCGGACGTGAACCGCGCCCTGGCACTGGACAGCCTGCATCCGCAAGCCAATTTCCAACGGGCGCTCTATGCCTCGCGCACCGATGACCATGCCGCCTCCATCCGATTCACAACACGCGCATTAAAGACGGCCAAGAAACCGGAACTTCAGCGGCAGGCCTTGATCTTGCGCGGTTCTGCCGAAGCGGCCTCCGGGCGCAACCAGCAGGCCATTGCGGACCTGAAGCTCGGCATCACCGACCGCACGGACGACCCCGTGGCCATGAAGCTCCTGGCACGGATGCTGGATGAAGCCGGCGACATGGCCGGCAGCCTCGCCATGCTTGAAAAATTGTGCACCATCCGGCCGGACGACATCGGGAACTGGAGCAACAAAGGATACGAGCTGAACAGGCTGGAACGCTACTCGGAAGCGTTGAACGCCTTGGACAAAGCATTGGAGATCGATAAAGACGAACCCGTGGTGCTCAGCAACAAGGCCTACGCCCTGCTCCAACTGGACCGCGATGCCGATGCCATGGCCTCCGTGAACCGAAGCCTGAAAGGTGATGCCGCCAACCCCTTTGCCTTGCGCACACGGGCGTTGCTATACCTGCGCAAAGGTGAACGGGACAAGGCCTGCAACGATCTTTCATTGGCCAAGGCCATGGGTGCCTCCACCGATGTGGACGACCTGATCAAGCAGCATTGCGCCGGGCTGCAACCCAAGCGGTAGGCCATTGTCGGCACCTTTGCAGGTGATCGTTTCCAGCGGTGCCGGGCAACACCCCGATTTGGCGCTGCCACAGCGCATTTTCCCGAATTGGCGTAGTATTGGGGTTCAATTCAACACCCATTGATGAACATCCTTTGCCCGACCGACCTTACGCTGGCAGCCGACGTTGCCTTGGCATACGCCGGCCACATCGCCAAGCAAACTTCCGGAAGCGTAACCCTTTTCCATGCACTGGGGAAAAAGGACGCAAAAAGCGATGGCGCGGACCTGGCAAAGGCCCATTCCGACGTATTGGGCCATTTGTCCGGATTGGGAATTAAGGTGGACAAGTTGCAACGCGAAGGGGCCTTCATGAAGGAAATCGTCACAGAGGCGGGCAAAGGCTGTAAATTGATGGTGGCAGGCACCCATGGGGTGCAGGGCTTGCGCCAGGAAATGATGGGATCCGACATGCTGAAGTTGGTGCGTACCGTGCCGGTCCCCACGCTGGTGGTGCAGCTCTATTCCAAGCGCAAGGTGGAGATGAAGCGCATCGTGATGCCCGTGGCGGGCCATGCCGACATCAAGCCGCTCATGGACGCTGTATGCATTTTGGCCAAGGCATTCAACGCCGAAGTGGACGTGTACCAGCAATTGGTGGAAGGCGAATCCACCAGCAATGCCTTGCTGAAGAACAAGGTGGCCATGATCGAACGCCTAAAGAAAGATGGTGTGCGCTACAATGAAGTGAACGAACCCGTGGGCAAGCACTTCGAGGGTTTTGCCACGCTCACCATCCGCTACGCCCATAAAGTAGGTGCGGACTGCATTGCGGTAATGGCCGCTGCCAGCGGCGAGCACAAGAAGATCGCCGACAAGGAAAAGCAGGAACTGCTCACCAACGAGAAGGGCATTCCCGTGCTGTGTGCCGTGTAGGTTCCCTCACGCGATCCTGGTGCGGCAGCGCTCCACCAATGCGCGAAAGCCCGGCGACATGGCGGTGAGGTCACCCACATCCACCTTGATCGGCAGGTCGCTGTCGATCAGGTCCTGCTCCAAGATCGCCAGTGTCCGCAGGTCGATCCGGTGATCGGCCTCAATGGCCAGGTCCAGGTCACTGAATCTTTTCGCGGTGCCCTTCACCCGGCTCCCAAAGGCCCATACCGCAGCACCCGGGACATGTTTCTTCAAGATGGGAAGCAGCATGTCCAAGTGCCGTTGCTCCAGGTCCAGTTTTCCCTCCTCCATTGTCATGAAAATGGCACCTCCCAAATCACATCGAACCAACAATTGCTCGCAGCCTCCCCGCGAGCGCTCGCTCGGCTTTTTGCCGAGTGGGCGCACTTGTTAGGGCCTCAGGCCCGCCGATCTTACTTGATCAACGCCAATGCCTCCGGCCTCATGTACCGCGCGATGTCCGCGTACGGAAGCACCACTGCCACGCTGCCCAAGGCATCCGCATCTCGGTCCACATGCGCGCTGCAGCATGTAACGCTCAACCACTGTTCATACCTCCCCGCGAGCGCTCGCTCGGCTTTTTGCCGAGTGAGCGCACTTGTTAGGGCCTCAGGCCCGCCGATTTTACTTGATCAACGCCAAAGCCTCCGGCCTCATGTACCGCGCGATGTCCGCGTATGGAAGCACCATAACCATGTTGTATAAAACATCGATCTCCCGGTCTGCATGCGTGCTGCACCGTGCAACCCTTAACCAAAGTTCATTCCGGTGCAGGTCGAAGTCCTCCACATACGGCGGCAATCCGCTGCGTTCAGCAAGGCAGGATTTGTACAAGTTCAACGAAGCAGTGAGCTCTTCCCGTTCTTCATCAGAACGTCCATGCTTCTGAAGGGAATCCTCAAGCAGCGCGATCTCGCGTTCCACCGCCATGTTCCACCGTTTTCCCACCAGATCGTTCACAGCGATCGATCCCCCTTGCGTGAAGAGCGAATCGAATTGCAGGCGTTCCCCGGTGCGCAGGTCGTAGTTGAAGTGGATGGAAAAATCTTCGCAGTACGCCCCGCACGCTTCCCCCGAAAATTCAAAGGAAAGCACGTTCCCCAAGGGCCGAGCCGATGTCCAGGTCAACGTGCTCAAGCGGGGAAGGCCGCCTTCGCCATCTCCCCATACCTGCTGGAACAACGGGCCTTTCAGCGTATCAATGTCCACTTCCAGCAGGTCCATGGCGAGGTCTCTATTGATGCGCCCCGCCAACTGCGGTCGGTTCGCAATGCCCACCCTGGGGAAGCTGTACACTTGAAAGGGTTTCCACGGCTGTTTAGCCGCCAGCGTGTCGATCACCACGGTCTGCGCCATACCGGCAATGGTGAGCAAAAGCGCCACGGGCAACACCTTGGCACGCATCAATCCAGCCCCAGGTCCATCTGTTTGCCGGGCTTGTAGCCGATGATCGGATCATCTGGCGAACGGTCTTCCTGGTCCGTCTTTTCCACCTTGTGGCTCTTGCGGAACTCCTCCATGGGCGAGCGTTCCAGGCCTTCCTCTTCCGGCGGTGCCATGTGGCCGATCTCTTCCTCGGTGATCAGCATGCCCTGCTGTTCCTCCAGCTCGGGCGTCATCACGGTGAACACGTCGCCGGTGAGCTTGAGGTCCTTCACCTTGAAGGGCGTAAGCCGGTTGCCGATGGCCTTGATGCCTTTCACGGCGATGAATGCCGTTAGATCGACCTCCTCGTCGGGCCGGTCGTTGCTGCGCTTGTCGAAGGCCACGTGCAGTGTGGTGCCGGGCACCAGCGTGTGCAGCACCAATTTGCTTTCCGGATGCTCGGTGATGAAGAGCACCGGGTCACGCGCAGATTCCACCAGGAAGCGCTTCACGTTGTACTGCTGCTTCTCCCCTTCCCAGTACACGGCGGTGATGGGCGTTTCCGGGTCCCACTTCACGATGGTGAGCGCTTCATCCGGGAAGTGTGTGCCCAGCACGAAGGGAAAGAGCTGGTAGTGGCCGGTGCTGAGGATCGCGAGGATCTTGTCGTCCCCGCTGAAACGGCCGAGGTAGCGCCCATGACCGGCCTCGTTGAGGCGGCGCACGGTGTCATCAAACCAGATGGGAATGGCGCCAAGCGTACTGCCACCGCGTTCCTTCTGCGTCACCTTGTGTACAATATGGCGCGTGAGCAAGTTGCCCTTGCTGCCGCGCCCTTTCACGGCCAGTTGGCCGAAGTCCACGTCGAACTGCGTTTTGCGCAAGTTGGGACGAGGCCTCAGCTGGATGCGCACGGTCTCGCTGGCACCGTCCGGGTTGGCGGTGAAGTAGAGCACCTTGCTGCCCTTGGTACCGTTGGTGAGGTCGTACTCCTTGTCGCGCGTGATGCCGGTGACGGCAAAGCGCTTCATGTAGCTCGGCCCTTGCGAACCGTCCTGGTACACCAAGTGGTAGATGGTGCGCTCGTCGTTCTTCTTCCACACGGCTGCATGCAGCACGCCCTTGCCCACGAACTTCTTGTCCGCCACCTTGGTCACCAGCATGGTGCCATCGGCACGGAACACGATGATGTCGTCGATCTCCGAGCATTCGTCAACCTGCTCGAAGCTGCGCAGGCTCCAGCCGATGAAGCCTTCCTCGCGATCGAGGTAGAGCTTCTTGTTGGCCACGGCCACTGCGGTGGCCACGATGGTGTCGAAGGCGCGCAGCTCGGTCTTGCGCTCGCGGCCCGCCCCGTACTTGCGCTTGAGCTCCTTGAAGTAGTCGATGGCGTAGTCCACCAGCGCATTTAGCTTGGCCTGCACATCGGCCAGTTGTTCCTCCAGGCCCTTGATGTGCTCGTCAGCCTTGAAGCTGTCGAACTTGCTGATGCGCTTGATGCGGATCTCGGTGAGGCGCGTGATGTCCTCTTCGGTCACCGCGCGGCGCAGCTCCTTCACATAAGGCTTCAAGCCCTTGTCAATGAAGCTGATCACCTGTTCCCAAGTTTCGGCCTCCTCGATCTTGCGGTACACTTTCTTCTCGATGAAGATGCGCTCCAGCGAAGCGAAGTGCCACTGCTCCTCCAGCTCGCGCTGCTTGATCCGCAGTTCCAGTTCCAGCAGGCGCAGCGTGTTCTCCGTGCTGGCCTTCAGCAGTTCGTTCACGCCCACGAAGCGGGGCTTGTCGTTCTCGATGACCACGGCGTTGGGCGCGATGCTCAGCTCGCAGTCGGTGAAGGCGAAGAGCGCGTCGATGGTGTTGTCCGGTGATACGCCTGCGGCAAGGTGGATCTGGATCTCCGCGTTGGCCGCCGTGTTGTCTTCGATGTGCCGCACCTTGATCTTGCCCTTGTCGTTGGCCTTGATGATGCTTTCAATGAGGCTGGCCGTGGTGGTGCCGAATGGGATCTCGGTGATCACCAGCGTCTTGTTGTCCTCCTTGCGGATGCGCGCGCGGCAGCGGATGCGCCCGCCGCGCCGCCCTTCGTCGTAGTTGTCGGCATCGGCCAGGCCGGCCGTGGGGAAGTCGGGCAGCAGCTTGGGGTTCTTGCCCTTGAGAACGGCGATGCTGGCATCGATCAGCTCGTTGAAGTTGTGCGGCAGCACCTTGCAACTGAGGCCCACCGCGATGCCTTCGCCGCCCTGCGCCAGCAGCAGCGGGAATTTCACCGGCAGGAAGACCGGCTCCTTGTTGCGGCCGTCATAGCTGCTCTGCCATTCGGTGGTCTTGGGGTTGAAGACGACATCGTTGGCGAACTTGCTGAGGCGCGCTTCGATGTAGCGGGGTGCGGCAGCACTGTCTCCGGTGAGGGTGTTGCCCCAGTTGCCCTGCATGTCGATCAGCAGGTCCTTCTGGCCCAGCTGCACCAACGCATCGCCGATGCTGGCATCGCCGTGCGGGTGGTACTGCATGGTGTGGCCGATGATGTTGGCCACCTTGTTGTAGCGCCCGTCGTCCAGCACTTTCATGCTGTGCAGGATGCGGCGCTGCACGGGCTTCAGGCCGTCGTACAACGCGGGCACGGCGCGTTCCAGGATCACGTAGCTGGCATAATCCAGGAACCATTCGCGGTACATGCCGCTCACGCTGAAAGTGCCCGCTTGGCCGGCACCAGGCACGCCCTCCGGGGATGCGGCGCCAGTGCCGCCCGTCTCATCAACGTCGTCGTTCAATTGTTCTTCGGGTTCGTCGCTCATCAGGTTTTCTGCCCACGGCGGAAGGGATACTATGGGTTGGCTACGGTGCAATACCGCCACGCCTTTGTCAGGCTGAACTGCACCTTCAATTGGTAATCAAAACAATAGGAAGTGCCCGGCACCACGTGGTGGTAAGGGCGCTCCTGCGAAGGCGGCGCTTCATCGGAATAGTCAAAGACCTCACCGGTGTTCACCTGGGTGACGTACAGTTTCCAATCCGTGCCGGGAGACAGCAAGTCCGTGCGGACATGGACCGTTTGCTCCACCAGCGTGTCCACGGGCTGCCCGCCGCTGTACACAATGCGCGTGGTGTCCGAAACAAGTTCGACCAAGGCCGGGCCGCTGTAGTCGGGGTCCAGCGGGTTGCTGGTGAGCGCGGCGGGATCGAGGTCGTCCTTCAAGCAGCCCGATAGACCGAGTGCCACAGGGAGAAGCAGGAACAGCGCGCGTTTCATCGGCCCGTATTAAAACTTGCGCGAGCGTCCACGCTCGTGCCGATCACCATCCAACTCATCCTCGCAAGAGAAGTGGGAAGCACGAGCGTGGACGCTCGCGCAAGAGAAATTTCAAATGCGCGCTTCATCGGGTCAAATTCCAAGTAAGCCCACCCTGCCACGTACCACCATCGGGTCCCGGCATCCAGCTCAGGCCATCAAAGCGCAGTTTCTCCTTGTCGATGAACTCCGGCTTGGCACGCTGGCCGGAGCGCCAATACAGGTAGGCCGTGGTGCCTGCAAAGAGCGCGGTGATGCCCGCCGCCACCATGAAGCCATTTCGGGCCTTGTCGAACTCCTCCTTGTGCGCAGGCATAGTTTGCGTCTTCAGCACAGTGATGCCATGCGGCGAGGAGGCATCGTCGTACGCGGCGCGGTCATCGTCCAGCCGATCGTGCGCTTTTTTCATGTTGGCGTACTTGAACGCCGTGTACACCAATGCACCGCTGGTGACCACCGCAGGTACCAGCCGCATTACGCGCATGTCCTTGCGGTAGCGCTCCATGTCGCGCTGGTACACCAGGTATTCGGTGGAATACGGCAGGCGCAACGTGAACGCACTGGTGCCGCTGGGAATGGTGAGGGTGGTGTCCACCACCTTGCGTTGCGGCGCCCAAAAGCTGAAGTGGTGCGGACCTTCCAACAGCTCCACCTCGCCTTTCTGCAAGGTGAACTTGTGGTCCAGCTGGTACATGAAGTTGGCGGGATCGATCTTCAGGTAGAGCGTGCCCGCGCTTTGCGCCATGAGCACACCACAGGACGCGATCAGGGAGAAGACCATCGACACGAGCATGGACGCTCGCGTCAGTGTCTGTTTGAACAACCACGGATGGGCACGGGCCGTGATCGCGGAGACTAAACCTCCGCTGCCCTCGGCTTGCAACGCGTGTATACCGCCAAGCCCAAAAGGCCGATGGCAACACCGAAGACCACGCCCAGCACAAGGTCGTTCTTCATAGTGGCCAATTGGGTGACCCCAAGAGTGAGAACGGCCAGGCCGGCCGTCATCAGCGCGATGGAGCGTTTCTTGTGCATGAGTCCGTGTTTGGTTCTTTGAGCGATGGTAGTGAACCGCGAATTTAGCTCCGTACGCCTTGCCAGAGCAATCGCGTCTTATCCGTGCGGCTGGCCGTGCATTTACACGCTGATTTGAACCATGAATCCACACGGATGAATGCATGCTTTCTCCAAGCAGCCACATTCGATTAATATCCGTGTTCATCCGTGTTATTTCCATGATTCTCAGAGTTCCCTCAAGGTCTCCCGGAGGGGACCTTGCAGGAGATCGCCCAATCATCTGATCTTCTGATCATTCCTCCACTTCGTTCATTTCCAATTTCTCCGCAATGGCGCGCACGGTGGCCGCCCGCGCTTCTTCGGCGCTTTCCTCCACCAGGTCCTTCTCCACCTTCAGGTTGCCGATGATGAAGCCTTGCCGGTCGGGCGTGTTCTTGCCCATGTAGAAACCGAGCAGGTCCTGCACCTTGGCGTCCTTGGTGATCATCACCGGCTCCAGGCGGATGTCGGGGCCGATGAAGTGCTTGAACTCATCGGGGCTGATCTCGCCCAAGCCCTTGAACCGCGTGATCTCCGCGCTCTTGCCCAGCTTGGCGATGGCGCGCTGCCGCTCCTCGTCGCTGTAGCAGTAGATGGTCTCCTTCTTGTTGCGCACTCGGAACAGCGGCGTTTGCAGGATGTAGAGGTGGTCGTTCTTCACCAGGTCGGGGAAGAACTGGAGGAAGAAGGTCATCAGCAGCAGGCGGATGTGCATGCCGTCCACGTCGGCATCGGTGGCGATGACGATCTTGTTGTAGCGCAGGCCGTCCATGCCGTCCTCGATGTCCAGCGCGGCCTGGATCAGGTTGAATTCCTCGTTCTCGTACACGATCTTCTTGGTGAGACCGTAGCTGTTCAGCGGCTTGCCCTTCAGGCTGAACACGGCCTGCGTCTCCACGTCGCGGCTTTTGGTGATGCTGCCGCTGGCGCTGTCGCCCTCGGTGATGAAGAGCGTGCTTTCCTCACGCCGGTCCTCCTTCTTGGATGCATCGCTGAGGTGGATGCGGCAATCACGGAGCTTCTTGTTGTGCAGGCTGGATTTCTTGGCGCGCTCGCGGGCCAGCTTACGGATGCCGCTGAGCTCCTTGCGCTCGCGCTCGTTCTGCAGGATGCGCGCTTGCAGCACCTCCGCCACGGACGGGTTCTTGTGCAGGAAGTTGTCCAGCTCGCGACCGAGGAAATCGCCCACAAAGCTGCGCATGCTCTGCCCGCCGGGCTCCACTTCCAGGCTGCCCAGCTTGGTCTTGGTCTGGCTCTCGAACACCGGCTCCACCACCTTCACGCTCACCGCCGCCACGATGCCCGTCCGGCAGTCGCCGGCCTCCCAGTCCTTCTTGAAGAATTCCTTGATGGTCTTGGCCACGGCCTCGCGGAAGGCGCCCTGGTGCGTGCCGCCCTGCGTAGTGTGCTGGCCGTTGACGAAGCTGTAGTATTCCTCGCCGTAGTGGTTGGCGTGGGTGATGGCCACTTCAATGTCGTCGCCGATGAGGCGGATGATGGGGTACAGCGGCTCGCCGTCCATCTTGGTCTCCAGCAGGTCCAGCAGTCCGTTCTTGCTCTGGAAGCGCCGCCCGTTGTACACGATGGTGAGGCCGGTGTTCAGGTAGCAGTAGTTCCACAGCAGGCGCTCGATGTGCTGCTCGCGGAACTGGTATTGCTTGAACATCTGGTCGTCCGGCTCAAAGACCACGCGCGTGCCGTTGGCCTCTTCGCTCTTCACCAGTTTTTCATCCTTGCGCAGCACGCCGCGGTCGAACTCGGCGCGCTTCATCTGCCCGTCGCGGTAGCTTTCGATCTTGAACCAGGTGCTCAGGGCGTTCACCGCCTTGGTGCCCACGCCGTTCAGGCCCACGCTCTTCTTGAAGGCCTTGCTGTCGTACTTGGCGCCGGTATTGATCTTGCTCACCACGTCGATTACCTTGCCCAGCGGCACGCCGCGTCCGTAGTCACGCACTTCCACGCGCGGGCCTTCGATGGTGACCTCCACCTTCTTGCCGTGGCCCATCACAAATTCGTCGATGCAGTTGTCCAGCACTTCCTTCAGCAGGATGTAGATGCCGTCGTC
>JAFDZY010000408.1 GCA_018266685.1 Bacteroidota bacterium
CAAAATACGGCCTGTCGCCATTGGGCTACGGGATAACGGGTCCGTTTTACGGCACCGGCCTTCTCTCCGCCAGCAACGGCAAGATCTACGGTTCCTTCCAGAAGGGCATCTTCGAGTACGACCCCATTGCCGATACCCTGCGCCTGCGGGCCCCGCTGCAATACGTGGTGGGCGGCACGGTGTACCCCTACGGGCTGAACAGCCCCATGATCGAGATCTGCCGCAAGCCCAACTACAAGCCGCGCTCCACTACCAGCTTCACCGTGTGCGCAGGCAGCCATTTTGCCTATGACCTGCACAACGTGAACGCCACGGGCGTGGTGTGGCGCAGGAACGGCAATGTGGTGGCCACGCAGCACAATCAACGGCTTGAGTTCAGTGCCATCACCGCTGCAGATGCCGGCACCTGGGCCTGCACGCTCACCAACCAGTGCGGCACCACCGAACCGCCGCCCATCACCATCACCGTGCAGTCCGGGGCGTTCACCGCCAGCACCATCGGCGGCGATACCCTGCTGTGCGGTACGGGCGACAGCGCGGTGCTCACCGGCAACAACGGCGGCACGTGGAGCACCGGCGCCACCACGCCCACGCTGGCCGTCACCGAGCCGGGCTACTACTACGTGACCAACCAGAACGCCTGCGGCGGCAGCATGAGCAACCTTATCCACGTGGCGCATTCGGACAGTGCACGTGCACCAACAATGCTCGACCACTTGCCCCCTACCGCCTCCATCTGCCCCGGGGACAGCATGTTGCTGCAAGGCAACCAGACCGATATTTGGGGTGTAGCCCCCACCGGGGTGTGGAGCACCGGTGCCACCGGACCCTCCACGTGGGCCAAGGATCCGGGCTGGTACTATGTAACGGCCACCAACGCCTGCAATTCCGACACCAGTGCCGGGCGCATGCTGCTGGACTTCTTCCCACCCACGCCAACCCCGCAAGTCTCCTTCTTCAACGGGGTGGGCAACGCGGCAGGCCCGTGGCTGTGTACGGGCGACAGCGTGCGCCTGCACTCCAGCGACACGGCACAGCCCTTCTGGTTGCAGGACGGCAGCTACATCGCCACTGGACCCGACCTGTGGGTGCATGCGGGCGGTGGGGGCTACCAAGCGGCCACCTACTACTGCGGAGCATTAGTGGCCTCGGCACCCTTCACCATCACCATGGACAGCCTGCCGCCCACCGCCATGCCCGTGATAGAGCCCAACGTGGAGACCCTGATCGGCTGCAACCTCGATATCGCGTACATCTCCACCCCCAGCACCGCATACTGGCGGTGGTCCGGCTCCGATGGTATGGACCACTACGATACCACGGCCACCTTGACGGTGGACTGGAACGTGGGGGCCTATGTGCTCACCGCCTTCAACGGATGTGGCGACGGTCCGTCCAATTACATCTCCATCTATGGCGAACCGCCACTACAACCCCAGTTCCAACTGGCCGACACGCTGCTGTGCATCAACCACGGAACCCTTACCCTCCCCTCCGGCACCCCCGCAGGCGGCACCTACAGTGGCGCAGGCGTGGCGGGCAGCACCTTCAGCCCCGCACTGGCCGGTGCGGGCACGCACGCCATCACCTACACCTACGGCACGGGCAACTGCACTGCGCAGGCCACCGACAGCATTACGGTGGACCTGTGTGCGGGCGTGGTGGAAACGGATCATGCGGATGGTATCCGCATTTCCCCCAACCCGAACAACGGCACGTTCCAAGTGCGGATCGAGCGCAGTTTCAAAGTAGGTTCGCTGCTGCTGTATGATGCCAACGGCAAGCGCGTGGGCAAGGCCGTGCGGTTGGTGCCCGGTGCAAACGAGCTGCACGCCCCCGACCTTGCTGCTGGATTGTACCAATTGCGCATCGAACTTGATGGCGTGGTGGAGAACAGAACGGTATCCGTGGTGAAATAGCGCACCTCCTGCCACTGGTGCCCAGTTGATCTGCCTTTGTGGCACGGCAAGCATCACGGCCACTATGTGCCTTTCCGCCGTCTCCATACCTTCGCCCTATGGATCCGCACCGCCTGCGCAACCTGCTGCACCCGGACCTGCTTCATGCGCGCTTGGAGCAGGAGGGAAGGCCGCGCACCACCCTCTCCTTTTACCGCTACGTGCGGCTGGAAGAGGTGGAAGACCTGCGCCACGCCCTGTATGCCGAATGGGAAGCGCTTGGCGTGCTGGGCCGCGTGTACCTCGCCGCTGAAGGCATCAACGCGCAGGTGAGCCTGCCCACGGAAAACCTGGACCGGTTCCGTTCGGCATTGGACGCAAGGCCGGAATTCCGCGCCGTGCCGTGGAAGATCGCGGTGGAAGATGACGGCAGGAGCTTCCTGAAACTGATCATCAAGGTGAAGAAAAAGATCGTGGCGGATGGCCTGGCCGATGATGCCTTTGATGTGACCAACGTGGGCGAACACCTCGATGCTGCAACCTTCAACCAGAAGATGAAGGAAGGCGCGCTGGTGATCGACATGCGCAACAACTACGAGTGCGCCATCGGGCACTTCGAGGGAGCTTACCTGCCCAAGGCGGATACCTTTCGCGGAGCGATCGAGGAGGTACGGGAGATGTTGCACGGCCGGCAGGAGCAGGAGGTATTGCTCTACTGCACCGGCGGCATCCGCTGCGAAAAGGCCAGTGCCTACCTGAAGCACCACGGCCACACCCACGTGGGCCAGCTGCACGGTGGCATCATCGATTACGCGCGGCAGGTAAAGGCGCAAGGGCTGAAGAGCAAATACCTCGGCCAAAACTTCGTGTTCGACGAACGACTGGCGGAGCGCATCACCGATGATGTGGTGGGCACTTGCATGCAATGCGGCGCAGCGTGCGACCGCATCAGCAACTGCCACGAGGCCACCTGCAACATGCTGCTGGTGCAGTGCCCAGCCTGTGCGGAGAAATATGCCGATTGCTGCTCGCCCAGCTGCCGCGAGATCCATCAATTGCCCATGGAAGCGCAGCGCGCTTGGCGCAAAGGCCGCAGCACCCGCAGCACGAAGACCAAGGCCATCAACGACCCGGAGGGTCTGCGGCGCCGCATCCGCGAGGAGGAGGAACTGCTCGCGCTCAACGGCACGTTGCATCCGGAACTAAAACCAGATGAATGGTCGATAGCGAATGGTGAATGGGAAAATGCCCTCCCTCCCATTCACCATTGACCATTCGCCATTCACCACACCCATGCCCATCTACCACACCCTCGGCAACATCCCGCACAAGCGGCACACGCAGCACAAAAGCCCGGAAGGAAAGCTCTACTACGAACAGCTCTTCGGCACCGAGGGCTTCAGTGGCATGAGCTCGCTGCTCTACCACGTACACCGGCCCACGCAGGTGAGCAAGATCGGCAAGGTGCGCGACCTCACGCCGAAGATCGCCGAGGCCAAGAACCTGCGCGCGCTGAAGCTGAAGGGCTTCAACATCAAGCCCGTGGCCGACCACCTGGACGCGCGGAAGACGATCCTGATG
>JAFDZY010000040.1 GCA_018266685.1 Bacteroidota bacterium
GAGGCCCTTGAAGAAGTTGGCCGGCGGCACGACGTAGCCGCCCGTGCCCTGGATGGGCTCGACGTAGAAGGCCGCGTACTCGCACTGGCCGGTCTTGGGGTCCCAGATGGCGTGGTATTCGTTCTCGAACTTGCGCTCGAATTCACGCACGATCTGGTCTGAATATTCCTCGGCCGTCATGCCCTTGGGGCGGCGGAACGGGTAGGGAAAGGGGATGAACTGCGCACGGTCGCCAAAGTGGCCGAAGCGGCGGCGGTAGCGGTAGCTGCTGGTGATGCTGGACGCGCCCAGCGTGCGGCCGTGGTAGCCGCCCTCGAAGGCGAACATCAGGCTCTTGCCGTTGCTGGCGTTGCGCACCACCTTCAGCGAATCCTCGATGGCCTGGGCGCCGCCCACGTTGAAGTGCACGCGGCCCTTGCTGCCCCACTTTTTCTCCGCGTCCTGGGCGATGAATTTGGCCAGCTCGATCTTCGTGGGGTGCAGGTACTGGCTCGCGATCTGGGGCAGCTCCTTGAGCTGCTCGATCATCTTGGCCTCCAGCCGCTGGTTCTTGTAGCCGAAGTTCACGGCCGAATACCACATCTGCAGATCCAGATACGGCGTGCCCGCGTCGTCGTACATATAGCTGCCGTCGCAGCCGGTGAAGATCTTGGGTGGGTTGACGTAGTGGACGGTGTCGCCGAACGAGCAGTATTGGGCTTCGTCGGCCAGCAGCTGGGCGTGGTTGATCACAGAAAAGGCTCCGAAAGTGCAGCCCGCGAGTGTGCGGGCGCAATCTTGCGGGCCCATTGCGCCTTTGTGTGCGCTGTGTGGAGGTGGCGACGTCATTGCAACGATGTGGCGGCAAGACGTAGCTACCGTGGGATAGAAATCAAAAAAGATCTTTAATTAGATCTTAATGTCGTAAACTCCTCATCCATGCACACCACCGCCCTTCGTCCTGAACTTGAGCCAGCCCCTCTTCCCCAAATCATCGGTGGTTTTTCGACAGTGCTTGCCGATCCGCCATGGCGTTTTGCCAATCGCACCGGCAAGGTAGCACCTGAACACCGCAGGCTGGATCGCTACTCCACCATGTCTCTGGAAGCGATCAAAGCCCTCGAAGTTGAAAAGATCTTGGCTCCCAATGCGCACCTGTACCTTTGGGTGCCCAACGCGCTTTTGCCCGATGGCCTGGAAGTCATGGCGGCCTGGGGTTTTCGATATGTCAGCAACATCGTCTGGGCCAAGCGACGCATTGATGGCGGCCCGGATGGACGTGGGGTTGGCTTCTATTTCCGCAACGTGACCGAATTGCTGCTGTTTGGCGTGCGTGGCTCGATGCGCACGCTGGCACCCGGCCGCTCCCAGGTCAACATGATCGAGACGCGCAAACGTGAGCATTCACGCAAGCCTGATGAACAGTACGACCTGATCGAGTCCTGCTCCCCCGGCCCCTATCTGGAAATGTTCGCCCGCCATCCAATGCCCGGATGGAACGTCTGGGGAGATGAGTCGGCTGAGGAAACCGTACCGCGCGGCGTAGTACACAAGGGATATGAGGGCGGCGCCATCCTGCCAGCGCTGCGCCCCCACGAGCATGTCGACTCCTCGCGCGCCGGTGCCATGGGTGAAGAGCTACGCACCATGTACCAAGCGGGTCTCAGCGTACGCGAATTGGCCGAACAAACCGGATATTCGATTCAGCGTGTGCGGGTTTTGCTGCAGACCGCGGGTACGAACATGCGTCCGAGAGGCCGTTCATCACAAGCAGGCACCCCCGACATGTTTCAGGCGCCCGAGTAGGGCTGCCCGTTCCAGGTTGCCGGGGTTGCCGCGACGATCAGCAGCGGACAGGTACCCATGACGCCGCGCCGCACCCTCAGAGCGGCCTTCTCCAGGTTGGTGGTGGTCGATGTACCAAGGTCGATGGGCAGTTTGGCGCTTCTCTGGGATGGTGGAAGCGCTGCCTGATAGTCAGCCCACAGTTTTTCAGCCAGTGTCTTGAGTGCTATTCGATCCTGGGTGATCAGCACCGCGGCCGAAATCACGCCGGCTTCGTGCCATGCGCGGTAAGCCGAAAGATCGCGATCGAGGTTTCCATCCTTCGCGTTCCACTCGACATCCAGTGCCACGCGACCCTTGAAGTTGTCGACGAGATAGCCTTCCTGTGTGATCTCTGGCAACTCCTGCATGATCGCAAGGTCGCGCGAACGCAGCACACCTTTCGTCACGAGGTCAACGCGGGTTTCACGCCATCCACGTGCACCGAACATTTCATCGATGTCCTTGGCGACGTCACCTCGATTGCCTCCCTTTTTCAGCCAGCGCGATGGGTCTAGCGAGAACGTGGTCAATACTTCGACAATGTCCTTCCACTCCGCAGGGCAGACGGAGCGCAGGACAGCCGCTGCCGAGCTGGTTTCCAAAAAACTCCAACGTGCACGAACGGTCGGCTTCAGTACTACCGGGTCTTCATACGTACGCGTTTCAAACATGATTGCGAACTTTCGCGAGAAATCTATGACCGGTACGTCATGCAGGTAGTGCCTGGAACAACCGGCGCGCGCCCACCGGCGCCACGGCGCGCGCAATCGCGCCGATATGGTCGGGCGTGGTGCCGCAGCAGCCGCCGACGATGTTCACTAGGCCCTCGGCGGCGAACTCGTGCACCAGGCGGCTGGTGACCTCGGGCGTCTCGTCGAAGCCGGTGTCGCTCATCGGATTGGGCAGGCCGGCGTTGGGGTAGCAGCTGATGAAGGTGTCGGGCGCGGCCTTGGCCAGCTCCTGGATGTAGGGGCGCATCAGCGCCGCGCCCAGGGCGCAGTTCAGGCCGATCGACAGCGGGTGCGCGTGGCGCACGCTGTGCCAGAAGGCCGTCACGGTCTGGCCCGAGAGGATGCGGCCCGAGGCGTCGGTGACGGTGCCGCTGATCATGATGGGCAGGCATTCGCCGGTCTGCTCGAAGGCCTCGTCGATGGCGAACAGCGCCGCCTTGGCGTTCAGCGTGTCGAAGATGGTCTCGACCAGGATCACGTCGGCCCCGCCCACGATCAGCGCCAGCGTCTGCTCCAGGTAGGCCGCGCGCAGCTGCTCGAAGCTGATGTTGCGCGCGCCGGGGTCGTTCACGTCGGGGCTGATGCTGGCCGTCTTGGGCGTGGGGCCCAGGGCACCGGCGACGAAGCGGGGTCTATCCGGCGTGCTGTATTTGTCGCAGGCGGCGCGGGCGAGTTTTGCGCTCTCCAGGTTCATCTCGTAGGCCAGGTCTCCCATACCGTAGTCGTCCTGGGCGATGGAGGTGGCGCCAAAGGTATTGGTTTCGATC
>JAFDZY010000409.1 GCA_018266685.1 Bacteroidota bacterium
CCGGCCAACACGCCGTTGATGGAAGCGGCAAAGGTGGCGTGGCGTTTGGGGTTGGTGCCTTTGCGTGCCTGGTGCTGGCTCACCACCAGGCGGATGCCCCGCTCCTTGCACAAGCGCACGCAATCGGCAAAAAGCTCCAGCTGGCGTTGCTGCATATTAATGGTGGTGTCAGCCACGGGTTTGATCGAACTGCGGGCACTGTCGCCGTTCACCAGGAAACCGTCCCGTATCGGGTGGGGGTCTGTATAATATGGTTGCCGGTGCGGGGTGCACCAGCGCAGGGCGATCATGTTGAGGCCGCGTATTTGGCGCAGGTTGACCACCATGTCCCATGCGGCCTTTCCGGAGGTAATGTTCTGCGTAAGGTCCGCGCAGCTCTCCAGTCCCGTATTGGTGAACGTGCCTTCATACACGTCAAAGATCAACAGGGGGCAGTGCGCACTGTCCAAATATTGTTTGATGAGGGGCAAGGTGTTCAAGGGCGATTGCGCGCTGGAGCCGAGGTTGTAAACCTGGAAACCGCGGCGGGCGAAAATTCCCGGATCGTATCCCCGGTAGGCATGGGAGGAGCCGATGATGATGGCGTCGTAGCGTTTGGCCCGGTCGAATTCGTGGAAGCGTGTCCAGCTGTCGCCCCCGGGCCAGTTGTAGTAATCGCCCGTGCGGAACACGAACGGGCGGCCTTGTACATTTACATGGCTCATGGCCAGCATGGCGATGATGTACAATCCCGCCACGGCAGTGGCAAACAGCAGTACCAACCGCCAGCGGCCGGCCATCAGAACTGGAAGTAGATGAAGCTGGTGGAACCGAAGTAGCCAAAGAGCAGGATGCCCACCAGTATGGCGGCATAGATCGCAGGGCCGGCCAGGCCTTGGGGAACCGGCTTTTCACGCTTGGCCCAGGCGTCAAAGAGCGGATCGATCACCACGAACACCAACGTGAGCAGCACGGTTACGTCCAGCATGCTCCGTGGCAGGTCCTTGAACAATTGCCGCAGGTCGGACAGCGCGTAAGGCGTGCTGAAGAGCCGGTGGACCAGCGTGAGGGCATCGCTGATGTGGTGGGCCCGGAAGAAGATCCATGCGAAGCTCACCAATTGCACGGTGATGAAGATGTTCAGCCAGCGCTTGGCCCGGGGAAGCGCGTCCAGGCCGATGCCCTTGGTGAAGCGCGCCAACAGTGGTGCGAACACGATGGCCAGGATGAGGTAGGTGCCGTGCAGGCCGCCCCAGATCACATAGGTCCAGTCGGCGCCGTGCCACAGGCCGCTCACCAGGAACACGATCATCAGGTTGTAGTACCAGCGCCACTTCACCACGCGGTTTCCGCCCAGCGGGATGTACAGGTAATCGCGGAACCAGCTGCTGAGGCTGATGTGCCAACGGCCCCAGAATTCGCTGATGTTCCTGCTGAGGTAGGGCGTGCGGAAGTTCACCATCAGGTTGAAGCCCATCACGCGGGCGGCACCCAGGGCAATGTCCGTGTAGCCGCTGAAGTCGCAGTAGATCTGCACGGCAAAGAGGTAGGTGGCCAGGGCTATGGAGAGTGCACCATAGTGGTCCGGTGCGTTGTACACCTGGTCCACCACCACGGCGCAGCGGTCGGCGATCACCACCTTCTTGAAAAATCCCCACAGCATTTGGCGCAAGCCCTCCACCACGCGGTCGTAATCAAATTTTGACCGCATGCCCGTGCCGGGCACCGCGGAGTTGATCTGGTTGAGCAGGTTGCCCGGCCGTTCAATGGGGCCCGCCACCAGCTGGGGGTAGAACATGACATAGAGTGCGAAGATGCCGAGGCGGTGTTCCGCCTTTTGGTGCCGCCGGTACACTTCAATCGTGTAGCTGAGGCTTTGGAAGGTGTGGAAGCTGAGGCCAATGGGCAGGATGATCCCCAGGTCGGGCACGCCATAATGGAACCCGAAGGAGCGCACCAGTGCGGCGATGCTTTCGTTGAGGAAGTTGAAGTACTTGAAGAAGGCGAGCACGCCCACGTTTGCCACGATGCTGGCGGCCAGCAGGAGCTTGCGTTTGCGCCCTTCGCTCCGGTCGATCCAGATCCCCGCGAAATAATCCACGCCAATGGTAAAGGCCAGGATGAGGATGTACACCGGCACAAAGGCCATGTAGAACCAGCAGCTGGCCACCAGCAGCAGCAGCCAGCGCCAGCGGTGGGGAAGTATGAAGTACAGCCCCGTTACCAATGGGAAAAAGATGCAGATGAACTCGAAGGAGTTGAAGAGCATAGGAAGTTGTCGCCTGAAGTATCGTGAAATGGGCCGGCCCCAAAGTAAATGCTGCGAAAATGTTCGGGGATGTTATACCATCTACGCATTCAATATCGGCCGATCTGCTTGCCCTCTTTCCGGATGGCTTCTCCGCCGAACAGGTTACGTAGGCACCACTACGCAACCTGTTCCGCGTATCGTCCTCCGAAAAGATCGCGGCGCATCTTTTGTCCGACCTTGAATGCGTAAATGGTATTATGTGGCGTGCCTTCGGCACTCAACAGGAGGGATGCTCCCCCGCACCTTTGGCATGGGGCACCTGCCCTGATAATTGCACGCCAATAGATTCAGGAAGAAGGCTAACGGCCCGGTACATGGCAAGCCTGCGGGCCCGCCGCGGGCTTGCCTCAATGGCCCAATAACTCCTTCAGCAAGTCCCCGTACACCCTTGATGCCTCGAAGCGCGAAGCCCAAAAGGCACGCACCCGGCCGCGTGCTTCCTGGGTGTACCACGGCGATCTCTTGAACCCGCCCAAGGCCGCGCCAAGCATTGCGGGTGTAAGGTCGTTCGGCAGCAGCTGCCCGCTTTCCGGCGTTGCCACTTCGCGCACGCCACCTGCATCCGCCGCGATCAACGGGATGCCAAAGCTGGCCGCCTCCTGCAAGGCCACCGGTGCACCGCCCTCGGTGCGGCTGGCATGCACAAACACGTCCACCGGGTTGGATTTGTACCAGGCGATCACTTCGCTGTTGGGGCGGCTGCCCATGAATTCCACCTGTACGTGGCCCGGCAAGCCGGCCACTGCTTGTTCCACGGCGGCGCGTTCCGGGCCATCGCCGAAGTGCGTCCACTGCACGGGGCCCTGCACGTGGCGGAGCGATCCGGCGATCAGCGGCACGCGCTTCAGCTCCACCAGGTTGGAGCAGGATGCAATGCGCAGCACTTCCGCCGGTGCCCACGGGGCAAGGCCGTGGTCGGTGGTGGCCAAGTAGTTTAGGCTGAATTTTTTTCCTTGCGCCGGAAACCGCTGCTGCATATGGCGCAGGCCTGCTTCAGCGATCACGTACACGTGTTCCGCTTGCCGCACATGGAACAGCTGGAACCGTTGCCACTTGTCCGGTGCGCGGTGGTCGTACATGTCAAAGCCCATCATGCGGCTTACGAAGCGCACGCGCGGGTTGCGCAGTTTCCAAAGGCCCAGCACCGTGGCCCAATCCGCCGTCCAGAACGAGTACAGCCGAACGCGCTCCGGATCATAATTGCCTGCCATGCGCAGGTGGAACAGGCGCTCGCGTTCCATGGCCTGGCGCAATTGGCTTAGGAATTCAGCGCGGTGCGTGCGGAAAACCCCGCGGCCGGGGGCGGTGCGCCTGCCCATGCGCAGCACCTTCAAAAATTGGAACGGACCTAGCAGGACCCGCCATGCAGCCAGGGGCCGAAAGGCTTCTTCCCGCGTGAAGGCGTGCACCACTTCCACGCCCTTGGGCACAGGGCGTGCCCCGCCTTGATGGAACAACGGGAACAGGCGGATCTTTTCGAAGCCGCTTGCCAGGACCGGAAGCTCATTTTCCAGGAACGCCTCTCCCTTGCCGTAGGGAAAGTCCTGGGTGAAGAGCCACAGTTCCTTGTGCATGGTTCATCCGTTGGGCAGGCGGCCCAGGCGGGAATTGATGCGGTATTTCGCAGTGTACAACAAGCGGTCCAGCGGCCAGCGCCCGCTGAGGCGCATGTGCGCCAATGCCGTTCCCAGGCCATATTGCGGCAGGTAGTGGAACAGCTGGTTCCATTGCTGCTCCACGCGGGCCTTGAAGGCGGCTTCCGGTGCGAAGTGCAGCTCGGCGTTCAAGGCCGTCAGCTTATCATACCAGGTGCGCAAGGCCTTGATGCGCGCAGCGGTGGGCGTGAGCTTGAAGATGGTGGAACCCATCAGGGTGAGGTCAAGCTCCTCTTCGGTGCAGGGAATGCCCAGCATGGTAAACGCTTGGCGTTGCAGCCAGGTGAAATTGGCGACCTTATCACTGCCATGGGCAATGTTTTGCGGGCCCCGCCGGTACCGCACCAGCACATCGGGCAGGTTGGC
>JAFDZY010000410.1 GCA_018266685.1 Bacteroidota bacterium
TGGATGGATCCCGCCACCTGCCTGGACCCCGATGGCAAGCCGATCACGGAAGCGGAAGGCCGCTTACTGAACCTTTGGAAGATGCCCATGGCCGAGGTACGGCAATATCGCGTGACCGCACCTGGCGGGAAGAAACCTGTGCCCAAGCCCACGCTTGCGGAGGTGGTGCAAGTGGTTGCTGAGTTTGCGGCAAGCACGAACAATCTCTCTCCGAAATTCAACATCGAGATCAAGAGCGATCCGCAGTTGTACGGCACGTACCAACCCCACCCTGCTGCATTTGCGGCAAGGGTCTTGGAAGAGATCGTGCGGACGGGCCTCACGGAGCGCTGCCTGGTCCAATGCTTCGACCCTGCGGTCCTGGAGGAGTTGCACCGGGTCGCGCCTGCAATCCCGTTGGCCTTTCTGGTGGAGGGGACGTGCGAACTTGCATTTACACTGGACCACTTGAGCTTCACGCCGGCCTATTACAGCCCTTGCTTTCAGCAGGTGGATGAAACGTTGGTGGCTGCGTTGCGCGAACGGAGCATCAGTCTGCTCACCTGGACGGTGAACGAGGAGGCGGACATGCGCCGCATGATCGCCTTGGGCGTGGACGGGCTGATCACCGATGACCCGGGGAAGGCCTTGGCCCTGTTGGGCCCCAGCCGGTAGATGGGACACGATCCCGGACATGGATGCTCCTGTTTTTTTTGACAGGATGAACAGGATGTGCAGGATGAACGCAGCGAAAGCCGCATATTCTCTTTTTGACAGGATGAACAGGATGTACAGGATGAATGCAGCGAGAGCCGCATATTCTCTTTTTGACAGGATGAACAGGATGTGCAGGATGAATACAGCGAGAGCCGCATATTCTCTTTTTGACAGGATGAACAGGATGTGCAGGATGAATGCGGGGGAGCTCTCTATGTGAACTATTGCTTTCCGTGGTGCGCCCATAGCTCACGGATGGCGGCCTCAAGTTGATCGAGGTCCGCGTTCCATTGCGCAGCATGGGCCGGTGCATTGGGCGCGCGCAGTGAGGTGATCAGTGGGGAGAACCGCGCCGCATCGTAAGCGAGCAACTGCGGCTTCAACGTGGCCAGTACACGCAGTGCTTTGTCCACATCGCCGCGCTTGCGGGCTTCTTGCAAGGTGGTCAAGCGCTCCGGCGCATCCTGGCGGAACTTGTCCCCTGCGACCTTTTCCATGGCTGCTTCCGCAGCGACCACGGCGGACGGGGCCTCAGGCTTTGCAGGAGCCACCGGGGCAGGACGCACGGACTTCGCCTTCAATGTGTCCACTTCCGCACGCAGCTCGCTGATGGCACCGCGCAACTTGGCACTGGTGCGGCCCATGCGGTACAGCAGGCCGATCACCAATAAAAGCCCCGTGACCAGCGCAGCGATCGCACTGTACATCCAGTTGTCCGACTGCTGTTGGAGCACGGCGATGGCCTGCGCCATGCCGCGTTCGCGCGAACCGGCCGCCAGCTCCAAGCTGTCGCGCTCCGCTACTAAGCGGCGCAATTCCTCCGCCTGCCGATCTTCCGCCAAAGAAGCCTCGCGTCCATTGCTCACCGCCCTCAGGGAATCGGCAAGAAGGACTTCCGCATACGCGGTGCTGAACGCCCCGGCCTGAGCCATCCTCGTTGCGAGCACACGGCGTGCCATCGCGCCCAGGTCCGGGCGGTCCATGCTGTCCGCCAATGCCGCTGCCTGCTTCAACAACGCGTTGCCCTCCGCGCGGCCGGAAAGCGAAGCCAGTTGCATCCTCGCCTCAAACGCGGCCTTCCGGTCACCCGCGCTGTCGGCGCGTGTCAAGGCCGCGCGTTGTGCGGCAACGGCTGCCTTCACCGTGTCCGTTGCCGCAGGTTGTGCCTGTGCCGCGCCCGCGCCACAGAGTATAAGCGGCACGGTGAGAAAGCAAGCGCGGAGAAAGTTGGGGGTTCCCATGGCGCGAAGCTATTCGCGGCCCCGTTCACTTCACCACGAACCGCGCAGTAACACGGCTGCGCTGTTCGATCAGCGGCTCAGTTCCGTTCAGCAGCCGGTCCAGCGTCGCTTCATCGAAGTGGCGCACGGTGAGCAGCGCACAGCCTTCGTTGTAGCGCACCTCGTATTCCTTGCGCAGTTCTTCGATCAGCAGGCGGGCGCGCGGCGTATCGTCCACCGCCACGGTAAAGGCCACTGCACTGTTCTGCATCAGCTCGATGCGCACGTTGCGCTTTGCGAAGAGCTTGAAGATGCCGCTGAGGTTCTCCTCCACCACGAAGCTGAGGTCGCGCGGGGTGATGCTGATGAGCAATTGGCCGGGCTTTACAATGAACGAGGGCACCAATGAATCGTGATCGCTCAGATGGTCGATGGTGGTGCCGGGTGCAGCCAGGTCGATGAATGAACGCACGTACAACGGGATTCCTTTGCGTTGCAGCGGCTGCAGCGTGCGCGGGTGGATCACGCTGGCGCCGAAGTAGCTCAGCTCGATGGCCTCCTTGTAGCTAATGTGGGAAAGCAGCTTGGTGTCCGGAAACTTGTTCGGGTCGGCATTGAACATACCCGGCACATCCTTCCAGATGGTGACGCTCTCCGCACCCAGTGCATAAGCAAAGATGGCCGCGCTGAAGTCGGAGCCTTCACGGCCCAGTGTGGTGGTGAAGCCGTCCTCGGTTTGCCCGATGAAACCCTGCGTGACGATGCGGTGCGGATGGCGCTCGAACGAGGGCAGGTGCGTAGCGCAATTCGCCTCCAAGGCATCCCATTGCACATTGGCCGCACGGTGGCGCGCATCGGTGGTGATGATCTTCCGCGCGTCCACCCACTGGTTCGCGTAGCCCGCGCTGTTCAGGTAGGCGCTCACGATCAGCGTGCTCCACATTTCACCAAAGGACACGATGTGGTCGTAGTCGCGGTCCTCCGCATGCTGCACAGGCTGCGCCATATATTGCTTCAGCGCCTCGAAGGACAACATCAACGCCGACGCGGAATCACTATCCTCCGGAGCCACCTCTTTCAATGCGGATGCGTGCATGCCCTGCAACGCGAGGATCAACGGTTTCGCGTTGCGCCCTTCGCGGAAGGCCTTCACCACCTCTTCCAGCGCATTGGTGGTCTTGCCCATGGCGCTCACCACGATCAATAGATCGTCCTGCGCAAAATGCGACAGCACCTTGGCCACGTTGCGCACGCCCGCCGCGTCCTTCACGCTGGCCCCCCCGAACTTGAACACTTTCATCCCCCCCGGTTTCAATTGACGGCGCGAAGATGGGGCAGGGCGATCACTTGGAAACCGTCGCGGTTGTCGCCGAGCAGGTCGGCCAATTCCGCCAAGGCGATGGTGCCGGTTACGCGGATCCGCCCTTCGTCGGCTTCAATGGAACACAAGCGGTCGAAATGCCGGAGCAATTCCTGGTGCGTTTCCGGCAGCCGGAGATACACGGGCAACAGGTCCTGCCCTTCGGATGTCAACGGCGCACGGCCGTTCACCTTGGCATAGGCGTAGCCGCCACCGCGCACCAGGCGTTGCACATCGCCCAGCACGGCAAGCCCCGTGGGCAGGCGGCCCGCGCCCTTGCCTTGCAGCAGGTGCACGCCGGAGTATGCGCCCTCAATACGCACGGCGTTGTACTCCTCGCGCACACGGGCAAAGGGATGATCGGCCTCCACGAAGGTGGGCAGCACGTACGCCGCCATTCGACCTTGTCCGTTGCGCCATGCGACCGCCACCGACCGCAGGCACCAACCATTGCGGGCACCGAAGGCCAGGTCGTCCACATGGAGCGCGGTGATGCCGTGTCGCAGCACCTGATGCGGCCTGAGCACGGTGCCGAAGGCATGGGCGATGAGCAGCACGAGCTTGTAGCGGGCGTCGTCTCCATCAAGGTCGGCCGCGGGGTCCGCCTCGGCGAAGCCCGCCAGTTGCGCCTGATGCAACGCCACTTGCGGATCGAGCCCCTCCTCCTCCATTTTGGTGAGGATGTAGTTGGTGGTGCCATTGAGGATGCCGTCGATACGCCGGACTTCCTCCCCGATGAAATGCGTTTCCAGGGTGTGCAACACAGGGATGCTGGCGGCACAAGCAGCCTCGTACAGCAGTGCCCGCCCCGTGCCACGTTGCAGTGCGATCCATTCGGTGAGGTGTTCCGCCACCACCTTCTTGCTGGCGGTGATGGCGTCGCGGCCGTTGGCCAGCGCATGGCGGATCACATGGACCGCGAGGGCCGGATCGTTGGTGAGCTCCACGATGGCGCCCACCTCCTTGTCGGCGAGGATGTCCAACGCCTCGTAGGTGAGGTGCGCCGTGCCCACGTCCCGCGTGCGTTGGCGGTCCTTCACGCACACGTGCTTCACCTGTGCGGAAGATCCGCCGCTGGCGTGCAGCAGTTCCAGGAAACCCTGGCCCACGCAGCCGTGGCCGAAGGTCCCGATAGTCAAAGGGATGTTGTCCATGGCTCAAGCCGGTACTTGCACGGTGAAGCTTTCCGATACTTGCGCCAGTGCCTGTGCGAGGTCCTCCACCAAGTCGTCCGCATGCTCCAGGCCGATGCTGATGCGCACGAGGCTGAGATTGATCCCGGCGGCGAGGCGTGCCTCGCGGGGCACGGAAGCGTGCGTCATGCAGCCGGGCACGCACACCAGGCTCTTCACGCCGCCGAGGCTTTCCGCCAGGGTGAACAGGCGGGTCTGTTTCACCAGTTCCACGGCGGCCTCTTCGCGATCGTCCTTCAGCCAAAAGCTGATCACACCGCCAAAGGCGGAACTCTGCGAACGGGCCACCAGGTGGTTGGGATGCGCACGCAGGCCAGGATAATTCACGCCCGCCACATCGGGATGGCCCAGCAGGAATTCGGCCACGCGTTGCGCATTGGCGCTGATGCGTTCGTAGCGCAGGTGCAGCGTTTGCGCGCCGCGGATGGCGAGCCAGCTGTCCTGCGGGCCGAGCACGGCACCCGTGGCGTTCTGGATGTATTTGATGCGTTCGCCAAGTTCGGGGTCCTTCACCACGATGCCGCCGCCGATCACATCGCTGTGGCCCGCGATGTACTTGGTGATGCTGTGCAGCACGAGGTCCGCGCCGAGCTTGAGCGGTTGCTGCGCCACGGGCGAGCAGAAGGTGTTGTCCACCAGCAGCAGCGCCCCGGCTGCCTGGGTGATGGACGCAATGGCGCGGATGTCGCTCACCTTCAGTGTGGGGTTCGTCGGCGTCTCCAACCACACGAGCTTGGTCTTCGGCGTAATGGCCTCCAGCACGTTGCCGGGATCGCTGGTGTCCACGTGCTTCACGGTGATGCCAAGGCGGTTGTAGATCGTGTGCAGTGCGCGGTAGGTGCCGCCGTAGATGTCGTCCACGGCGATGATCTCATCCCCGGTGCTGAGGAGCTTGAGCACGGCGTCCACGGCGGCCAGTCCGCTGCTGAAGGCGATGCCGCGGATGCCGCCCTCCAGCTCGGCGAGCAGCTGCTCGAAGGCCTGGCGCGTGGGGTTGTTGGTACGGCTGTAGTCGAAGCCTTTGTTCACGCCGGGCGCCTCCTGCTCGAAGGTGCTCGTCTGGTGGATAGGCACGCTGACGGCGCCGGTGAGGGGGTCGTGCGGCAGGGTGTGCAAAAGGCGGGTCTCGGTTCTCATGGCTTTTCTCTGGTTGTTTGTCGGGGCGGAACATGATCCGCCCGTACGGGTTTTCGGTGTTGAGGACACCACCGCACCGGAAAAGCCTCCGCCAAGGACCGCCGCAAAAAGCGAACGGTCCCTGCCGGATAAGCCGATAGGGACCGTTGAAGGTCTTTAATCGTCTTATCTCTCCCCGTTGCCGGGGCAGGAGTTGGCACCGATGTCCGCCTTTCGGCGGGCCGGTTGCCAAGGTTTCACAGGGCCTGAACCCTCCACCTTTCTGGATAAGTGCTGTCTGGAAA
>JAFDZY010000411.1 GCA_018266685.1 Bacteroidota bacterium
GCTCCCCTGCTAAGGGAGTATGGGGTGTAGAGCCTCATCGAGGGTTCGAATCCCTCCGTTTCCGCCAATTCAATAAAATCAACAACTTACAAGCTTTTCGAAGCGCCCGTGAGTTGCTGATGATAGCGAAAGCTGGTTGAAAAAAGCCACCAAAACCCACCTTCCGGTGGTTTTCTGGTGGTTTTTTTTCGTCCTCACCAAGATGCCTCCAACCCAGGTTTTGGCCCATTTGCAGCGGATGTTTCCCGACCGGCTGGTCCTTTATGCCGAGGACCTGGCCCAGGTGTTGGGCAAAAGCCGCAAAGCTGTGACCCACCTGCTCAGTCAGGACCACCTTCCGTTCAAGGTCAAACACCTGGGGCCAGAACGTTGCATCGATATCTTTCAGGTGGCCGAGTGGTTGGGACCGCGCTGCTTTTGTCCAATACTGCGCGCAGTTTGGATGGACCGCATACAACATTCCGACGTCTTTGCGTGGCGAAGAGGGGCGCGTGCTTTCTCGTTGGGGAGAGCCAGAGTGGGGCGAACTTGTGGCCCAAGGAAAAGCCCGAGGGCGCTTTGATGATGAACTTGTGGGTGCTGCGATGGACCTCATTCGCAATCGATGGAGTGAGGCAGCGCGTGTGGCATGGGTAACGTGTATCCCGTCTAATCGGCACCCTAATCTGGTGCCAGATTTCGCCGCCAAGTTGGCTGCAGCCCTGGGTGTTCCGTTTCATGCCGTCATCCAGAAAACCCGAGATACAGAGCCACAAAAAGAGATGGAGAACCGCTATCACCAGTGCAACAACCTGGATGGCGCTTTCACGGTTCAGCGTGGTGCCTTACCAAAGGGCGCGGTCTTGCTTGTGGACGATGTGGTCGACTCGGCCTGGACGTTGACCTTGGCAGCTGCGTTGCTCCGGCAGGCAGGAACGGCTGCGGTATATCCCTTCGCCTTGGCCACCACTTCGGCCAAATGAAATGAGTATGAAATGAGCCATCAGGCCTTAAGTGCAGATACCGAAATTGTCCTGCTGCTGTGCGGGCGTTTTGGCGGCGAGCGGCATGAGCCGTATCAACCGCTGTCGGCCCGCGAGTACGGTGAATTTGCGAAATGGCTGAACGCGTGCAACCTCCGTCCCGCCGACCTTATGACCGAGGGTGGCAGGGAACAACTGCAGGCGGTCCAGGAAGCGAAGCTGGAGCGGACACGCATTGATTTCTTGCTAGGGCGTGGCACTGCGATGGCTCTGGCTTTGGAACGCTGGAGCCGTGGTGGTCTCTGGGTCATGTCGCGCGGCGATGCGGAGTTTCCAAAGCGTTTGAAGCGCCATCTCAAGCATGCTGCGCCACCATTGCTATACGGTGCGGGGAACAAGGAGCTTCTTGATATCGGTGGTTTGGCCATCATTGGCTCCCGGGATGCCACCGAGGCTGCTCTAGAGTTCACCCGAGAGGTTGCCGCCTTGTGCGCACGGGAAGGCATGGGAGTGGTCTCTGGCGGTGCACGCGGCGTTGACGCGGCTGCCATGCAGGGTTCCACCGAGGCCGGAGGCCACACCATTGGCGTTCTGGCCAATGACTTACTCAAAACCAGTGTGAACCGACAAAACAGGCTGGGCTTGCAAGAGGGGCGACTCGTTCTCGTCTCCCCGTTCTACCCCGAAGCGGCATTCAATGCTGGCAATGCCATGGGGCGCAACAAGTACATCTACGCTTTATCGGACAGAGCCTTGGTGATTGATTCAGCGCTGGGCAGTGGTGGTACGTGGGAAGGAGCCCTAGAGGCACTGAGCCACAAATGGGTTCCGCTTTATGTACGGACACCGGGTAATGGCGCGGGGAACGCAGCGCTAGTGGAAAAAGGGGGTATCGCTTTCACCTATGCGCCCGGTCAAGGGCAGGGGCTCGTCGAATTTTTTGAGCGTGCCGCGCCAGCGACCAATGGGGTGTCCGAGGCTGCTCATCCCCAGCAATCATTGCCATCTGACGGTGAGAGTCCCTGTGAAGCCGAGGCGAATAGTGCTGTTGGAGCAGTCGTTGAGGAACATGCACCTTGCAGCGAGCCTTTGTTGAATCAGCCGAAGAAGTCTGCTCCTAGTGATATTGCCCCATCGATGGACACGGGTTCAAATGCAGTGCCTATCCCTGTCGTTACCCCCGTCAGTGCCGTCCCAGCTTCGCTGGACATGTATGCTGACTTCCTAGTGAAGCTCGCATCAGCTCTGATAGCCGGGCCGCTGTCAGAAGAGGACGTTGCGCAACGCCTTGGCCTGGAAAAGGGGCAGGCCAAAGCATGGCTTAGGAAGGCTGTTGACTTGGGGCAAGTAGAAAAACTCAAGAAACCTGTCCGCTACGCACGGAGCCCGCAGGCTTCGCTTCTCGGCTGAGGCATGGAATACGAATGACAAAGTCTCCTACGCTCTTCCAAGCACTGGCCATCGCACTCAACGACGCCGCAAAGGTCAATGGGTCAGTGCAAGTCAGGCCGGCCGCTGTTCTGTGGACAGATGCTGATGCGCAGTGGGCACCTGTCATAGCCAGATTGCATGCGGAGATTCCCGGTATTGCTCAATTGGGTGCATTCGATTCGACAGCACGCCAAGGTCCAGCAATTTGGTTGAAATGCGCTGTTGCCGGGCTGGTATCAGACATGGGCGGTGACAACAGTCCATGTGTTTTGTACCTGCCAGGCGTGAGCCGTTCAGACCTGCGTGCCATAGAAAGTTGCCCTCGTGATTTGCAGCCGCTAGCGGAATTGCAGTACCGTGGCGCTTTCTGGAGTCAGGCAAACGGTAAAGACTGGACGCTCAGCTCGTTTCTCTCATCAAAAAACGGTGGTCTTGGCCTGGAAGTGGCGCAGGATAAAGCCACGCAAGAGGCCCTCGGCCAAGCCTCGCTAGCGGGGGTTCTATGGGAACGCAGCGTAGACGATTTCAAGGGCCGAACCATCAACGCAGAATGGTTGCAGACCTTGTTGTTACCAAACCCCACCCGTGACCTGCTGCTCTGGATGAATGCCCCCGACGCGGCCCGCAGCCAATGGAGCGATGTGCTGTGGGATGTGTTCACCAAGCTCTGCAAGATGGATTTTGGCTTCGACCCGGTGGCCGACGGCGTGCTGGTGGCCGCAGAGCGGCTGGCCAAGGCCGAAGGCAAGTGGGCTGCGGTTGCCGAGCTTTACCGGGACTCGTACAGCAGCTTCCCCAACGTTTTCGGGCTGTTGGCCAAGGTGCAGCCGCCGGAACTGGGCCTGTTCCCGGACCAAGGCTTGCTGGCGGGGTACCCTCAGGTCAATGAGCAAAGCGAAGCGGCCCTGCGCTATACCCTGTCAGCCTGCGCCAGCATGATGGCGCCAAAAGCCTGTGCAGCGGTGTTGGCAGCGGAGAAGGAACATGGTTTGCGCCGGGGCTGGCTGTGGGCGAGCATGGGGCGTTCGCCGCTGGCCGAGGCCTTGGGGCATCTGGCTCTGGTGGCCGAGCGCAGCAGCACGCTGCCAATTGGTCAGACGCCCGCCGACCTGGCCGCTAGCTACCAACAGTCTGGCTGGCAAGTGGACCAGGCGGCACTGCATGCACTGGCCTGCGTGCATGCCAAGGCCGACCTGGAAGCGGTGGGCGCCGCACTGCGCGCGATGTACCTGCCGTGGATTGAAGAAGTCGCGCGCAGGCTGCAAGAGGCGGTCAAGGCGGAAGGTGGTTTACCGCCACTGCCTACGAAAGATGCCAGTGGGCTTGGTGCGGGCACCTGCACGGTCTTTGTCGATGGGCTGCGCTACGACGTGGCGGTGCAGCTTCAGCCGCGACTGCAAGTCTTGGGCGAAACCAACCTCTCAGCCCGCTGGACGAGCCTGCCGTCGGTGACGGCCTCTGGCAAAGCATGGTGTTCCCCCGTGGCTGCCCACATCGCCGGAACTGCGGCCGACACCGAGTTTGAGCCCAGAGTGGCTGCGGATAGCAAACCGCTGTCGGGCCACAACTTCCGCAAGTTGCTGACCGACCGGGGCGTGCAGCCGCTGGACAAGCACGAGACCGGAGACCCGCAAGGCCAGGCCTGGACCGAAGCGGGCGACTTGGACCACTACGGTCACGAACACGGACTGCGTTTGGCGCGCGACCTCGACTCCCAACTGGACCAGGTGGTCGAACGGGTCGGCGAGCTTGTGGAGGCGGGCTGGAAACGCATTCGCATCGTGACCGACCACGGCTGGCTGCTGATGCCCGGGGGACTGCCGAAATCCGAACTGGCCAAGCACCAGACAGAAACCCGCTGGGGGCGCTGCGCCGTCTTGAAGGACAGTGCGCATGGCACTCCGCTGACCTTCGGCTGGGACTGGTGCAAGGATGTTCAGGTGGCCTATGCGCCGGGTGTATCGAGCTTCATTGCCGGTGCAGAGTACGCCCACGGGGGCCTCAGCTTGCAGGAGTGCCTGGTGCCTGTTTTACAGCTGGACAGTGCTGGTGCAACAAATTCGACCGCAGTGGTCACCATCCAATCAGTGACTTGGAAGGGTTTGCGCTGCACGGTGGTGGCAGACGGTGCTGCTCCTGGCCAACGGGTAGACATCCGCACCAAGGCGGCCCTGGCGTCGAGTTCGCTTGCGGCGAGCGACAAGCCCCTCGATGGGGGCAAGGCCAGCCTGGCCGTGGCCGACGATGAATATATGGGTGCTGCTGCCGTAGTGGTGGTGCTCAGCGCCGAAGGTGAAGTGCTGCAGAAGCAGGTCACCACGGTGGGAGGACACTGATGATGCAACTTGACGACTTGGACCGTAAGGCCACAAGCGCCTTTGAGGGCTACGTGGTGCGCAAAGACCTGGTGCGCACTTTCAGCCGCCAGTTCCCGGTACCCACTTATGTGGTGGAGTTTCTCCTGGGCCGCTACTGCGCCACGACAGATGAAACTGAAATCCAGGAGGGCCTGGACATCGTTCAACGTCAGCTGGCATCGCGCACTGTGAAGGCGGGGGAGGAAGAGCTCTTCAAGGCCCGGGCGCGCGAATCGGGCTCCGTGAAAATCATCGACATCATCACGGCGCGGCTGGACTCAAAGACCGACTCGTATGTGGCCAGCCTGCCCAGCCTGCGGCTGAACGACGTGCGGCTGACGCCCGAGATGGTGAAGGACAACGAGCGCATGCTGACCGGTGGCTTTTATGCCGAAGTCAGCCTCGGATACGACGCCTCCATTGCCCAAGAAAAAGGCGGACGCCCCTTTGGTATTGAATCCCTGAGGGCCATCCAGCTGTCCAAGCGGGAGACCCTGGATGTCTTAGCGCAGGGCCGAGCCCAGTTCTCTACCAGCGAATGGCGCGACCTGCTCTTGCGCAGCGTGGGTTTCGAACCAGAGACCTTGTCGGACCGCGCCAAAGACGCGTTGCTGTTGCGGATGGTGCCGTTTGTTGAGCGCAACTACAACCTGGTTGAACTCGGGCCCAGGGGGACAGGTAAGTCCCATTTGTTCCAGCAAGTCTCTCCGTACGCGCATCTGATTTCGGGTGGCAAAGCCACGGTGGCGAAAATGTTCGTCAACAACCAAAACGGCGCACGTGGTTTGGTTTGCCAATACGACGTAGTCTGCTTTGACGAGGTGTCCGGTGTCTCTTTCGACCAGAAGGACGGCGTCAACATCATGAAGGGCTACATGGAGAGCGGAGAGTTCTCCCGTGGCAAAGAGAGCATCCGTGCAGACGGCTCGATTGTGCTGGTGGGTAACTTCGACGTCGATGTCGAGCATCAGCAGCGCATTGGCCACCTGTTTGGACCACTGCCTCCAGAGATGCGGAATGACACCGCGTTCATGGACCGTATCCACTGCTTCTTGCCCGGCTGGGATGTTCCCAAACTCAGCCCTGGCCTGTTCACCTCCCATTTCGGGTTGGTGAGCGACTTCCTGTCGGAGTGTTTCACGCAGCTACGCAACCAGAGCCGCGTATCCGTACTGCAGGGTCGAGTGCGATGGGGCGGAGCCCTGTCGGGCCGCGACCTGAATGGGGTCAACAAGACAGTAAGTGGTCTTCTGAAGCTGCTTTACCCCGGCGCGGACATGACGGTCAGTGAGGAAGACCTGGAGTGGGCTGTTCGACTGGCACTGGAAGTCCGGCGCCGGGTCAAAGAGCAACAAAAGCGCATTGGGGCTGCCGAGTTTCGCAATACCCATTTCAGCTACACGATAGGGTCTGAGGGCGTCGAAAAGTTCGTCAGCACCCCGGAACTGCAAAGCCAAGGGGGCATCAGTGAAGAACCCCTGGAGTGCGGCCAGATTTGGACCATGAGCCCTGGTGGCGAAGAGGAACACCCCGGCCTGTTCAGGCTTGAAGTAAATGAAGGACCAGGCGGTGGGGTGAAGGTTCTGAACAACCCGGTGCCTGCTGCTTTCAAAGAGTCCATCCGTTGCGCAGAGCAAAACCTTTATGCCCGTGCTCAGCAACTGGTTGGCGACAGGGACCCCAGGTCACATGAGTTCTCGGTGCAGCTCAGAGGCTTTGATGCTGCCAAGTCTGGAGCCAAGACGGGCGTCGCCGCCCTGATTGCGCTCTCAAGCGCCTTGCTGAAAAAGTCGGTCCGAGGTGGCCTGGTTGTGGTGGGTGAAGTCACCCTTGGCGGCACCATCGAGCCCATACACAACGCGGTCACCATCGCTGAGATGGCGGTAGAGAAGGGGGCGAAAGCGCTCCTGTTGCCGGTTTCATGCCGTCGTCAACTCTTCGATTTGTCCGACGACATGGCTACCAAGCTCGACATCGAGTTCTATCAGGACGGCCGAGATGCATTGTTGAAAGCGTTGGCGGAATAGCTCGTGCCCGCACTGATGAACAGTCCACAGTCACGCCATGACGACTGACAGCCCGTGCCTATTGGCAATCGTTGAGGTAGACAAGTCAGAGCGGGTCTACTGCGCCCAACCCGGCTGCCATCACACTGTCTACAAGGCCATCCACGTCGTCAAAGAAGGTGAGCAGCTGCTGGTGCTGGGCTCGACCTGCTTCGAAAAGCGCTACGGTAATCTGAAGGCCCTGGGAAAGGCCCAGCACTGGGGTGGTAACGGCAAGGTGTTGACATCGGAAGAGCGCGCACTGCTTGCACACAATACCCAGGCGTTGGTGGCCCGCTTCGAGGCGGAAGAGGCCCGGCTCCGCCAAGAAGCGCAACTCAAACTTCAAAGTCTGCGTGAAGCTGCAACCAGGCCCGTGCCTGTGACGAGGGCGCCAACCACGCCGTTGGTACAGTGGCCCGCAGCGGTCGGAAGCATGGCCCCGCGTGGAGTATTTCCTTGGCCATGGATGAAGCCAGGTACCTCAGTGGCAGCGTTCAAATTTCAAGACGGCAGTGGCTGGGTCCGTGTTCAGCACAAAGACACCAGACAGTTCATCGTGCCATGGCCCAGCTTTGACGGGTGGGACGAGGCATTGCCACCAGTTGTTGGCCGCCCCAACATGGAAATCGGTGGCTATGAAGTCATAGGCCCTGTTCCTGTTGCTATCGCGTTTCTTCGCGACCATGCTGAGGCCGAGAAGGTGACCGGCGTTTGGGCTGAGGTGGCTGCGGTATTGGGCAACAAGCCCAACTGGACGTGAACTTACACAATATGGCAACAGAACACTTCCAACGCTACATCGGCATCGACTATTCTGGTGCCGAAACACCTTCAAGCAGTCTGAAGGGCCTGCGCGTATACATGGCCACCAGCGCAGACGACGCCACCGAAGTGCCTCCCCCACCCAGCCCCAGGCGCTACTGGACGCGCAAGGAAGTGGCGCATTGGTTGCTCGAAAAACTAAGCGAGCCCATACCAACGATTGTGGGCATCGACCACGGCTTCTCGTTTCCGCTCCGGTACTTCGAGACCTACCAGATACCGCCCGACTGGGACACATTCCTTCGGGATTTTCACCATCACTGGCCGACCGACCAGCCCTACGTGTACGTGGACTTTGTCCGTGATGGTTCTGTCGGCAATGGTGCCGCTCGCTCAGGCAGTGCCAAATGGCGCCGCGAGACAGAGCTGCGTTGCAAGGGTAAATCGGTTTTTCATTTCGACTGCCAAGGCTCCGTCGCCAAGTCCACCCACTCCGGTATTCCCTGGTTGTTGTTCCTGAGGGAGCGGCTGGGGCAGAAAGTCCACTTCTGGCCATTCGATGGGTTCACCGTGCCCGAGAAAACATCCACCATCGTCGAGGCTTACCCGGCACTCTACAAGCACCGGTTTCCACCGGCACCAGGCATGATTGGTGACCAGCACGATGCTTACGCGATTGCAAGCTGGCTGAAGCAGGTCGATACGACCGGTGAGCTACAGACTGCGCTCCATCCCAGCCTGGACCCCGGGATGCAACTGCTGGCCAAGGCAGAGGGCTGGATTTTGGGAGTGGCGTGACCACTGGATGGGAACAATGATTTGGTACCGAAATGAGATAGTGCAAACCGAGGCATGGCGTCTAACCGGGCATCTTTTGAAATGAGGTTCTGCTGCACCCTACCAAAATGGTCGCTTAAAATGAATATGTGACGAATTCAAAAGACCACCGCGGCGGAGCAAGACCAGGAGCAGGACGCAAGGCGGCGTTCGGCGAGCCTACGACCACGCTGCGCGTCCCCCAGAGTGCCAAGCCAGCCATCAGCGCCTACCTGGATGCACTCAAGACACCTGCTGCCAACCAAGAGCCACCTTTGCCAGCAGAGGCCTGGCTTCCGGCCCTGCAAGCTCCGAAGCTGGAGCTTCCGGTGGGCCTCTCCAAGGTGTCCGCTGGCTTCCCGTCCCCCGCAGAGGACTTCAAAGACCGCGAGCTCGACATCAACGAGTTCCTGATTGCACGCCCGAAAAGCACCGTCTTCTTCCAGGTTGACGGCCCCTCTGTCCAGGAGTTCGGCATCTACGACGGCGACTTCGTCGTCGTGGACCGCAGCAAGAACCCGCAGTCCGGCCAAATCGTCGTGGCCTTCGTTAACGGCGAGCGCCTGGTCAAGAAGTACCACGTCACCTCCGATGGCCACGTCTTCCTCGTGGCCGGCCACCCCAGCTTCAAGCCGCTTGAAATCACGGAGGGCATGGAGCTTGAAGTCTGGGGCGTGGTCGTCGGCAAGTTCGGCAAAGTCCAGACTTGAAAATGGCATGAGGTTGCCTGTGACGGCCTCGATTTTTTCCACTTGTTGGACGACCGTTGCCTCATCCGATACCCGAGCCCACGGCTGATAGCAGGGCCCTGGCCGCCTACGCCATCCGGGCGCTGAAGCACATCTATCGGCCAGGTTTTGAATACAAGAAGGCGGCCGTGATGCTGAGCGAACTACAGCCCGCAGGTCAACGCCAGGCCGGCCTATGGGATGACGAGGCTGACGAGGTCTGCAGGGAGCGTTCATCCAGCGCGCACAAGGGAGTGCTACGTGATGAACGGGCCCCAATTGATGCGCGCCATTGAATTCGGGCGCATGGCCGCCGACATAAGCGCCGACACGGCGATTCCCTGCACCATCGCTACGCA